>NZ_CP016268.1:2100956-2427445 GCF_001677435.1 Woeseia oceani
TGTCGGAGACCCTGGAGCAGAAGTTCGTCGAGCAATTCGATCGGCCAATTTCCATGATTCTGCGAACCGCCGACGATTGGCGGCAACTGCTTGCCGACAACCCATTCCCGACAGAATCCATTGACGATCCCAGTCACGTAACAGTGCGCGTCATGCGCGAACCGGTTACGGCTGCGGCTGTCAGCAAGCTGGAGCAATGGCGGACCGACGCCGAACAAGTCCGGGTGGTCAATGGCAATCTCTGGGTTTATTTCGGTGCCGGTATCGGTCAATCCAAACTGGGTGCGGCATTGTCGCCCGAGCGCATGGGTGGAATAGGCACGGTACGCAACTGGAATACGGTCCTGAAAATCGCGGCCAGTGTTCCGGACTGAGGAGGCTCGTTAACGGGACGGTACTGGACCGCGCACGTCGCTAATCGTCGCGCCCTTTCAGGTTACGCAGTTTGCGCCGCGCTCGTTCACGCCAATTGATGGACAATGGATCGAGCTTGCTCAGGGCACGCAATGCCGATTTGTCGCGTCCGCCGCCGATCAGCAGTTCGAACACTTTCGCCGTTGGCCATTGCGGAAAAGGCTGCTCCAGTAATTCAATCTCGTCACCCGCTGCGACCGAGCCTGGCTCCAATACCCGGTAATACCAGCCACTCCGGGCGCACCGCACAACGGCCTCCACCATTCCCGCATCACCGAAGCGGTGTCCGAGTTTCCAGCACGGCTGGCGCGCCTGACTCACCTCGACAACGGCCGTGCCAAGCCGGAAACGGTCACCAATACAAACCGAGGTTTCGTCCATGCCAATGCTGGATATGTTCTCACCGAACGCACCGGCATCGCGGAACTCCGCACGTAGGTGCGGCTGTTCTTGCTGCCAGAGCGGGTAGTGTTCTGATGCGTACTGCAGGATCGCCTTGTCGGGTCCGCCGTGGTAGCGCGGATCGGCCTGTTCATCGCCAACAATACCCAGGGAGTCAATTTCCTGCGTCTCGGCCGTAGCGACTTTGCGGTAGGCACTGGGCTCGCCTTTCGGACCGAACGGTGCTGTCTTGCCCGTTAGTACAGCGACTGTTTCTGCTTGCATCATCCAAGTTCCTGCAATGTTGCCCGTGCCCCGAAGTATCCGCTCTCACCGGACAAATCACTACCGTCAAAACCGTGCTGGTTGACACTAAACAAAATCGAACTGATCAGCCGTCCAGACTGACGGCCGTTCCCGAAACGACTATGCCGCCTTTTTCCGGGATGCTTACCGTAATTTCACTCGGCCGTCCCATGTCGACTCCCTGGTGTATGTGCAGAGTGCCGGGTGCCGTCAAATACCCGGCATTGCGCAGGTACCCGCCCAACGCCGCAGCTGCTGCACCGGTGGCGGGATCCTCTACCACCCCACCGACGGGGAACGGGTTGCGCGCATGAAAGACGCTTGACGATTCCTGCCAGATCAGCTGTAACGTCGTCAGTTCGTGTTCGAGCATCAGCGTTTTCAGTTCATCAAAGGCGTAGTCAAGTGTTTGCAAACGAGAACGCTCTTTCACCGCGATAATCAGGTGCCAGGCCCCTGCGTACGCTTTCGCCGGAGGAAGACTGGGATCGAGTTCGCTCCGGCTCCAGTTCAGCGCTGCCAGTGCAGCGTCCAGCAAAGTAGCAGACGGTTGCTCGTGACGTGGTTCGACGGAAGTCAGTGAAGCAACGAAACGCTCACCTTCCTGGCGTACGTTGACGAGCACTTCACCAACCTGTGTCTGCAAACGATAGTCGCCGATGCCGTCCTGCATGCCCAGCAAGACGCCGCTGGCAATCGTTGCGTGCCCACAAAAGCTGACCTCCGCTTCAGGACTGAAATAGCGCACATCACGAACCTCGCCGTTCCGGGGTGCCATAAACGCGGTTTCGGAGAACCCCACCTCGGCCGCAATGCGCTGCATTTCGCGGACCGGCGGCAAAACATCGCCGACCCATACGCCGGCCGGATTACCTCCATCTGCCCTGTCACTGAAGGCAGTATAGCGATACAACTTTGACTCGCTCATCAGTACTCTCCAACGTGATACCGCCTGGCGGCAAACACACTAGCTGTTATTGAATACAGCAAACGTCGACCCTGCTGTAGCAACCATTTCAAGCCCTGCATCCCGGGGCTTTTCCGACCGCAGTCAGACGATATGGTGGCGATACAGGCCCACGTCAAGTCCCCTCAGTTCCCGCTGTATTAGCAGGGCCGAACGTCCCACCTTGCCTGCCGGCTGCCACCCTTGAAATCCGTTCGTGCGCACACATTGATAGCCGCAAGCCCGGCACGCTAACACGCCAGGCATTCTTATTGAGGAGACCAGAACCATGTCATTAATACGATACGAGCCGTGGAGAGGCGTGAGTCAGTTGCAGGACGAGATCAATCGTCTCTTCGACAGCAGGGCTAATGCGGACAGCAGCAGTGCGACAGCCGATTGGGTACCCAGCGTCGACATCAATGAATTTGAAGACAGCTTTCAACTTCAGGTCGACTTGCCGGGAGTTGATCCGAAAGAAGTAGAGGTCACTCTGGACGGCGGAGTACTTACCATCGCGGGCGAACGAAAGTTCAGCGACAGCGAAACTGCAACTCCGACGCGCCGTCGTGCCGAGCGCGCTTATGGGCGCTTTTACAGGCGATTTATCCTGCCTGATACCGTCGATGGTGACAAAGTAGAAGCGAGCAACCGGCATGGCGTGATTGAGATATCCATCCCGAAACAGGCCAAGGCATTGCCGCGACGTATCAGTGTCGCCGCGTAAGTCAACGCAAGCACTGACGTTCAGGGCCGTTACGACGTAAGACCATTGGGGGGCGAGTATGCCCCCCAATTTCATTGACGCGTTGCCCCCGGCTAATGACCCTTTACGCTAGCCAACCGAACACTCCACCCGTCAGTAACGCATAGATCAACGCGTCGAGAAAGTTACGCGCCGTGACCGACCATGGACGTTGAAACCAGGTGCTTTCCTGCACATAGGCAAAGCTGTAGCTAATGAACGCGATCGTTCCAGCGACCCGGAATACCTGCAAATAATCGTCCAGTGCAGTGCCGGTACGAGTCAGTATGTAAGCACACACGACACCAACCAGCAGATAGAAAACAAAAGACAGTAATAACTTGCCGCCCATTTTCGGCAAGCCGTTCGGTGCGACCGTGATCCAGGCTATTGGCCCTTCCTCGTACTTCTTGCGCACCTCCGGGTCATCAAGCTGTTTCGGGTCCGTGCAGTACGGCAGCATGTACATGCCACTCGCAAGCCCCTTCAACGCCGCGCGAGCCCCCGACTCGTTCGGCACTGCGGACCAGTCTTTCTTGTGCCAGGGCATCACCATCCAGACGATCGCGCTGACAATCCAGACCAGCACAGCCGACGCAATGATCGGCATCCACAACGACATAATTCCCATAGCCCTTCCCCCTGTTGAGTAGGTCGAAAAACGAACAGGACATTGCTCACTTCTAACCCTGCAGTGAACCGGTTTGCTAACCAGCGACTATGTTGTTTGACCATTTTGCCAATGAGTAACCGCGGCTGGCCACGTCAGGCGCCTGAATTCTCGCCGTGCGGATAGCTCGTCAGTTTGATTGTATACCTAACGACCAACGCCGGGCGGTCATCCAGTTTGTATAGCTTGACGCTCGGCCACGCATAACCACTGCGTTTCGGCAGGGTGAACAGTCGACAACGAACGATGTCAGCCGGAAGTCGTACAGGCCGTGATGTTTGACTGCAGGCAACACCCTGCTTGCCGCAACAACGCCGACACCGGCGTTTTGCAGTGCGTACATCGGCTATGGACCGCTTGTCGGCAAGACTTGTTACGGCTGGTAAGGATCCGCATACCGCGCATCAGTCAACACTGACTGATCCGTAAGCGCTGCCAAGAATGCAAGCAAGTCATCGCGCTCACTGCTACTCATTTCGAAACCGGTAACAAACTCCGAGCGATACGGGTTGTGCCGCCCGTCCCCGGCCTGTGGTCCGCTTTCGATCAATCGACCGCCACGTGCATAGTGATCAAGCACATCCGCTAAAGAAGCCAAACTGCCGTCGTGCATGTAAGGTGCTGTCACTGCGATATTGCGCAAGGTTGGCGCTTTGAATCGACCCATATCCCGCCGTTGCCCGGTCAGCTCGTAGAGCCCGGTATTGTCCGGCGGATAATTGCCATTGCCGCCGATGTTGTACAGCCCGTTGTTGTGGAAACCGACGTTGCTGACGCTCGCAGCACTGTGTGTACTTGAGTCCGTAAAATTAAAGCCACCGTGGCAATGGAAACACTCGAAGCGTTCGGAAAAAAACAATTCCATGCCGCGCACGGCGCTGTCACTCAACGCGTCGCTTTGACCTTGCAAGTAACGGTCATAGTCACTGTTGAACGAAACGATACTGCGCGCAAATGCAGAGATGGCACGAACGAGATTCAACAGGGAATAGGGATCGGCATCATTAGGAAAGGCACGCGGCAACAGTTTACGGTAACGATCATCCTTGCGTAGCAGATCGATAACCGCTTGCTCCCGACCCACCATGCCCATCTCCACCGGAGTCTCACCGAACAATGGCGTCAGTGCCTGAATTTCCAGTCGATCGAGCAAGTGATTGGCCCAGTTCAGTCGGCCGGTGAATGCGGCGTTCACAAGGCTCATCGAACCACGCGGATGAATCTCGCCCGTGGCACCAACCGCACGTGCACGCCCATCGGTAAAGGCAAGCTCCTGTCTGTGGCAAGTCGCGCACGACATTTCACCGCTAACAGACAGCCGCGTGTCGTAGAACAACCAGCGGCCCAGTTCGACTTTGGCAGTGGACATCGGATTGTCATCCGGCACGATCGGCAGCGGGTGGCCGCACGGCAAATCCCACTCATAGTCGTCACTACCCGACCTAGTGACCATGCTTGCGATAATGACAAGCACGACGAGAGCGGCGCCTGGCAGCCACTTGCTCACTGCCTGAAGTCTACCGTCTTGAACGCCTTGGCTGGCCCGGCGCTTGAACCATCGGCAAGGTCCAGTCCCAGCGCCATGGCGATACCGTCACACAGCTCTTCGTCCGGTCCCATCTGGCAACTGTCTATCAGACCATCGCGCAGCGATGAGGCAGCAAACAGCCGTTGCAAATCGAGCGCGACGGCGTGCCGTTGTGCGTCGAAGCCCGGCAAACGCACTGTTGGCCGATTTGCGCGCTCACAACCACTCAGGTTACCGATGGTTCCCTGGCAACCGGCGCTGCCAAGGTGCAGCCATGCACCATCGTCGCCTTGTCTGACGCCTGCACGCATAAACTTGTAGCCGGAACGCCAGTGCCAGTGCATCGCGGTTTGCGACAATGGAGCCTCAGCATAAAGCGGGTCCGCGTGATTCAGCACGTCAGGGACACCCACGCGAAAGCTCAGGCCGTCATACGTGCCTGCCGGTACCGTGCCTTGCAACCGTATGTTCGTTTCCAGGCTGCCGTTGATACAGCCATGACCGGCATTCTCAAGATCGATCAGGGCAACACTGTCGGTTTGCCAGCCGGGCTCCGGCGTCAGCGTCAATCGGGCCTCTCCGCCATCTGCCGTTTGCAAGCGCACGTCATGCACGAAGAAGCGCAAGTCCGACAAGCCAATACCGCTGTTGTTTTCGAGGCACGAGACTTCACTGTCGGCATAATAGGCGGCGAAACGTATTTCCACCGGCAGCCGTTGTTCCCCGCAGGCCGCGAGCAGCAACAGTGAACAGGAAAAAATGGTGGTGAGCAGGCGGCGCATACTGCCAAAGATGATAGCAGGCGCTCTGTAGGCTGTGCGGACGGCCTGCACGAAAAAACTATGGGCTCAGGACACCGATTTGATGATTTGCTCCGGCGCTTCCTCGTCGTCTTCGTCGATGTTGTAGTCGAGTACCCCGGTACTCATCAGATCGGTCGACGCGCGTGCGACCGACAATTCCGTCTCCATGTCGCGTAAGCGACAGGTTGATCGCAAGTTCTCTTCTGCCCTGTCGCTCAATTCATTGCGCAGTTCGTCCGTCTTTCTGACAGACGCTTTCAGATCGACCCGCAGCTTGTTGATCTCCGCCAACTGTTCTTTGATGGTTGCCGAGTGCTCTTTCATTCTGGCTTCACTGGCGCTCAGTTCTTTCTTCTTCGTTTCCAGTTCTTCCAGCAGCTTCTCCCGGCTCACGCCGGTTACCCGCAGCTCGGCTTCTATCGAACGGATACGATCGTCCCGGGGATCGCGTTTGGCGGACGACCAGCGACGACCCAGAAACGAGCCGATTTTTGCCGCAAGCCAGCCTGCGGCAAAAGCACCGCCGGTCAGATAGAGCAAATTCTGCGCAAGATCGTCGATCACATTGGTCTCTTGGAACCACTGGCATCGACAAAGATTATGCACTTTCTTGGGACTGAAAAGGACAGAGTTCTCAATCCGGCAACTCCAGTTAATGCCCCATCCACTGAAGCACTCGCCAGAATCCGGAAAACACTATATTTTTCAGGTATTAAAGGAGGTTCCGCCAATTCACGACGAGAATGCCATCCGGGCCTTGTCGGGAAAATCGGTGAACACCCCGTCGACGCCAAGGTGCCCGGTAAACCAACGGATCATGGTCGAAAAATCGCCAAAACAGGGTTCGACGGCATCAGCCCGGAAGGTATAAGGGTGCACTTTCAAGCCGGCAGAATGAGCCCGCTCGAGCAAGCCACTCGACAAAGGCTCGCCGTCGATCGCAGGCACCGTGTACAACTGCCGCAACCACGGCCCGATACCGTCCGCGTACTCTGCCACGCTGGCCAGGCCGGCGGTCGTCATCAATTGTGCGTAGTCAGTCGTTGACTCGCCCCACTCATCGTCCGCAACCAGTTGGATCAGCGGCAGCCGACAACCGAGGTCTTCGCGGATACGGCGTAGCTCGGCCGCATCGAAACACTGCACATAGACCCGATCGGCCGCCCCCGTGTACCCGTATTGCCCCAACAGCTTGAGCAGCAAAGCCGCGCAATCGACCCCTTCCTTGTGGTGCCAGGCAGGGTTCTTTACTTCCGGGTAAATGCCGACCTGCCGACCGGTAGAGTGATTGAGGCCAGAGATCATCTGCAATTCGTCTTCGAGAGTCGCTATGCGGAAATGGCCACTGTGTGCCGGGAACCGCTGCGGGAACACCGCGACCTGGCCTGCGCCGTCAGAAAAACGTTCCCACACCGACAAGGTGCGCAATTCGGCAAGGTCGAAGTCACGCACGTAGTAGCGACCATCGCTGCGTGCCCGTCCCGGAAAAAGCTCTGCAACATTGCTGACGCGATCGATGTGAATATCGTGCAGGACGATCAGTTCATCATCACGACTGACCACCACATCCTGTTCCAGGAAGTCCGCCCCCATACCGTACGCCAGCGCCTTGGCGGGCAAGGTATGTTCCGGCAAATAACCGCAAGCACCGCGGTGAGCAATGATCAAGGGCGCCGGACGTTGCCTGTCTGTCATAGGATTCCTGCCGGGAGCGGCTACAAGCGTTCGCTTACCGTCCGTACTTTCCTAACAATAATTATAGATACTTCTGATATCGTTATGTTTTTTATGGAAAATCTATAACATCCCATCGGGTCGTATCTTCCAGACGCGCCTGGCGTTTGATCGCATCCGCGATATCGCGTTCATTCCACTCCAGGTGCTCGTGAACCCTTGCCAGCAGAGCCTCGTCCGTGTTCGCCACACCGCCAAACGGCCGTATTGCGAGGATCGGCTTTTCATTGGCTTCGGCAACGTCGAGCTGAAAACGGATCAGGTCCGCGTTCATCGAATAGTGGTTGGCCAGTATCACGACCGCCTCCGCTTCCTTGATCTGCGCAATGAGCTCATCCCGGATGGCCTCCTGCCCACCGCCCGCGGGCATGTTTTCCGGCTTGCTGCAATTTAGGTAGTAGAAGCGATCTACGCTTTCCAGGAACTCAAATACCCGCAAATAGTCGGGATCCTCATGAAACAGATGCGACACGAATATTCGAATTGGATTGCTTTCTGACACTGTGAACTCCCTGCTGTTACCCGCTGCTGCAAGTGTAGCTAATCCAGACTTGGCAATGCCACAAGCGGCCAGATCCGTGACTGTCGAACCGGCCAATTTCCTTGCCCTTGCCCTTTCAGGTATCGTAATACGCTTACTGGCCCGTAGAGCACGAGCACCATCTCAATCCTGCCGTTTTTCGTCGTCCAAACCTGATGCGACTCCTCCTGTATAACATTCGCTACGCTGTTGGCGTGGGCGCGAACATGCACATGCCGCTGCCCGGCGCCGGCTATTTGCTTGGCAATCAGACTGTCCTGCCCGAAATTACGCGGTTCATAAAAGGACAGGAGCCGGACATTGTCGGGCTGATTGAGGTCGATACCGGCTCCATTCGCAGCCGCAAAGTAAATCAGGCAGAAACCATTGCCGAATCGCTGGGCATGAGTTCGTCATTTCAGGTCAAGTACGGCGAGAGCTCCATCAATCAATTGCTGCCCATTATCCGCAAGCAAGGCAATGCCCTGCTGGCAGGGCCCGGCATACACGGCGAATCCTTCCACTTTTTTGATACGGGCGTTAAACGCCTTATCATCGAACTTGAGCTCGAAGAATGTGCCGTATTTCTGGTGCACCTGTCGCTCAAGTACCGGCACAGGCATTTGCAACTGCGGCGCCTCTACGACCTCATTTCTGTCACTCGCAAACCGGTGATCGTGGCGGGTGACTTCAACACTTTCTGGGGCCAGAATGAGATCTACCTGTTCATGAAAGCCGCGGGGCTCAAGAGCGCAAACGTTGAAGGCTTGCCGTCCTATCCAAGCCGCTCGGCACGCAAAGAGCTGGATTTCATCCTGTATCAGGACGGCATCAACGTAACGCACTTCGAAATCCCGCAGGTACGATTCTCCGATCATTTGCCCCTGATCTGTGATTTCGACATTGTGTAGCTAAACTGGCTGCCAGCCGGTAGGCAGGCCTCATTGGGTCGCAGCGCGCAAGCGGGAGACATATGAATACTTCAGATAACGGTCGTGCAACACACTGGCAAAGCAAGACTGACGATAACGGCATCGTCTGGCTGTGCCTCGACAAAGCCGATGGCAGCGCCAACGTCCTGTCGGGTGAGGTGCTGCAGCAACTGGCGGAACAGCTGGAACCGTTGCATGCCAAACCGCCGACAGGCGTCGTCCTGCATTCAGGCAAGGACAACGGCTTCATCATGGGGGCGGATATCAATGAGTTCACCACCATTGAGAACCCGGAACAGGGCTACGCGCTGATCCGCCTCGGCCAGCAGGTGCTGGATAAGATCGAAGCACTGCCGTGCCCGACAGTTGCCGCCATTAACGGCTTCGCTCTTGGCGGCGGTCTCGAACTGGCCATGGCCTGTGACTACCGACTCGCCCTGGAACACGCGAAACCGATACTGGGTTTGCCGGAAGTCCAACTCGGCATTCACCCGGGCTTCGGCGGTACCGTCCGTGCCGTAAAGATTGCGGGCGTGCGGGCGGCCATGCAGCTGATGTTGACGGGTAAACCGGTAACGATAAAAAAGGGCCGCGCCATTGGCTTGATCGACGCAACAACGACGGCCGAGCAATGGCAGCAGGCGGCGCGCCAACTGATCGACGAGCGCCCATCCCCATCGCGCGCAGGCTGGCTGGACCGGATTCTGAACCTCGCACCGGCACGACCGATACTGGCGCGCGTCTTACAAAAGCAGGTGGCGGCCAAAGCCCGCGCAGACCACTACCCTGCGCCCTACGCCATCATTTCCCTGTGGCAGAAACACGCTGCTTCGGAGCGCACGGGTTACGAGGCAGAAGCACGGTCCATCGCAAACCTGATGTGCGGCCCTACCTCGCGCAATCTGGTACGGGTGTTCTTTCTGCAAAACAGGCTCAAGGGTCAGGGCGGAAAGTCCGGCCAGCCGATTAACAAGGTGCACGTCGTCGGCGCCGGCGTTATGGGCGGTGACATTGCTGCCTGGTGTGCACTGCGTGGACTCGAGGTGACCTTGCAAGATCGCGCTGAAAAGTACGTGCAGCCAGCAATGGAACGTGCGCACAAGCTGTTTGCCAAGAAAACCCGCAACGACAAACAGCGTACCGAAGCTGTGCAGCGCTTGCGTGCTGACGTGGCAGGCAGTGGTGTTCCCGAGGCCGACCTGATCATCGAGGCTATCTACGAAAACCTGGAGGCGAAAAAAGAACTGTACGCATCTCTCGAAGCCAGGATGAAAAGCGGCGCGTTGCTCGCTACCAATACCTCCAGTATTCGGCTGGAAGAACTGCGCGTTGACTTGCGTGAACCGACCCGGTTCATCGGCTTGCACTTCTTCAACCCGGTTGCGCAACTGCCCCTGGTGGAAATCGTGCACTGTGCGGATACGGACAGCGATGTCATGGACGCTGGCTTCGCCTTCGTCAAACGCATCGGCAAGTCACCGCTGGCCTGTCGCAGTGCACCCGGGTTTGTCGTCAATCGGCTGCTAACGCCCTACATGGGCGAGGCCTTGCACCTTGCCAATGATGGCGTCTCACTGGTGGACATCGACAAGGCTGCCGAAGACTTTGGGATGCCGATGGGCCCGGTCGAACTGGTTGACAGTGTCGGTATCGACGTCGCATTGCACGTATCCAAAGTGCTGGGCGCCGCGTTCGACCGACCGGTACCGGAACGGCTTGCCGAAATGGTTGAATCCGGCAACCTTGGGCGCAAGACCGGACAGGGGTTCTACACCTGGGTTGACGGCAAGGCCCGCAAGCCAGATTCGTCCGGGAGTTACCTCCCTGCGGACATACAGGATCGCCTGATGTTGCCGATGGTCAATGAAGCCGTTGCCTGTCTTAGTGAGGACGTCGTTAGTGACGCGGACCTGCTGGATGCCGGCGTCATCTTCGGTACCGGCTTTGCGCCTTTTCGTGGCGGGCCCTTGCAGTACGCCAGGGACCGCGGCATTGATGAGGTTGTCGCGGCGCTGGAATCACTGGCTGCCAGGCACGGCGATCGCTTTCGGCCGCACCCAGGCTGGCAGGATCTGCGCAGCAAACTGAATAATGTCGACTGACGCGCGTGTTCCCTCTGGTAAACTGTGCGCCGTTTCACGCTGCGTGCCACCGAGGGTATCAGCGGCCCGTAAATTGAAGGTAGAATAACAACTTAGGACATTCGTGTAGCTGTGCCAAAACGCCGCAAGCCAGTGGCAATGTGCAGCGAGTTAATCACGACACAGCTCTGGCATGGACAGGACAAAAAATGACGGCTGAGCGGCTAAGTACCCAACTGCTCAAGAGTTTTTCCCCCCTTGACGGGCTCAAGCGCGACAATCTTGCGGCACTGGCTGGAAAAGTGCAGATCCGCGAGCTGTCGCCGCAGCAGATACTGTTTAAAGAGGGCGATTCTGAAAAGCGCACGGTTTACGTGGTTTCCGGCACGCTGGAACTGCTGGATCAGGACGCTGTAACAGAGACTGTTGAAGGTGGCACCGAGAGTGCCCGTAATCCCGTATCCCCGAATTACCCGCGTCGGGTCACGGCGCGAGCACGCGACCGCGTGCAGTACATCTCGATCGACAGCGACCTGCTCGATGTCATGTTGACCTGGGATCAAACCGGTTCTTACGAAGTATCCGAACTGCACGGCAGTGACGACGTCGGTGGCGATGACTGGATGACCATGCTGCTGCAGACCAAAGCATTCCACAAGATTCCGCCGGCCAACATCCAGGCGATCTTCATGCGCATGCAGCAGATCAATTACAAAGCCGGAGATGTCGTCTTGAAGCAAGGCGCCGAAGGCGACTACTTCTATGTGCTGACACGCGGCAAATGCCTTGTCACCCGGGAAACGCCCCTGAACAAAGACGGCATCAAACTTGCCGAACTGAACGTTGGGGACACCTTCGGTGAAGAAGCGCTCATTTCAGATGCCAAACGCAATGCCACGGTGACGATGCAGACCGACGGATCCGTCATGCGTCTTGGCAAAGACGACTTCAAGCGGCTCCTGAATGAACCCATGCTCGACTGGGTCGATACAGCGGCTGCCGAAAAAATCATTGCGGAAGGCGGCATGTGGCTGGACGTACGTCTGCCCAGTGAGTTTGAGAATCATCACCAGCCCGGCGCGATCAACATTCCGCTGTATTTCATACGCCTGAAGATCAACACGCTCGACCCGGACAAACAATACGTGCTGTGTTGTGACACCGGCCGACGCAGTTCAGCGGGTGCCTACATACTTAGCGAACGTGGCTTTCAGGCCTACGTCCTCAAAGGCGGCATCAGCAACGGTTCGCGCTGAGACTGGCCGCACCGAGCGGCAATCACAGCGCCCCACCCTTTACCGGCACGAACTACGTGTGGCACGACGAGCGCTGAATTCTTTACAGTCTTTCGGATTGCTTGCTGCTTCGCCGCCAGAACTGGCGACAGAATGCCGCGCCGCTGCGCAGCGGCACACCCCTACATGGTATGGGTTGGTTTGTCGCCACCCAGCGCGCCGGCCAGGTAGTTTTCAATTTTCTTTTGCGTGTTGCCTTGATCCTGATCGCTGAACTGCACACCGATACCGGCCGTTCGTTTGCCCTGCGCACCTTTTGGCGTCATCCAGATTACCGTACCGGCCACCGGGATTTTTTCTTCTTCGCCCATCAGGTTGAGCAACATGAACACTTCATCGCCAAGGCGATAAGAGCTGTTGGTCGGGATGAACAGGCCACCATTGATAACGTAGGGCATGTACGCGAGATACAACGCACTCTTGTCCTTGATCGTCAGTGTCAGTAAGCCAGGCTTTGTCATTACAGTGTTACCTTGAAACAGTCAGTGGCCATAAGCCGCCATCGCTATCCTGCCGCCGACAATGTACAAGGCCCTCGGCCCAGTCGATAAGCAGCCCCTCGAGTGTCAACTGCAGGTTATAAGACCCACTTGGCTGACCACGTAAGCGATTGATTATGTCTAGATAGCAGAACAAATTTCGGCTGTCCATGGACTGCAGCACAGAATCATCAATGATGCTTGCACCGCCTGGCTGGCTTTGCCCGACGACCCGGTAAATGCAGTCCTGAACCTGCCGACCCAACCAGTCGAGGGCCAGAGCCGGGCTCTGCTTGCTCCAGCGTTCAGCGACATCAATCGGTGATACCGCGCGACTGGCGAGCGCCTTCAGGTCCCTTCCTAGGGAGGCCGTAGCCTCCATCTGCTCCGCCGCCGTCAGTGCCGCGAGTGGCGCGCCACCCGCCTCGCGCAGGGCTTGTGACCATTGCATGCCGGGGCGTACCTGATCCAGCCATTCGATACTGGCGGCTTCGTCAGGCAAGCCTATTGTGATTTTCTGGCAGCGACTGAGAATGGTCGCAGGCAAACGGCTGAGCCGATCGACTATGAGTATGATCAGCGCATCACCCGGTGGCTCCTCAAGTGTCTTGAGCAAGCTGTTGGCGGCCGCCGCGGTCATGATATTGGCCGGATCTATGACGGCGACCTTGCCGCGGCCACCGTGGCTTGTCAGGCTCAGTTCGCCGATCAGGGCGCGAATCTGGTCCACGCCGATCGTGTGCTTGTCCTCCGGGCGAACCAGCCAATGCAGGTCCGGGTCCAACGGCACATCGACCGGATAAGTTGGCAAATTACTGGCGCGCTCAGGATCCAGTTTGCTCTTTGCCAGCCATGCTGCGGCCGAACGCTTGCCGACGCCGGGCGCACCCAACAACAAGACGGCGTGCGGGGCACGCTCTTGCCGGACTTGCGTTTGCCAGCGTTCTGCAAAAGAACTAAGCCAATTAATTACCATATTTCAATTAGTTATGGAGAATAATTAAAGTACTTATTCATTAAAAAAACCGGCCCATTGCCCGCCCGATCTGCTGTTGAACCTCATCCAGAGTACGGCTCGCATCAATGACCGCAAAGCGCTCTGGTTCGCGTGCTGCGATTGCCAGGTAACCATCCCGCACCCGCGTGTAGAAGGCTTCGTGCTCGGATTCGAGCCGATCCGCCGCCCCGCGCTTTTGCGCCCGCTGCATACCGATTGCCGGTGGCGCATCGAGTAATACGGTCAAGTCCGGCTGGACATCAGCATGCACCCAGCTCGCCAGAGTTTCGATCTTGTCGGTATCGAGGCCGCGACCACAGCCCTGGTACGCGCGGCTCGCATCGGTGAATCGGTCGCACAGGACCCATTGGCCTGCGGCCAATGCCGGTTTGATTGCATTTTCGATATTGAGCGTACGGGCGGCAAAGAACAGCAGCAACTCGGCTGTATCGGGCAGGTTTTCCTCACCGTGCTCCAGCAACAGGCCGCGAATACGTTCCGCCATCGGTGTGCCACCCGGCTCCCGGGTTCTGACGACGGTGTAGCCCTGCTCTTCGATCAATGCGGCCATGAAGTCGATGTTGGTGGATTTGCCCACACCTTCGCCGCCTTCGACAGTAATGAACTTCCCCCGGCCCCGCTTACTCACCTGGCTCTCCGGAACGCAGACGTTTAAGGTATTCGCGCACGGCCTCGTCATGCTGCTCCTTCGTTTCCGAAAAGCGGTGGCTGCCATCACCGGTACCGGTGGCCACAAAAAACAACTCGTTGCCATCCGCAGGATTCAGTGCGGCATGTATGGCATCTCGGCCAGGCAATGCAATTGGCGTAGGCGGTAAGCCGTGGCGCGTGTAGGTATTGTATTCAGTGTCGGTGCGCAGATGACGCCGCGTCAGGTTGCCGGCGTATTCATCACCGACTCCATAGATCACGGTCGGATCCGTTTGCAGGCGCATTCTTTTCTGCAAGCGGCGAACAAACACGCCGGCAATACGTGCCCGCTCGTCCGCCCGTCCCGTCTCTTTTTCGATTATGGATGCCAGAATCAACGCTTCGTAAGGCGATGCCAAGGGTAATTCCGGGGCGCGGGCCTGCCACTCTTCCTGCAAGGCGGCCTGCAACATGCCATGCGCCTGGCGTAGCAGGTCGAGATCCGTCGCGCCTTTGGCGAAGCGGTACGTTTCAGGCAGAAACAGACCTTCAGGGTGGTCGTAGCCACTGCCCAATTGCTGCAGTACCGCAGGCCAGTCTTCATAGACTATCGTGCTTTGAATATCGGGATGGCGGTGCAAGGCCTGCAGCATTTCCTGAAATGTCCAGCCTTCTATGACGGTAAACGAGTGCAATTGCACCTCACCGTTCACGAATTTTTGCAGCAGCGATACCGGCGTTGTGCCGGCATCAATTCGGTATTCACCGGCATGTATCTCGGTTGCCTGACCGCTCAGCCGTCCATACCAGCGGAACAGCCGGGGGTGCTCCAGAATACCGCGTTCAGCCAGTGCCTGGCTGATGCCAGCCAAAGACGCACCCTGCGCTATTTCGAATTCCAGACCGGTTTCCGGAATGACTAAAGGCGAATGCAGGTAACGATGTGCTTGCCAAGTTGCGGCCGCCAGCGTAACAACAGCGAGCGCGGCAATCAGCAGTAGCGTTCGGAGTAAGCGCTGCATGTCGACGATCGGCCCCTTTCTTTAACATGACAACATGATGCCAGATTGGCGCAAGAACTCCTGCCCCAATTGTCAGTGTATGGCCGGGAATCGTTTATCAGGACGGTACTGTCCGGTAGTTACGCAGGCGCGCGAAATACCAGGCTGCCGTTGGTGCCACCGAAACCAAAAGAATTGCTCACCGCTATGCGAACCTTGCTTTCCCGTGCGGTGTGCGGCACATAGTCCAGATCGCAGCCTTCGCCCGGATTGTCGAGGTTGATAGTGGGCGGAATAACCTGGTCACGAATGGCCAGGATTGAAAATATCGCTTCGACTGCGCCGGCGGCACCCAGCAAGTGACCCGTGCACGATTTAGTCGAACTGACAGCCAGAGACTTGGCTGCGTCACCGAAGGCGCGCTTGATGGCAATCGTTTCACCAACGTCGCCGACCGGTGTCGACGTACCGTGTGCGTTCAAATAATCGACATCGGCAGGGTTTATACCCGCGTCGCTCAATGCCGCCGCCATGCACTTGCGTGCGCCTTCGCCATCGGCCGGTGGTGAGGTGATGTGGAAGGCATCACCGCTCATGCCGAAGCCAATCAATTCTGCGTAAATCCGTGCACCCCGGGCCTTGGCAGTCTCGTACTCTTCGAGCACCAGGCAACCCGCACCATTGCTGAGTGCAAAGCCGTCACGATCCCGGTCAAACGGCCGGCTGGCCGCGGCAGGATCATCATTGCGGGTTGTCATTGCCCGCGCCGCACAAAACCCGGCCATCGACAGCGGGGTCGTAGCGTACTCAGAACCACCTGCAAGCATGACGTCGGCATCGCCATACGCGATTGTCCGTGCGGCAATACCAATGCAATGCGTTGAAGTCGTACAGGCCGTTACGATCGAAAGATTCGGGCCGGTAATGCCGTACATGATGCTGACATTGCCGGACGTCATATTGATGATGCTGCCCGGTATGAAAAATGGCGAAACCTTGCGCGGCCCGCCCTTCAGCATCTTGCTGTGATTTTCTTCGATGGTTTCCAGACCACCAATACCCGCGCCCATCGCGACGCCGATACGATGCCCGTTACTTTCATCGATGCTGAGCCCCGCGTCGTTGATTGCGTCCACACTCGCGGCAATGCCGTAGTGCATGAACGTATCCATTTTGCGGGCGTCTTTCGGCTTCAGGTACGCATCTACATCGAAGCCTGCTACAGGCCCCGCTATTTGAGTACTGAACGCACTCGCATCGAAATTATCGATCTTGCGAATACCAGACTCGCCTGCGCAGACATTCTGCCAAGCCGTTTCGAGCTGACTGCCGACCGGAGAGACTATCCCCATGCCGGTTACAACAACACGACGTTTATTCAAGGTACGTTCCGAAAGACTAAGGCCTGACGCCGGGGAAACAGAGAACTACGGGAACGACTCATGATTGAGTCGTTCCCGTCAAGGTATCAGGAGTCGCTGCGGCGTGCAGTAACGAAGTCGATAGCCTGTTGAACAGTCGTAATTTTCTCGGCTTCTTCGTCCGGAATCTCGGTCTCGAACTCTTCTTCGAGAGCCATGACCAGCTCGACGGTGTCGAGAGAATCAGCGCCGAGATCATCGACGAATGATGCATCGTTGGTAACTTCGTCTTCTTTTACACCCAACTGCTCTGCAACGATGCTTTTAACTTGTTCTTCAATACTGCTCATAGTGACCGCTTCTCCTAAGAAGAGACTTCAACAGACCGCGAACCAACGTCGGCGACCTTAGAGTTTCTTTGGTATGTCATTTTTTGCGCCCCGCGGTGACCGCGGCAGTAAAGGCGCGAGGTCATCTCCGGTGACGTAAGTTCTTGATAATTCAAGCCCCGGCCATGCCGTGGGTCGGTATTGTATGTGAAAGGCCCATGGCAATCTACAATTGCGGCCGGACGGTGAGTAATTGCTCTCAGCGCAGCGTAGTCGGCCGCCGCCAGCCCGCACTTAACTGCATGATTTCATAGCAACTACAGCAATCGTGCGAGCCGCGAACCGCGGCCATCCGGGTGCTCAATCCATCAACATCCCGCCATTGACGTGCATCGTCTCGCCGGTGATGTACGCCGCGGCATCGGAACACAGGAAGACCACCGCATTCGCTATGTCAGCGGCGTCACCGAGACGACCCAGCGGCACCTGCCCCAGCAATGCGTTGCGCTGCTCCTCCGGCAACACGCGTGTCATGTCGGTGTCGATAAAACCGGGTGCCACAACATTGACGGTGATATTGCGTGAGCCCAGTTCGCGAGCAAGTGATTTTGAGAAGCCGATAATGCCGGCTTTGGCAGCGGCATAGTTTGCCTGCCCCGCATTTCCCATCACACCGATTACCGATGCAATATTAACGATGCGGCCATGTCGCGCTTTCATCATGCCGCGCACGGCACCCCGGCAAACCCGGTACACGCCGGATAGATTGGTAGCGAGCACGTCGTCCCATTCTTCGGCTTTCATGCGCATCAATAAATTGTCGCGGGTAATACCGGCGTTGTTGACGACTATCGTTGGCGCCCCTTCGTTTTTGCCGATGTCAGCTAACAGGGCATCCACCGATTCAGCACTGGCAATATCCAGCACCGCGCCACGGCCACCCTCACCCAGCGCCTCGCTGATCGACGCCGCCCCCGACTCACTGGTTGCGGTCCCGATGACGGTTGCTCCGCAGGCTCGCAAGGTGCTGGCAATGGCCGCACCGATGCCGCGTGACGCACCGGTCACGAGGGCAACTTGCCCGTCCAGCAAGTTGCTGTTGAATGCGCTGCTCATGTGTAACTCCTTTCGTAAATCAATTGCCTGTGCCACTCAGGGTCAGTGCTTTCTGCAAACTGTCGGCATCATCGATGAAAACCCCCGTCACTTCCCGGTCGATGCGCTTCACCAGGCCGGCGAGCACTTTGCCTGGACCGCATTCAATCGCCACCGACACACCGTTCGCCGCCATGTGTTTGATCGTGTCGGACCAGCGTACCGGCGAATACAGCTGCCGGCGTAAACCGTCACGTATCTGGTTGGCGTCTGAGTACGGCGCAACATCCACGTTGCTCAGGACAGGCACGCTTGGTGCCGATACGGTGGCGGCATCAAGCAACGGCTTGAGCGCATCAGCCGCCGGCTGCATAAGAGCGGAATGCGACGGCACACTGACCCGTAACAGCAAGGCACGTTTGGCACCCGCGGCTTTAGCACCGTCGACCGCACGCTCCACCGCGGACTTTTCACCCGCGATGACAACCTGGCCCGGTGAATTGAAGTTCACGGCACTGACGACCTGGCCGTTGGCGGCGGCACTGCAAACATCAACGACCGCCGAGTCGTCGAGGCCAAGAATGGCAGCCATCGCTCCGCTACCTTCCGGCACAGCCTGCTGCATAAATTCGGCGCGCTTGGCCACCAACTTGAGCGCATCGGCGAACGTCAGTGAACCTGCCGCAACCAGCGCTGTGTACTCACCCAGACTGTGACCCGCCATCCAGGCCGGCATCGTGGCGCCCGCTTGCTGCCAGCACCGCCATGCCGCGACACCCGCAGTCAACATGGCAGGTTGGGTCACAACGGTGCGATCGAGATCCTCTGGCGTGCCTTCCTGAACCAGGGACCAGAGGTCGTATCCCAACACCTCGCTGGCTTCAGCGTAGGTCTCGACAACCTCGGTGAATGTATCTGCCAGTGCTTTCTGCATGCCCGGCGACTGTGATCCCTGTCCGGGAAATACCACTGCAAAAGTCAACTCTTTCTCCTTAGCGCATCAATGCCGCGCGCATTATATAGACCGTGACCGTGCGACCCTAATTTTGCTGGCCGCAACCGCGAGCAAGCCGCCGACCGCGCCGTACAGATGCGCGTTCACCACGACGTCGCCCCCTGCCGATGCCGCAGAACCTGGCAACGGTCCGACAAGTTGTTCATAGCTGAGTTTCGCCAGCAACATCGCGCCCAACAGCCAGGTCTCGCCGCCGGGACGCCGCCAATCCACGACAAGGCCAGCCAACAACATGCCGTGTAGTGCCCCCGAAAATCCGACGTACCAGGCCAGCGGAGTGTCCAGCCACCAGAACCCGGCGTCGATAGTCACAATGATCGCTGGGAGGGCCAGCAACCAAGCCCGTCCGTTCAGGCGATCGCCGACCAACAGCCAGATTAACAGCAAGGCCAGCATGTTCATGAGCAGGTGGGACCAGCCCAGATGCACGAAATGCCCTGTCAGCAGCCGCCAGTATTCGCCCTCGCCGATTGCCATTCGCTCGTAACGTAACGCGAACCGGGCTGTTTCTCCGCCTGCTTCAGCCAGGAACGCGACGATGCAGATCAGCAATGGCAACCACCAGTGGCCCAGCCACGCCGGCACGGGGCCAGCGACCTCGGCATCCCTATCTTCAACCATGACTTAACCCCATGTTTGATATACTCGCGTTTAATCAGACATGTCGTCAATTCATCAATTCGCAATCTGGATTGCGGGTATCCCGGAGTAAGAGCTGTGACACAGAATGTATCCCGCTGCCAACATCGTCGCGGACAGCAAGGTTTTACGCTGATCGAAATCATGGTCGTGGTCATTATTCTCGGTATTCTGACCGCTATTGTTGCACCCAACGTCATCGGCCGGGTTGGCGATGCGCAAATCGCGGCGGCAAAGCAGGATCTGCGCGGCATAGAAAATGCCTTGAAATTCTATCGACTTGATAATTTCAGCTACCCAACAACGGAACAGGGCCTGGAAGCACTCGTTACCCGACCCAACGATCCGAACATCAAGAACTGGAAAGCGGGCGGCTATCTCGAACGCCTGCCGAAAGATCCCTGGGGCAATCCGTATCAATACTTAAGTCCGGGCAACAATGGTGAGTTTGATATCTACACGCTAGGCCGTGATGGCCGACCAGGTGGCGAAGGCGAAGACGCAGACTTTGGCAACTGGGATCTCAACTAGGCCAACAGCCGTGTCAGCCATGGCGCTGCTCGCCAGACCCAACAGCCGCTGCCGCGGCTTCACCCTTATCGAAGTACTGGTCGTTGTTGTCATCGTCGGCATCATCAGCGCCGTTGTTTTGATGTCGACAACCCTGGTGCGCGACGACCGTGAATTGCAGCAGGAAGCGAAACGCCTGTCGTCGCTGATAGCGCTGGCATCAGATGAAGCTCTGTTTCAGGGCCGGGACCTGGGTCTCGAGTTCATGCGCAACAGCTATCGCTTCGTCGAGTACGACCCTTATCTCGGGCAGTGGAACGAGATTGTCGGCGATGACCTGCTCAAGACCCGAGTATTGCCCGAATCGTTGCACCTGGAGCTGGCTATAGAAGGCCGCCGCGTGCAGTTGAACGAACAACCGGCCGAGACCAACAACGACAAAACCGACAGCATTAATACCCGCGAACCCACCTATACGCCGCATGCGCTGATCCTGTCGAGCGGCGAACTGAGTCCATTTCAGTTAAGTGTATTGCGGGAAAGTGACCGTCGTGAATTTGCAGTTACGGTCACCGCTGAAGGCAATGTCGAAGTAGCCGACGCTATAGATGATGAACGCTAGGCGGCGGCAACAGGGTTTCACCCTGATCGAAGTTATGGTCGCACTCGCGATTGTCGCCTTGTCATTGACGACCGTTAGTGCCGCCATCAGCCAAATGGCCGACGCGGCTATCACGGTGCAGCAACGCACTTACGCAAGCTGGATCGCGCAAAACAAGATTGCCGAAATGCGACTCGCGAATGTCGTTCCCGAAGTTTCAGAAACGGAAGGCGACATCGTGTATGCCGGGCGCGAATGGCTGTGGACCGCAACCGTGTCGGAAACCGGCGTTGAAAACCTGTATCGGGTTGATGTCGCGGTATCCCTGGCGGAAACCGCCGAGCAAATTCGCACAGTCACAGGCTTTGTAGGTGAACCGGTTCAACCGGGGCTGGCGAACGCCGCCTGGAACAGTATCGGGCTATCGGCCGACCCGGATGCTGATGCTGACGACAGCGGAGACAGGCAATGAGGCTGCCTGCGCGCAATTCGGGCTTTACGCTGGTAGAAGTGCTGGTCGCGATGGCGGTTTTTGCTTTGATGTCAGCTCTGGCTTATGGCGCTCTGGGCCGGACTATCGCGAGTTCTGAAATTCTGAGTGACCGGATGGGTCGGCTGCAATCAATTCAGCGAACGATGCGCCAGCTGGATCAGGACTTCACGCAGCTCGCCCCACGGCCCATACGTAAAGACCTGGCTGATACCTACAGCCCTGCGCTCGAAGCAGACGGTCTTACCGGCGTCGCGCTGGAACTCACCCGTGCTGGCTGGAGCAATCCCAACGTATTGCCGCGCGGCACCCTGCAACGCGTCGCTTACGTTGTCGAAGGCGAAGAATTACGCCGCTACTACTGGCACGTACTTGACCGGACCTACAGCAACGAACCCGTCATTGTGACCCTGCTCGACGGCATCGACAGCATCGCCGTGCGCTACCTGATGGGCAACGGCGAATGGTCCGATCAATGGCCGCCGCAACTGCAGGGCGCGGCCCCCGATCTCCGGCAGCGTCCCCGCGCAGTGGAAGTCGTTCTGAGCCTGATAAACGAAGGCGAAATCAGCCGCCTGATAGAGGTGGCACCGTGATCGCCCACCGCCCGCGTGGCTTCCGGCAACGAGGTGTCGCGCTGATAACCGCGATGCTGATCGTGGCATTGGCCGGGATCATTGCCGCCAATTTAGCGTGGGACAACGCACTCGACGTGCGCAGAACGATGGCCTTGCTGGCGCGCGATCAGGCCGTGCAGGTTGCGCTGGGCGCGGAGAGTTGGGTCAGCAGTATTCTGCGGCAAGACCTGGAAGACACGGAAACCGATCACCTCGGCGAGATCTGGGCCAGTGAACTGCCAGGCTTGCCAATCGATGACGGTGAGGTATTTGGCGCTGTAGAAGACCTGCAGGGGCGCTTTAATATCAACAACCTGATTGGATCGAACGGTGAGGTCGATGAACAGGCGCTCGAACAGTTTCGACGCCTGTTGCAATCACTGTCGCTGGACCCGCGATTTGCCGGCGTCGCAGTGGACTGGCTCGATACCGATCTGGATGCCTCGTTTCCCGATGGTGCCGAAGACCCGATCTACAGCAGCAAGGTACCGCCTTACCGATCCGCGAACCAATTACTGACCAGCACCTCGGAACTGGCCGCACTTGACGGCATGGACAAAGCAACGCTCGATACCCTGCTTCCGCACGTTTCCGCTTTACCCGGAAAAACCACGATCAATGCAAATACCGCAACGCCGGCGGTGCTACAGTCGCTCGGTGAGAACATCTCCGTGTCAGATGTCGAGCGTTTGATCTCCGAACGGGAAGCGGCTGGCTTTGCCGACGTTGAGGATACGTTCAGGCCGATCATTACACCGGAGATGTTGCCGGCAATCGGCGATTCGAGCCGCTATTTTCAATTGAAGGTGGTAGTCCGGATTGGTACCGTGCGTGTCACTATGTACAGCCTGTTATTGCGTACCGCGCGTGGCGATGTAGCCCCTGTCTCACGCAGCTTTGGAACAACCTAGGAGTCCTGCATACCGTCATGGCTGAGTTTTTGGTAATCCGGCTAAAGGCCGACCCGGAGCAACCCGCCGACTGGATCGCGGTCGACTCCGAAGGCAGCCGCCTGGGGCCGCCTGTGACCGGCTCGCTCGCAGAAGCCAGAATCGATGTGCGCGACCGGCGGGTGCTGGTTCTCGTGCCCGGTACGGAAGTTCTGACGACCACGGCCAGCATCCCCGTCAAAGGGAACCGATTGCAGGCCGCCTTGCCCTATGCGCTGGAAGAAACTCTGGCGGACGATGTCGATAATCTCCATTTTGCAGCCGGCGCTCGTCTGGAGAATGATCGGGTCCCTGTAGCCGCCGTCAGTCGCGAACGCCTGGATGAATGGCTCGACCGGCTCCGCTCGGCGGGTATCGAACCGGCAAAAATTATCGCGGAACAATACGGCCTGGCGCGCATACCGGGGACGCTCAGTCTGTTACTGGAAGACGATCAGATCCTGTTGAACGATGGCGACGAAACGGTTTGTGTCCTGCAGGACATGACGCCCGGCGATGCATTGCTGGCCATTGGCGCTTTGCAGGACAGCGACACTCCGGCACCCGCAGAAGACGAAGACACCACACCCGCTCGCGCGCACGTACTGATTTATTGTGAAGCGGCTGATGACGAACGCTTCAAGCACGACTGGATAGCGCTGCGACACGAGCTGGGTAGCCTGGACGTCAAGCTGCTGCCCGACGGTGCACTGCCCCGACTTGCCGCTACCACGGCGACCGGGGTTGGCGTGAACCTTCTGCAAGGCAGTTACGGGCCGAAAAGCGAATACGCTGGCCTGCTTGCACCCTGGCGATACGCGGCTGCGCTGCTTCTGGCCCTCCTCGTCCTTGGCAGTGTCGCAAAAGGCGTCAACTACCTGGCATTGCAACGGGAAGAGACAGCCTTGAACAATCAATTTTTGGCCGAGTACCAGCAAATCGTGCCGGGCGCACAAAATGTTGACGACCCGGTGCGCCTGGTGTCGAGCCTGCGTGCCCGTGCCGGCGGCGGCGGTGGCACGCCGCCGGTTTTATTGCAGGCGTTGGAGCAATTGAGTAAAGCCGTGCGCGGCGACATTGACGCCAGCATCGAAGCTGTCAGTTTTCGCGGCGGCGTTGCGGACATCCGAATTAACGCTGCCAGTGTTTCAGTACTGGACAGCATACGCCAGCGTATCGACCAGGAAGGACGCTTCCAGGCGCGCATTCAATCAACCGATCAGGTCGGCGAACGGGTTAACAGCCGCATCCAGATTCAGGCGCTAACGCCATGAACGCGTGGTTCAACTCTCTGCAACCCCGCGAGCGGGTCATGGTTGCAACGGCCGCAGTATTTATCGTCTTTGCGATTTACTGGTTTGTGTTTTGGCAGCCACTTGATCGCGGCGAGAAGGACCTGACAAACCGAATCGCCAATTGGCAGAGTTCTCTGCAGGAACTACGTCCATTGCGTGGTCGCCTGATGTCCGGCAGCAATACTGCCAGCGCGAACGCGGGTCAAAACAAGTCGCTGGTCGTCATCGTCGACGATACCTTGCGCAGCCGCAATCTGTACTCCGCTCTGCAACGCAGCCAGCCTACCAACAACAGCGGCATTCGGGTCGAGTTCGAGAATGTTGCGTTTGACGACCTGGTACTGTGGCTCGGTGACCTGAGCACGCAGTATGGATTGCATGTCCAGGCCGCGAGCTTTTCCCAGAATAACAACAGTAACCCCGGGCGCATAAACGCCTCACTGACTTTGGAACGCCCCTGAGATGACAAGCTGGAAACGGTTGCTGATCACGGGTGGCAGCGTTTTTCTGCTCGGCCTGTTTACCTTGTTGCCTGCCAGGGTAATACATCATTGGGTATCACCGGATGCGCTGCAACTGGCAGGTATCGAGGGTACCGTTTGGAACGGTGCAGCCAATGAAGCCTTCATTGACGGTATGTACTTGCAGAATCTGCGCTGGAGCATGCGCCCGTTCGCGTTGTTCACCGGCAGCCTCGCATATGCGCTGCAGGCCGAACCGGTTGGTGGCTTTCTTGATGCGACAGTGGCAGTGAGTCTGGGGGGCACTGTCAGGGTTTCAGCGCTCAACGCCGCATTGCCGCTGCAAGCATTGCAAAACGTGGTACGGGTCGATGGCATAAGTGGGGATATCAGCCTGCAGATGGCTGAGATTCGACTTGCGGATGGCTGGCCAACACACGCAGCCGGTCAGGCGGGACTGTCCAACCTGGTGTTACGCGCGCTGGCACCGGCGCCTCTCGGTAATTTCCAGGTCGAATTTCAGAACACGGACACCGGGGTACTCGGCAGTGTTCAGGACGTCAGCGGCATGCTGAAAGTTGCGGCCACTTTGCAACTCAATCCGGACCGCAGCTACACCCTGCTCGGCCAGGTCGGTCCTACGGCGACCGCGACGCCGGCCATCGTTGAGCAACTGCGTTTCCTCGGCAGCCCCGATGCCCGCGGTTTACGCGAGTTCCGCACGGAAGGTTCCTTATGACTCGCCATGCTGCGCGTCGACTTCGATAAACTTCTGTAACAAGGGGAAGTACAAAGCGGTCCTGAGTTCCGCGTCTGTAATCCCGCTGTATATGGCACGATAGAGTCGCAATTGCGGCAAGTAGCGGGCCACTTCCTGCTCGAGGAAGCCGCTTAAATTACCGCCTTCGTGGGTGCTGGTCTTGTAGTCGACCAGCCAGTGCACGCCGTCTTCAGCGACCCGCACCCGGTCAATAACGATATTGACGACCTCCCCGTCGTGCACACCGCCAAGCCGAAGTTCCGAGTAGCCTGCGCCGGACAGCAGCCAGCGACCCTGTTCGTCGTTCAAAGCGGATTCAACAGCAAGACGGACCCGATCCAGTACCCCCTTGAGGTCATTGTCAGGCACGCCAAGTGACCGTGCCCAACGACCGCTGACCGCGTCGAGATCCGCTGGCAAGCCATCGTTGGCCAGACTGCCATCCGCCATTTTCTGTAACCAGCGGTGCACAATGGTTCCGGCATGCCGGGCTGCACTGCCAACCCAGTAATAATCCACCTCACGCGCGTCACTCGTTGGCCGAACGACCACTGCCGGCGGCGGTTCCGGTATCGAGGGAACTTGCCAGGGTTGCTCCATGCGGCGAATTTCAGCGGCCATGAATACCGGTTCGTCGGTTTCGAACACTGCGGCAGTGTCTTCACCGGCGCCTGCGGCGAACGCCGCTTCATAATGCTGTTCCACCAATGGCCACAAACGGTACAGCAAACTCTCGCGAAAGGGAGCACCCAATTCCGCGCCTTTCTTGCGCGTGCCAACACTGCCCACCAGGTGCAAAGAATGGATAGCTCGGGTACACGCCACGTACAACAGTCGATCAAGTTCCAGCCGATCGCTTTCTCTTGCCGACTGCTCTATGAAGCGATGCAAAGGGTCCTTTTCAACCGCCGTGCGCGGCCCCAGCGGGCTGATGATCATGCCACTGGCACCGTCTTCAGCCGTGACAGGCAGCCATGCCAAAACGTCCTTGTTGCTCCCACCGGTTGTTCGTCCCAAGCCGTGCAGGACCACGTGATCGAACTGCAATCCTTTTGCCTTGTGCATGGTCATCACCTGCACACGCGTGTGTTCATCACCGTGCGACGAAACCCGTTCCTCGTCGAGTTGTTGCTCCAGTGTCGCAATGTCCTGAATCGTGCCACCCAGCTCCAGCTTGCCGATGACATCCAGATAGCGATAGGCATTCTCCACTTGTTCCGGACTCTGCAAACAGGCGGGACCACCGAACGTTAACCAGGCACGCTCTATTCGTTCGCGCAGACTGCGGGTTCCGTGTGCGACGGCGAATGGCTCCAGCGACCGCAGGAATCGTTGCAACCGCGACCGGCCGTCGGGACTCAAGGCGAGCAGCCGCTCGCCGTCGCTGCACAACTCACTTACCGTCGACCTGCTGTCATTTTTAACCAATGCGTGAATATCGCTCCAGGAGAGCCCAACCCAGGGCGCGCGGAGCATTGCCAGCCAGGCGATCCGGTCGCCTTCGTGACATAGTGCACGGGTCAATGCCAGCAGATCGATGACTTCCGGCAAATCGGTCAGGCGATCAATCTCGATTGCCTGGCAACTAATGTTCTTGCGCCGCAAAATATCGAGCAACTTCGGTAACTGACTCCGACTGCGTACCAGAACCGCCACATTGTGATCGCTGTTCTTGCGCAGACAGGACTCGATGACGCTCGCTGAACAAGCGGCCTCTTCCTCCATACCCGCCTCGATGAGCGGGTGAATCTCGACGATGCCCTCCCCGGCACGCGATTCGACCGGCACCGAAGGGGAGTAGGAAATTGCGCCGGTTGCGACATCGTCTTCCCGGGGTAGAACCCGTTCGAACGTCGTGTTGAACCAGGCCACCAACTCGGCACCCGAGCGAAAATTCTGGCGTAAAATCAGCGAATCCAGATTCAAGGTGCCGATACCGTGCTTTCTCGCAGCGATAAACTGGCCAACTTCGGCATCCCGGAAGCGATACACAGACTGCATGGGGTCGCCCACACAAAATAATGTGCGTCCATCGCCTGGCTCCCAGCCTGCCGTCAATTTCGACAACAACTGGTACTGGCTGATGGAGGTATCCTGCATTTCATCAACCAGCAAGTGGCTGATCCGGTAGTCGAGCAACATCGACAGTTCACCCGGCTCGTCGGCATTGCCTAATGCTTTGCTTGCCGCCTGTGCCACTTCGACGTGATCGTTGACTCCTCGTTCGGCGAACAGTCGCTGCAATTCGGCGACTGCCAACGGCAAGACATCAAACAACGCCAGCATGACTTGCCATTGCTCGTCCCGGTAAGTCGCGTCCGGCAAGAGCTGAACGGTTGCCAGCTGTTCTTTGAGCCCGCGCTGCTCCTGCAAGACCAGCAGCCACTCCTTGAATGCGGTCTTTTCGCCGTCGTCTTTCGCGGGGAAGCCGCTGCGAACATCCACCGATACCCGGATGTCGCCATCCAGCTTCAGCAGTACCGACGCAATCGCGCGCCAGAGGTCGACGTTGTCGCTGGTCGCCTCAGGCCAGGCGACGACATCAAGTTCAGCTAGGGCGTGTTCTGCGCCGGATTTTTCCTGCAGATTCTTGCCCGCATAACGCAACAGCTCGCGGTGCTGTTGCGTGCCCAGCTCGAAAAATACTTTCCTTACGATGTGTAGATGGGCTCGCACCTGGTCATCGATTGTTGCCTCCAGTGCAGCGCGAACCTGGTCGGCATTATCCGTTGCGCCAGGGCCAGTGAACGGGATCCATTGATCGCGCTTGGCCAGCATCTTCGCCAGGTAACTAACGTAGTCACCAACGTTATTGTCGAGATGCCGCAGTACGCGTTCGAGTTTGGCCGCACGTGCATCGCCAAGCGGCAGCCAGTCCAACGTCGCAATCGCCGCATCTGAATACAAACGTTTCATCTGCGCATCAGCAACGGTGCTCATCGAGCCACCAAGGTGGGAACTGACCGGCAACATGCGCGTGACTGAGGCGCAAAACGCGTCCATCGTCATGATGCGCATGCGCCGGGGTGACTCCCGTAATCGCCAGTTGTATTTGCGATCACGTTGCAGAATGCGCGCAGCCGCGCTCAGCGTCCGCTGTTCGTGTTCCGCGTCGCCTGTCTCGCCATCAGCCGCACGTTCGAGCGCATGCGCGACCCGGTGCCGCATCTCCGCCGCCGCCTTGTTGGTAAAGGTGATTGCAACCACTTCCTCTGGCTCGGACACCGTTGCCAACAGAAACAGGTAGCGCTGGATCAACAATTCAGTTTTGCCCGATCCTGCGGGTGCCTGCACGATAAAGGACCGTGTTACATCGACTGCATCGGCGCGGGCCTGATGGTCAGCAGTCAGCAGATCGACGTTAGTCTTCACGACGTAACTCTTCGATTCGGCTCAGTAGTGCAAGCGGTCGCCCGTCATCGGCGGACTGATTGCCGTTTACCCCGGTCTCACCCGCTGCAAAGCGAACCAGGAGTGCATCCACATCCGCGCACCACGATGCCAGGGCCTGCGGCCAGTCTTCTGCTTTGATCTTGCCGAACGGCACGCCTGCGCCTTCCCCCTGATAGCTGATTTCACGACTGTCCAGATTGATCAGTGCAAGGCCTCCGATCGGCGCAGCAAGTGTCCGCGCATACACTGACAACTGCACATTGGCCGGTACGCCCTTTTTTGCATTCATGAAGGTCTTGCGTGTACCCGACTTGTAATCAATGACCAGAAGACTCTGGTCTGCAAGCCGATCAATCCGGTCGATACGCATATTCAGAACGACAGCCCCGTGTTTCAATTGCAGGCGCTCTTCAAGCGCGTCGATGCTGAAGTCATCACGGGCACATTCTTCGTCCAGAAAGCGCAGAAGTATCTGTTGCAGGCGACGTTTCTCGAACTGCAGGATCAAACGCAGAATATCGTCCGCCTGTTTGCCGATGTCGGTCAGTGCCAACCACGCTGCGCGCTCGCTGCGCTCCTCGCGCTGCGCAGCGGTCCAGCCTTGCAACTGGCTGCGCGACGGTTTGTCCAGCAGCAAGCGGTACAACGCATCGTGCAAGGCAATCCCCCTCAGGCGAGGCGTGAGACCCGCCTGGTACGGCTCCAGCGTATTGGCTGCCAAACGTCCGGCGACAAACGCCGAGAACGGCTCCTCCTGCATGCGTTGCACGGTATAGGCGCCACCGCGAATTTTTTCATCCGGCAGGACCGGTGGCGCTGAATCAGGGTGCAGCATGTCCAGCTTGGCGCGACCCGCCATGCTGCACGCAAACCAGCCCGGATCCCCGGCATCTGTTTCGACCGCAGAGTTTGCATCAAGCTGAAGCAGCGGTGAGGGTTGCAGCTCCGTATCACCGTCACTTCGAGACCAGCTGTACAACAACTGAGCGGTCGACTTGCCAAGTCGATCAAGCGTACGCTCCGCAAAAGCCAGCGTATCGGCCGGCGTCGCGTCGGGCATACCGGTGTCGCGTTGCAACTGCCGGCTTAACAAGGCCAGCGGTTGCCCGGCCGAAGGCCAGCGGCTCGCGTCCATGTTGCCCACCCAGACATGATCAAACTCCAATCCGGCAGATTCGAGCAGGCCGATAAGACTTAAGCCACCGGCCGGGGTTTCCGGCTGATAAAGCGTTTCGCCCGCCATCTGGAACAGGTAGCCGACGGCTTCGCGGAAGGTAGGTACTGACCGTACGCTGCCAAGCCGGGCGAATTCATTCAACAACTGACGCCAGCGGTTGATGAGCTGAAATTCTTCACTGTCCGACTGCTGAATGCCGGGCCAGCCCAGGCTGCTCAGCAAAGCATCGATGCGCTCCGCCCAGATTGCCGGTGCCAATTGTTCGTCTTGCTGGTTCACGACATCAACCAGCAACTGCATCCGTTCTCGCCACACTGCGCCGTCAGTCGCTGGTGCTGTGTCATTCAGTGCGTTCAAAAGGTTTCCCGGCTGCCACTGCCTGTCGACCAGAGAGCGGAGCTGAGTTTCAAGCCGGCAACGCCCGGGCATGTCTTCCTGGCCGAAAAACGGTGAGCGCAGGAGCAAGCTGATGTCTGGACCTCGCAATCCGTTTGCCGCAAACCGGAGCGCTTTCTCCGCAGCAACAATGGCGGGAAAGGCTGACAAACGCTGACCGTATGAAACGTTTACGGCCGAGCGGTAAGTCGAGCCAGCCAATTGCCAGCCGGCGGCGAAACCTTCCCTGACTTTACGCGCGATGGCCGCGGCATCTTGTTCGAGATTCGGCACAATTACGGCAATGCGCGCTTTCGGATCACGCTGCAACTGGTCGCGAGCCCAACGGCCGGCTGCGCGCCATTGGGCATCCTCGTTCGCGTAGGATCGGTAACGTCGTGTCGCGACTCTGGTCGAAACCGGAACCTCGAGCGTTTCGATGTTGACCGCCGCCAACTGCTCGAAGAGATAACGCTGCACCGGCGTCAATCGGTCGAAGCCTGCCAGGTAAATTTGTTTGCCGGGCGCTAACTGCGCCCCCTGCAGAACGTCGGCACAGTATTCCGTCAGCTGCGCCTGATCGATCCAGCCTCCCGCCCGCAGAAAATTCTGGTAAGCGGACGCCGCGCGGACAAACCAGTGCTCGTCACGACTGCTCGCCGCAGCGGTTACCGTGTCGACTGGTATTCGCCAGTCGTGCACGCGCTGCCAGGCCTGCCGCGCATGCCGCAGAACGCCCGCCGTACTCAGTAAGTCCTGACGACTGGTCTCACCGAGGCACCGCTCCCACAGCAGGCCACTGGCCGCCGGATCTATCAGCCGCTGCAGGCCTTGTTGTTCCGCGCCATCCAGCGCCGTTGCGAGCCAATCTGTAATCGCCTCGATGTGCGGCGTCGGCCAGCTACGGTAACCGGCGCGGCGTTGTTCCTGCTCAAACGCGGCTTGCAGTTCGCGCGCGAGTCGTCGGCTGGCAGTAATGACCGTCGCGTTGACGCTGACAGCGTCCGCCAGCCATGGGTAGCCGCTCGTCATGCTCAGGCCGACTGTGCCAACAGACTGTCGATTCGCTCGAATACGGTGTGCAGGGTATCGACGTCCGGCAATGTGGTAATTCGAAAATGATCGCTGTAGGTCGTATTGAAGCTGCTGCCGGGCGCGATCAGCACGTGGTGATCTTCCAGCAATCGACGTGCAAATTCGCGATCCGTCAATTCCCTGGACACTGACTCGGCCAGACGAATGAACGCGTACATCGCTCCTTTGGGAGGCACCATTTCCAGGTACGGACTCGCCGCAACGCAATCAATGATCGCCTGCCGGGATTGATACAAACGACCGCCGGGTTCAACCAGTTCGCGAATACTCTGGAATCCTCCCAGTGCGGTTTGAACTGCCCATTGCCCGGGCACGTTACTGCAAAGCCGCAGTGCGGCCAGCAGTTCCATGGCATGTGCGAGCTGACTACCCCGCTCCAAATCGCCACCAAATACACACCAGCCCACGCGGTAACCGCAGGCACGGTAGATTTTGGACAGGCCGGAATACGTCAGGCACAGCGAATTGCGGACCATCGTTGCCAGCGGCACAAACTCCGCGCCGTCGTAGGTCATCTGGTCATAGATCTCATCAGCCAGAATCACAAGCCCGTGCCGCTCAGCGAACTCCACGAGGCCGCGCAGAACTGCACGGCTGTAGACGGCGCCGGACGGATTGTTCGGATTAATAACCACGATGGCGCGGCAACGTGCAGTCACCAAACCCTCGAGGGCTGCCAGGTCCGGCTGAAACTCGGCATCCGGAGGACATGGATAGTGCACAGCCTTGCCGCCGTTCAACGTCACCGCAGCTGACCACAACGGGTAATCCGGGCTGGGAACCAGTACTTCGTCGCAAGGGTTGAGCATGGCCCGCAACGAGAGATCGATCAGTTCGCTAACCCCGTTGCCGATGAACACGTCATCCGCACTGATGTTCTGGATGCCGCGATTCTGCTGCTGCATGACCACGGCTTCACGCGCCGGGAATATGCCTTTCTGATGACTGTAAGGCTCCGCTGCACCGAGATTCTCGATCATGGCCAGGCGCATGGTTTCCGGCGTCCGGTAGCCGTAGAGTCCTGGATTGCCGATATTCAGCGAAATAATTTCGTAGCCGCGTTTTTCCAGTTCCAGCGCACGATGTGCCAGTTGGCCGCGTATTTCGTATTTGACGTCGGACAGCGCATCGCTGGTAGCCACTGTTAATGGTTTCATTCGTTCGTTTCAGTGCAGTTATTAACGCTCCGCATCATATAGTACCGGCAGCTCGCAACGCGGCGATTTTCTCTGGGCTGTAGCCCAACGCTTGGGTCAATACGTCATCGGTGTGCTCACCGAGCAACGGTGGCGCACAGTGCATGCGGGTTGGCGTCGCCGAAAACCTTACTGGATTCGCGACACTTGGCACGGAACCGGCCGACGGGTGCGGCAACGAATGTACCAGTCCCCGTTCAATGGTCTGAGGATCGGAAAATACCTGTGCGAGATCGTTGATCGGGCCACTGGGTACGCCACGGTCTCGAAATTTCTGCAGCCAGTCCGCGGTCGACGCCGTCCGCATTTTCGTCGCCAACTCCGCCACCAGCTCGTCACGGTACTTGACGCGGCTGCTATTGCCGCTAAAGCGCGCATCCTGGGCCAGATGAGCCAGCCCCAGAGCTTCGACACAATCAGCAAACTGCCGATCGTTCCCGACCGCCAGCATCAAATAGCCGTCCGCCGTCTTGAACGATTGATACGGAACAATGTTGGGATGCGCATTCCCGTGGCGCATCGGTACTTCTTCGCCAACCAGGTAATTCATCGCCTGGTTCGCCAGCCACGCTACCTGACTGTCAAACAACGGCACATCGATGTGTTGGCCGGCACCGGTTCGCTCACGAGCGTGCAATGCGGCGAGTATGCCGCTGACGGCATACATACCAGCCATGATGTCGGCGACCGCGACGCCGGTTTTCTGTGGTTCGCCGTGCGCGTCGCCGGTCAGACTCATCAAACCAGCCGAAGCCTGAATCATCGCGTCGTAGCCGGGCTCAGCGGCGCGCTGACTGTCTTGCCCGTAGGCCGATATCGAACAGTAAATTAACGTCGGATAGTCACTCAGCAGGGTGGCTGCATCGAGCCCGTAGCGCACCAGTGAGCCCACCCGGAAATTCTCGAGCACGACATCACTTTGCGCTACCAACTCGCGAATCAATTGCTGACCAGCAGCATCGGCAATATTCACCGTGATCGACTTCTTGTTGCGATTGGTCGCCAGAAAATAGGCTGATTCAGCGGTGTCGCTGCCATCGTCGGCGCGTAACCAGGGAGGCCCCCACTGGCGCGTGTCATCGCCGCGACCCGGCTGCTCTACTTTGATGACTTCCGCACCGTAGTCGGCCAGCAGCTGACTGGCCCAGGGCCCGGCCAGGACCCGGGAAAGGTCCAGTACTTTGATGTCCTGTAGCGGTCCTTGCATCGCAACGAATCCGTATTGGCAGAGGGTCGCCGATTGTCGAATTCCCCACCAGCAAGCGCAAGGGTTGGTCTGTTCGCGATTGCAGGCCAATAAAAAACCCGACCAGCGTTAGCTGGTCGGGTGGGTCCGCACGGAGAATTGCGGATTGCGCGACTAGGTTGGTGTACTGACCTTGCGGCACTGACTGACCAACTCAGTCTAGCTCTTCAACCTCTGCGCCTTTAACGTCGGCCGGCGTCGGGGTCTGTTTATCCGGCGGTGTCTTCTTGCCGAACCGGATCAGTATCTCTTCTATCTGTTCTTCATTAACGCGGCTGATTGACCGCACGCTGATGCTTTCATTGCCAAGTCCGCCGAAGACGATCGAGTCGCCGCCGTAGGGACACAATTGATCGTCTCGTGACGAAAATCCCAGCCGGAATGACGATCGAATGCCAAAAGCCGGCCTGCCCAAGGTGACGAAATAACCGCGTCTCGCGCTCCCCCGAATCAGGAGGTGGCTGTCGTCCAGCGCGGTATAGTCTCGGATAGTCCGGATCAGGATGCAATCGGAACCTCGCAAATTGAGGTCATCCAGACGCTTGCCAGGCTCCTCAGCAGTCACTTCAAACATTAAGAAAAGACTTGAACAAACAATAATAAACAATTGTTTTAAAGATGTTTTCATAAACCTTAATGATCCTCTCCCGGAGCAAAAACCGGCACAAGATTTCCCCGACTCTCCGTGCAATTGGACAGAACGGTCCTGAATTAAGTTCAGCGGCGCCCGCTGGCACGGTTGCGAGGCCGTCGAACGCATTCAGGGCGCCACGGGCCGCGCCGGATCCCGAATCCACTCGCTCCACGAGCCCGGATACAGGCGCGGAGCCGGCAGGCCGGCGAGATGCGCTGACAGCGCCAGGTGGCAGGCTGTGACGCCAGAGCCACACATCACGGCCCATTCCGTCGGCGCCTGCCCCGCAAACAGCGCGTTCCATTGCTCTGCCAACTCGGCGCTGCTGCGCCAGCGGCCATCCGCTAACAAATTTTGCGCAAACGGGTAATTCAGGGCGCCCGGAACGTGACCCGCGCGACTATCGATGGGTTCCGCCTCGCCGCGAAACCGGCTGGCCTCCCGGGCATCGACCAGCAATGGCGCCCTGCCGGCCCTCAAACGCTCGGAGAGCTCCTCAGTGTCCATGACCCACTCTGGCCGGGGCTGGGCCTGAAACGTCCCCTCAGGCGGTCTCTGAGCGACTTGTTCGACAGCAAAGCCCTTTGCCTGCCACGCGGCCATGCCGCCGTCCAGCACGGCAACGGCAGAATGCCCCAGCCAACGCATCATCCACCACAAGCGGGCGGCCAGACCACCGCCGGCTGCATCGTACACAACCACCTGGGTCGCGGCAGATATTCCGTAGCGGCGGATCGTCGCTTCAATCAGTGCCACCTCCGGCAGCGGGTGCCGACCGGTCGCTGCGCTTACCGGCGCGGCCAGATCGCGATCCAGATGAGCGTAGACGGCCCCGGGAATGTGCGCCGCGTTGAAATCGGCCCGGCCCTTTTCCGTATCCATAAGGTCGAACCGGCAGTCCACTACGCGCCAAGCCGGATCGTCCAGGTGTCGTTGTAGCTCCTCAACCGAAACAAGACCACACTTTGCCTGCATTCCACTGCCCCTTTAATTGCTCTGATTGCGCCTTGTACACCCGATGGCGGTCGGGGACAATGTGCCGCCCGGGTAACCGCCCGGTTGCACCGCAGTACAGACTCGACTCTTGGGAGAATAATTGCGTGGAAAGGATACTGGTAGGCCTGAAACGGGTGGTTGATTACAACGTTCGGGTTCGCGTCCGCTCCGATGGCAGCGGCGTTGACACCGACGGTGTCAAAATGAGCATCAACCCGTTTGATGAAATCGCCCTGGAAGAAGCATTACGCATTCGCGAGCGTGGCGAAGCAAGCGAAGTCATCGTGGTATCCATCGGTTCGGGCGAAGCGCAGCAGCAGCTCCGTACCGGACTGGCGATGGGTGCTGACCGGGCCATTCTTGTCAAAAGCGAGACTGAACTTGATTCCCTGAGCGCCGCGAAGACATTGCTCGCGGTAGTCGAACGCGAAACACCAGATCTCGTCTTGCTCGGCAAACAAGCCATCGACAACGACAACAACCAAACCGGGCAGATGCTGGCTGCACTGTGGAATCGGCCGCAGGCGACGTTTGCTTCTGCAGTCAAAGTGCTGGATGGCCGTTTACAAGTTACTCGCGAGGTTGACGTCGGTTTGGAAACAATCGAAGTCGATTTGCCTGCCGTTGTAACCACGGACCTGCGCCTGAATGAGCCCCGCTACGTGAAATTGCCGGACATCATGAAAGCGAAGAAAAAGCCGTTGCAGGAAATCGATGCAGCCGAGCTGAACATCAGCGCTGATCACAGCATCAAGACCACGGCATTCGAACCGCCTCAGGAGCGCCAGAAAGGCATCATGGTCAGTGACGTATCGGAACTGGTTTCCGCCCTGAAAGACAAAGGATTGCTGTAATGAGCAAAATACTCATCATTGCCGAACACGATGGCCAGAGCCTGAATTCAAGCACGGCCAAATGCGTCAGCTGTGCGCAAGCCATAGACGGTGCGGAAATCGATATCGTGGTGCTGGCTGCCGACTGCACGGCGATTGCCGCGGAAGCCGCGAAAATCAGTGGGGTCAGCAAGGTGCTGGCGGTCAATAATCCCGCGAATGAGCATTTGCTGGCCGCGACGCTTGCGCCGCAGATCATCGCCATTGCCGCTGATTACAGCCACGTATTCGGGCCTTCAACGACTTTCGGTAAAGACCTGATGCCCAGGGTCGCCGCCCTGCTCGGCGTCAACCAGATCAGTGACATTATGGAAGTGCTTGGCGCACACAGCTTCAAACGACCGGTGTACGCAGGCAACGTAATAACGACCGTCGAAGCATCCGGCGACAGCAAGGTTGTCGCCACCGTACGCACAGCGTCGTACAGCGCCGCTGCATTGAGCGGTAATGCAACGATTGATGTCGCGGACATCGCTGTCGATCTGCCACAACATACCCGGTTCGTAGAGCTGCAAGCCGGATCAAGCGATCGACCCGATCTGCAAACGGCCTCCAAGGTTGTTTCCGGCGGCCGGGCTTTAGGCAGTGCGGAAAAGTTCGAGATTATCTACCAGTTCGCTGACTCCATTGGCGCAGCGGTTGGTGCATCACGAGCAGCGGTTGATGCCGGCTATGTTCCAAACGAAATGCAGGTTGGCCAGACCGGCAAGATCATTGCTCCGGATTTGTACTTCGCAATCGGCATTTCCGGCGCGATTCAGCACCTGACCGGCATCAAGGATGCCGGAACCATTGTGGCCATCAATAAAGATGCGGATGCGCCAATATTCGATGTCGCTGATATCGGCCTGGTCGGTGATTTGTTCACCGTTATCCCGGAGCTGCAGCAGGCGCTGCAATCCTGAATCGCAACGGCATTGCGGCCCTGAGCCGCAATGCCGTTGCCTGTCGCTACAGCTGCGCCAATATGGCTTCCGCTTTGCTCACTTCAAACTCGCCCGGCTGTTCAACCGCGACATGCGTGGCAACACCATCGTCGACGACAATGGCAAAACGCTGACCACGTATACCCATGCCGAAGCCGCTGGCATCCAGTTCGAGCCCTAACGCTTTTGCGTACTCGGCATTGCCATCAGCAAGCATCATCACTTTGCTGCCGACACCGCGATCCTTACCCCAGGCGTCCATGACAAATACGTCGTTCACGGCCATGCAGGCTATCGTATCGACGCCCTTTGACATCAGATCGTCCGCCTGATCGACGAAGCCCGGCAAGTGGTTCATTGAGCAGGTTGGGGTAAATGCCCCTGGCACTGATACCAGCACCACTTTCTTGCCTGCAAACAGCTCTTCGCTCGACACGGCACCGGGCCCTGCGTCGGTCATTACGCCGAACGTACCTGACGGCATCTTGTCGCCCACTTTAATGGTCATTCAATTTTCTCCTCGCGGGTTGGATGAATTTTGCGCCGCAACGGTGAGCACTAACCGCACCGGCGGACTGCGCCGGCAATGGTATGCTGATTTCACGGTGTCGTCATGCTCAATAATCCCAGCCACTGCTGATACCGCCCGCACATACGGGTGACCGCCAATCGATCGAGCCGTACAATATTAACTCCGCAGGAGGACCAACGATGAACTTTGAGCTCACTGACGATCAGCAGATGATTCAATCCGCCGCCCGCGAGTTTGCGCAGAACGAAATTGCGCCTGTAGCCGCCCAGTTTGACGAAAGCGGCGAGTTCCCGGTCAAGACGATTCAGCAGGCTGGCGAGCTCGGATTCATGGGGATTGAAATTCCGGAAGCCTATGGCGGCTCCGGACTCGACAGTCTGAGCTTTACACTCGTCATCGAAGAAATCTCGGCGGCCTGCGCTGCGCACGGAACGATCGTCTCGGTAAACAATACTTTGTACGGCGTCCCGCTCCTGACTTATGGTACGGAGGAACAAAAGACGACCTTCCTCACACCTGTTGCCAGCGGCGAGTGCAATGGTGCGTATGCGCTGACAGAGCCACAATCCGGCTCGGACGCAGCGGCCATGCGCTCAAGGGCATTGCTCAGTGACGACGGCAGTCACTATGTCATCAACGCAAAAAAGTCGTGGATAACCTCAGGTCCCGTTGCCCGGTACATAATCCTGTTCGCGAAAACCGATCCCGAAGCTACTGGCTCCCGCGGCATCAGCGCGTTCATTATCGACACTAACGCAAAGGGCTTTCATCGCGGAAAAACGGAACCGAAACTGGGTATACGCGCTTCCGCAACGTGCGAAATCGAGTTGACCGATTACGAATGTCCGGTTGAACAACGGTTAGGTGCCGAAGGCGAAGGCTTCCGTATTGCCATGAACGTCCTCGACTCCGGTCGAATAGGCATCGCTGCGCAGGCACTCGGCATCGCGCAAGCAGCTTACGACGCGGCACTGATCTACTCGCGCGAACGCCACGCTTTTGGCGCTCCCATCGGATCATTCCAGACCATTCAAAACAAGATCGCCGACATGAAGGTGCGCATCGATGCCGCGCGCTTGCTGGTGTATCGCGCTGCGTGGCACAAGATGGAATCCAAACGTACCGGTGCGAAATACACATTGAACGGAAGTATTGCCAAGCTGTTCGCATCCGAGACCGCTATGTTTGTGGCCAACGAGGCATTGCAGATTCATGGCGGAATGGGCTACAGCAAAGAGCTGCCGCTCGAGCGCTATTTCCGGGATGCCAAGATCACCGAGATATACGAAGGGACCAGCGAGATTCAACGCATGGTTATTGGCAGAACTGAAACCGGCTTGCGGTAGTTGGCGAGCCTCGCACCTGTTCACATGCGGTTATGAGGCGCGCACACAAGATCTCGCAAACCGAAGCGGTTGGCGTAATGCAAGCTCCACGCTTCCGGGACTAGCCTTCGTTGTCTGCGACGTGAATAACCAAGCCATCGAGTGACTCATTGACTTCGATCTGACAGGTCAAACGGCTGTTGTCTTTACGTTCATACGCCGCATCCAACATGCTGTCTTCCATATCGTCCATTTCCGGCATCTTGGCGAGCCAAGCTTCATCCACATAGCTGTGACAGGTTGCGCACGCACATGCGCCACCACACTCTGCGACGATTCCGTCGATATTGTTATTGATAGCACCCTCCATGACTGTGTAGCCGTTTTCGACTTCAACTTCATGGCGTGCACCATCCGGCGTGACATAAATAATTCTTGGCATTAGCGACGGGTTCCCGGTAAAAACGCCCGGTATTCTATGAGCGCGAGTAACACAAGGTCAACGACCTCCGGTCATTTACAAGTTTCACAACTGAAAAAGCCCGGCGTAAACCGGGCTTCTTCAACGAACTGCGATTCGACTGACGACTAAATGCGTTCAGCCTGAGCGCGGCGCTTCTGAAGTTGTTCCGACCGTTTGCGGGCTGCGGCTTCAGCGAGCCTGATTTGCTCGTTTCTTTCGATATCACTCTCAATAACGCTGATCCACTGACGAGCGATACGTTGTGACCGACTGGACTTGCCCGCCTCGCGGAACGCGGCAATTGCCGGTTGGTACTTCTTCAGATTGTACAGGCACATGCCCAACGAGATTTGCGCGTTGTCGGGACTCTTTAGGCCGCCCTTGGCAATACCGGCCCGAACTGCGTCTTCACACTTGTCGTATTCGCCAAGGTTCAGATGTGCATTACCAAGTCGCACAAACAGCTCACCATCGTCTTCCAGGTTAGCTGCCGCCTGCAGTGCCGGAATGGCCTCTTCGTCTTCCATCGCCAGTTGCCATGCCTGCGACAACAAACGGTAGTTCTTCGCATTCTTGGCGACAACGCCCTCTTTCATCTTTTCATCAAGCAGTTTCGCCGCCTTATACGGCACCTCTGCCTGCATGAATAGCTGTGCCATGGTGACAAACTCGGATTCCTTTTCAAGCAAACCCTGAGTATGTGCGGCATCGTAGGCACTGATCAGGTTCTGGTCTTCGCCCAACTCGGTATAGGCACCCGCCAGTGAGAACCAGTAGCGCTTCTTCGGCCAGTTAACCAACAGAATCTTCTGGATGTCTCTAACCTTCGCGTAGTTCTCTTCCTGGAAATAGGCAAAGTTCAGGAGAACATACCAGTCTTCCTTAATTTCTTTCTCGCGCTTCTTGGCGACTTCCAATGCCGTTTCTATCGGCTTGATCATCTCTTTGTACTTGGACATCTGGTACAGATTCTGCGCATAGAGAATGTACGGTTCCGGCGCCGGATTGGTTTCCAAAACAAACCATTCGTCCAGCAACTTCAGTGCCTTGCCGTAATCCTCTTCCATGGTCGCCAATTGTGCCAGCGTGTAAAGAGTTTGCTTCTTGATCTGCGGTTCGATGCTGGGAATTCGCAGCATCTCTTCGTAGATCCGTATCGCATCCTTTACGTTGTCCATGTTGTAGTAAACGAAGCCAAGGTAGTTAAGCACGTTTTGCAATTCGTACTCAGTCAACTTGTCACCAGCTCGCAGATCATTAAGGATCTTGAGTGCCTCGTTGTACTCTTTGGCGTCTACTTTTTCCTGGGCCAGCTGAATTCGATCATAGACCTTCTTGCTGACGGCTTGCGCCTGCTTGGTCTTGGTATCGTCTTCTTCAGCATTTGCCCGGTTCTGAGCATTTGCTGCGCTGGCTGTAAATAAACCAGCTAGCAGTATCAGGCACAGCCTGGGAAACATTCGCGTTTCAAGTTTCATAATCTATATATCCTTAATCGAGTCCCGCACGTGAGAGAGGAAGATCTAGCTCCCGCCTACCGCGTTTACTCCTCGATCTTGAATGTGATTCTTGTTTTCACGTTGGGGACGGCAACCGGCTCACCATCAACAACGCGTGGCTTGTATTTGAACTTCAACACCGCACGAATAGCAGCACGATCAAACAGACTGCTGGTAGATTGAATGACCACCGGGTCAATCACCGTGCCGGCCGACGTTACTGTAAATGACAGATCGACGAAGCCTTCTATGCCGCGAGACAAGGCCCGCGACGGATAAACTGGCGCCACTCGCACGATGGGCAAGTAATCACCTTCGGCGATGTTCATGCCGCCGGGTCCACCGATATCGACACTCTGTGCAACAGTCGGCGGTGGAACATTAACTGTAGGGGCATTGGGATCCACGGAGTCCATATCCTGAGGCGGAACCTCGGGTGGAACCTCGGGTGGCTTGGGCGGCTTTTCCGGAGTAATTTCTTCCGTATTAACCTGCTCGTTACGTTTTACTCGTACGAACTCAAGCATGTGACGTTCACGACTTTGACTCAGCGCGTCCTGACCGCTCTCGATGAGCAGGTGCATGACGAACAACAATGTCAGCGTGACAACGGATCCGACTATGATCGCAAAAACGTATCGGCCTACCATGATTTAACTCTCCTGAAACGCAAATCGCATCTTCAAACAGATTGGGAGATTCGAAGCCACTATACTATTGCGACTTCGAAAATCCCTATCAGTTCCTGAGGCTAATTATTAGCCGCGATTGATACGTTGTACACTCCCGCCGATCGTGCAGCATCCATCACTACTACCAGCATTTCGTTGGTCGACTTCTTATCGGCCTGAATGACGACAGATCCTTTCGGATTCTCCGCATGCAGACGCTCAATGTTGGCCCGCACTGCACGCGGGTCAATCAATCGTCGGTCGATCCAGATTTCATCGTTAGAACTGATCGCGATCAGGATGTTCGCATCCTGAACCTTCTCCGCCGTCGGCGCGTCGGGGCGATTCACGTCAATGCCCGCTTCTTTAATGAATGAAGCGGTTACGATGAAAAAGATGAGCATGATGAAAACGACGTCCAGCATGGGCGTAAGGTCGATTGCCGCTTCGTCCTCATCGGCGCCCGCTCCTTGGTTTCCTCTTCGCATGTCTGTCTACCTTCTTAATGATCCATCGTGAGTGAGTCCTGAAGGAACTCGACCTCACGCGCCGCGCGGCGGCTAAGTAGCGTCACCAGAAGCACCCCTGAGAGTGCTCCAACCATTCCCGCCATTGTCGGCACTGTCGCCTGTGATACGCCGGCAGCCATAGCCCTCACGTTACCGGAGCCGGATACCGCCATGACCTCAAACACCTTGATCATGCCGGTAACCGTACCCATCAGTCCCAGCAGCGGACATAACGCTACCAAAGTCTGAATCATCGGAATTGAGCGAGTGCTCGCCATTTCGAATCTTGAAATCATGCCTTCACGAATCTGATGTGCGCCCCAAGACTTACGTTCTGGTCGCGCCTCCCAACTTTCGAGAGTTTCCGCAGCCAATGTTTTCATTGAGCTGCGGAAATACATGAGTCGTTCGACTATCAAAACCCACATGACAAAGATGGTGACTGCTATCCAGCGTAAGACAGGGCCTCCGAGATCCATAAAATCCCGGATAGCCTCAAAATTGTCATACAACCAATGCATCGTCACTCCCCTCGGCGTTAGCCATTCTTCTCAGAGTGCTGTGCAACGATGCCCGCGCTCTGTGAATGAATGATATTGACGATCTTGCGACTCTGGCCGCTTACCAGGGTATGGATGAGAACCATTGGGATGGCTACAACCAGACCCAGTACGGTCGTCATCAATGCCTGAGAAATACCGCCGGCCATCATCTTCGGATCACCTGCACCGTAAAGCGTGATCACCTGGAAGGTCTTGATCATACCGGTCACAGTACCGAGCAGTCCCATAAGCGGTGCGACGACAGAAATAACCTTGATGAACAGAAGACCTTTGGTCAGTCCCGGCATTTCTTTAAGCGCTGCTTCACTGAGTTTCAGTTCGATGGTTTCTGTATCTGCGCCTCTGTTCGACTCGTAAGCGGCGAGTACACGGCCAAGCGGGTTGTCAGTGCTGGCAGAATCGCGTTTCAACTGTGCCGCCACTTTCCGGCCGTCAACTGACAGGCCGATCCAGCGCCAGAGTGCGATCAACAGACCAACAATACCGAGGCCGATAATGCAGTAACCCACGATACCACCCTGATGCACACGCTCCATCACGGTTGGTGATTCGACCAGCAACGACAAGATACTGCCGCGCGTAACGTCAAGTCCGAAGCGAACTGTACCGTCAGTTGCATTGAGTATGTCGCCGGTGGAATTGGTGTAGCGTGCTTGATCAGGTTGACGCTGCAGTTCCGTTACGTTTTCGGTAGTAGGGTCGTATTGCAGGTAACCGTCTTCGTAGACAATATTGAATACGCCGACCCGTACTACTTCTTCGCTGACGCGTTCGCCGTCAGCCGTAGCAAACTGCTGATTGAAGCGAACGATCTTGCCGGATTCGGCAACTTCACGCTGCAGTTCGAACCACAGGCGCTCGATGTCTTCAATAGAAGCCAGCGAACTTGCGCCCGCCATCTTGCTTCCCAGCTCAACAAGGAATTCGCCGCGATCAGGATACTGGATGTTGGTCAAAGACGTTTTGAAGCGCCCCTGTGCATCACCCGTTACCGTCTGGAGAACACCGAACAGCTCTTTCAACGCACCAAGGCGTTCGTCGAGAGCCGCGCGCGCTGTAGCGATCTGCTGCTGGTTAGCAGCAAACTGACTTTCAAGCCGCTGGCTCTCCTGCTCCTGGCGCGTACGTTCTGCACGTGACTGGTTCAGGATCTGCTGCTGTTCGTTACGCTTACTGGCGAACTCCGCCTCGCGCTGACGAGCTTGAGCCGAATCTCTTGCCTGCCCCTGCTCAATCAGGTTGAGCAGTTCGGACATGCTACCTGCCGCTTCTTGAGCCTGTGCTGTACCAAAGGCCAGCAGACCAGCGACGACTAATGTTGCTATACGTTTCATCTTAAGAAGTCTCCCCAGCAGGTTTTGCAGCCGGTATCGGCAGCAGAAGCAACTCAGGCGCGATCAGCTGGCGAGCCATACGAAGGCCTTTCCGAATTTCACTTCTGTTTTCATCATCGATTAACTCGTACTGACGAGTTTCCTGATTGTAATGACCAGTAATCTGAGAATCGTCCGACTGGAAGTAGAGACCAACCCGACCGATACGCAGCATGTTGTAGTCGCGCAGTGCGCCGTCAATGTCGAGAGATTCTTTGTACCACTCAGATGAAGAACCGTAATCCATCTCAATCTGGTAGGCCTCCATCACTTTGCGGAACTTCTCAGCAACACTTACGTCAGAGCGCTCCATAATTTCTTTGAGCGACTCAACGCGATTCGTGCGTTCAGCCTTAAGAAAAGGAATGTCCAGCGCTATTGACTGCTCAAGACCGTCAATCATACGAGTCATCAACGGGAAGATCTGACGATTGATAACGTCAACCTGATCCATTGAAAGCTCGATATCGGCCAGCGTTGCCTGCTGCCCTTCAACCTGAGCACTCATCAGACGGTTGTAAACCTGAAGACCCTCAATTTCCTTATTGATCGCGCGATATTGATCAGTCAGAGAACGAGTGCCCTCCACCACCTCATTGATACGCTCCTGTGAAGCCTGAGCCAGTTCTAACCGTCGCTGGTCAGCCTTTAACACGTCATCGACGGATTGGGCGAAGACGCTGCCGGATATTGCGATGACGGTTGCTGCAATGGCTGCAGCTGTCATCTGCCGACTGCTACTTTTGCACCGTTTCATGGACACTCCTTAAAAAGATCGAGTTTTGATTTAATGATTTGATTGAATCGATGGGGAAAGAGATGCGCGGGGGTATGTCTAATTCCTGCACCCTTGTGCGAATGCCAGTCACAACGACATTCTCACGTCACTCACGACCCTCTCCCCTGAAGCCGCGGCGTTTCACTAGTTTGGTAATGCCACCTTCTGATTTCTGAATCCGAAAGACCCTGCATTCGGTTCACTCTTTATAATGCGAAGCAATCCCTGCCTCAGCGCCAATACTGTACGCCCACCCCCATTGTGGTCGCCAAGAATACCACATGAATGATAGATCGCCAGCCCATCAGCAACATAAGGTGTTGGTAACCAAGGGAACCGGTTTTACGGTATCCCAACTCCATATGCGACAGCCCGGTCAATCGAGCGCCGCCTTCTGGCGCGCCAACTCCAGCTTGGCGAGGGACGAACGATGCACCTCATCGGGCCCGTCCGCAAGTCTGAGTGTGCGTGCGCCAGCCCAGGCCGCCGCGAGTGCGAAATCACCATCGACACCGGCTGCGCCATGCACCTGTACCGCCCGGTCGATTACCCGTAACGCCATTGCAGGTGCAACCACTTTGATCATTGCGATTTCCGCTCTGGCAATCTTGTTTCCAACCTTGTCCATCATGTCAGCCGCCTTCAAAGTGAGGAGTCGCGCCTGGTCGATTTCCATGCGTGAATCGGCGATTGCCTCGCGAACAACGCCCTGCTTGTCCAACGGCTGGCCAAATGCGGTGCGCGTACTTGCGCGTTTGCACATGGCTTCCAGCGCGCGCTCGGCCATGCCGATCGAACGCATGCAATGATGTATCCGCCCGGGCCCGAGGCGTCCTTGCGCAATTTCAAACCCGCGCCCTTCTCCCAGCAGTAAATTATCTGCGGGCACTCGGACGTTTTCAAACAGCACTTCCGCGTGACCATGGGGTGCATCGTCGTAGCCGTATACCGTTAAGGGTCTGACAATCGTGACGCCCGCGGCATCCTTGGGCACCAGAATCATTGACTGCTGTTTGTGTCTGTCAGCCGTTGGGTCAGTCTTGCCCATGAATATGAACAATCGGCAGCGAGGGTCCATCGCGCCGGAAATCCACCACTTGCGCCCATTAATAATGTATTCGTCGCCATCTTTGACGATAGTCGAACGGATGTTGGTCGCGTCAGACGAAGCCACGTCAGGTTCTGTCATCGCAAACGCCGAGCGAATCTCGCCGCGCAGCAAGGGCTCCAGCCAGGTCTTTTTTTGCGCGTCGGTTCCGTAACGAACCAGTACTTCCATATTGCCGGTATCCGGTGCCGCGCAGTTGAAAACCTCCGGCGCGATAGGAGACCGGCCCGTAATTTCTGCCAACGGCGCGTATTCAAGGTTGCTGAGCCCGGCACCGTATTCACTGTCCGGCAAAAACAGGTTCCAGAGACCCGCGTCACGCGCACGTTGTTTCAGCTCCTCCATGACGGGAGGCACTACCCAACGCGAATCGCCAGCATTCAGTGCCGCGGCATAGACCGGTTCGTTCGGGTAGACATGCTCGCGCATGAACGCATGCAGTTGCGCCTGCAATGCCGTCACTCTCGGGGAATAGTCGAAATTCATCGTCGATGTCGCCAGGCATGCAGATCGGAGCGGGGATTGGAGCATACCCTACGGCAGTCACCGGCGGTCAATAGCGACTGCATGGCAAGCGGCACCCCAACGCCAGTTGTTGCAACTGTTGCAACGCACAATCCGCCAGGCGTAGTGTTGTTCCCAGAAGTTACCAGCAATCCTCGATACCTCTCGGCCACACTTTCCAGGAGCAAAGCATTGCGCGCGATTACCTGCTTTCAGCACGGCAGCCCCGACCTGCTGCAGCTCACCGAGCAACCGACACCTGAGCCCGGTCGCGGAGAGGTACGCATAGCCGTCCGTGCCTGCGGGGTAAATTTCCCGGATATACTCATGCTGTCAGGCCGCTACCAAATCCAGCCCGAATTGCCGTTTACGCCCGGTGCCGAACTTGCCGGCAGCGTGGATGCACTGGGCGATGGCGTCACCAGCCTGCAGGTCGGACAGCGGGTCCTCGCGCTGTGCGGTCACGGGGCCATGGCGGAACAGGTATGCGTCGCGGCTGAACGGGTAATGCCAATACCGGATGCAATGAGCTACGAGACTGCTGCCGGCTTCCTTTTAACCTACAGCACCTCCTGGCACGCGCTGAAACAGCGCGCGCAGCTGAAAGCCGGGGAGACACTCCTCGTATTAGGGGCGGCAGGCGGTGTCGGCCTGACTGCGGTTGAATTGGGGAAAGTTGCCGGCGCAACTGTCATCGCCGCAGCAAGCAGCGAAGAGAAACTGGAACTCGCGAGGGATTACGGCGCAAGCCACTGCATCAACTACAACGAAGAGTCTCTGCAACAGCGGGTAAAAGAGATCACCGCTGGCAGGGGTGCGGATGTCATCTACGATCCGGTCGGAGGCGATCTCTTCGATCAGTGCCTGCGGTCCATCGCATGGAACGGCCGGATTCTGGTGATTGGCTTTGCCTCCGGGTCCATTCAGAAAATACCGGCCAACCTGCCCTTATTAAAGGGTAGTTCGATAGTCGGAGTATTCTGGGGCCGGTTCGCTGAGACCGAGCCAGCCGCGCAATCGGAGAATCTCGGCGAACTTCTTGAATATTTTGTGGCAGGCCGATTGCGTCCCTACATCTCAAAGGTGTTTAGCCTCTCCGACGCAAGTGCCGCCTTCAATTACCTCGCCGAACGCCGGGCAACGGGCAAAGTCATCGTCCGCCTCTGATAAAAAACATCGAACTGCCGGTTGCCTCGGGCTGGCCGGCAATAAATGCGCCGGTGCACCACGCCGCTCCCAGTCCGGCCAGCCACTGACAACGGCATCAATACGCCGTATCCGTGGCAACTTAAGGTAAGCGGTTGACATCAATGGTGGCTTCTAACATTATCGCGCCTATGCGTATTTCTGTGACAACAGCATTGGGCCTGCGCCGCGCCGAACCGCTTAAGCTGTGGGTGCTGCTTGGTGTCCTCCTTAGCGGGAGACATTGCGGGTAGGCCTGTTGTTGCAGCGAGCAAAGGTAGACCCCGCATCCTTGCCAGGATAGTGGGGTTTTTTTTGGCGCACCGTTTTTTTTTGGCTAACAAACGACTGAGAAAAAGTCTTAGATTGGGGAAATACTGCAATGCAAATGTACTCGGAGTCCGACGTCGACATCACCTGCCTGAAAGGCAAGCGCGTATCAATTCTTGGCTACGGTAGCCAGGGGCGAGCGCACGCTCTGAATCTCAAGGACAGCGGCTTCGACGTCGTGGTTGGCCTGCGCCCCGGAGGCCCGAGCTGGAAACGGGCTGAAGCGGATGGACTCACCGTGATGGAACCGGCCGAAGCCGTTCAGGGTGCCGCGATCACCGTATTCCTGACGCCGGATCTGGTTCAGGGCGACCTTTATCGTAGCCTTGAAGCCAAGATAGACAAGGGCTCCGCGATTCTTTTCGCGCACGGCTTCAATATTCACTACAAGCAAATCGAACCCCGGGCCGATATCGATGTCGTGCTGATTGCACCAAAAGGTCCCGGTGGCCTTGTTCGCCGCCAGTATGAAGAAGGTCACGGCGTACCCTGCCTCGTCGCAGTTGCGCAAGACGCTACCGGCGACGCGCTGAAACTGGCTCTGGCCTATTCGCACGGTATTGGCGGAGCGCGTGCCGGTGTCATCGAAACGACATTCGCCGAAGAAACGGAAACCGACTTGTTTGGCGAACAGGCTGTCCTGTGCGGCGGCGCAACCGAGCTGGTCGTTGCCGGGTTTGAAACGCTGGTAAAAGCCGGCTACCAGCCTGAAGTTGCGTACTACGAATGCATGCACGAGCTAAAACTGATTGTCGACCTGCTGCATGAAGGCGGTATGAAGAAAATGCATGAGTTCATCAGCGAAACGGCCGCTTGGGGTGACCTGATCAGCGGTCCGCGGGTTATTGATGCTCACGTACGCGAGCGCATGCAGGACGTTCTTACTGACATTCAGGACGGCACCTTCGCACGCAACTGGATTAAGGAAACCGCCAGCGGTCAGAAAGAGTACCGCAGACTGATGAATGCCGATCTGGATCACCAGATCGAGAAAGTTGGCGCGGACCTGCGTGGTCGTATGGATTGGCTCGAGAACTGACAGCACTAGCTTTGAGCCGTGTCGGCGCCAGTCACGACGGCTGGCGCCGACACAAACTCAAGCACAACAAACAGCGACACACTTAAATTGTATTGATCCACATACCGGGGACAGGCAATGAACGACCAGCGCATCAAAATATTCGACACGACATTACGGGACGGAGAACAGGCACCAGGCTGCAGCATGACGCTGCGCGAAAAGCTTCGGCTTTCCAAGGCGCTCTCCGACCTACGTGTGGATATCATTGAAGCTGGCTTTCCGGCCGCATCCCCAGGGGATTTCGAAGCGGTAAAAGCGATCGCTGACGAAAACCGCGGACCGACAATCTGTGGCCTCGCCCGTTGCAACCCTGAAGACATTGAAAAAGTGCACGCCGCGGTCAAGGGTGCGGACAACCATCGTATTCATGTTTTTGTCGCGACCAGCGCGATCCATCGCGAGCACAAGCTCAAGATGGCAAAAGAAGAAATCATCAAAACCGCCGTCGGCGCAATTCGGCACGCGCGCGAATTGTGCGATGACGTCGAGTTTTCTCCCGAAGACGCATCACGAACTGAACTGGCATATCTGGCGGAGGTCGTTTCCGCGGCTATCGAAGCCGGCGCCACAACAGTGAACATCCCGGATACGGTTGGTTACACCGTCCCGGCTGAATTTGACAAGTTGTTCCGCTACCTGAAGAAGCACGTTGCGCGCATTGAAGAAATCACCTTAAGCGTGCATTGCCACAACGACCTCGGCATGGCCGTTGCCAACAGTCTGGCGGCTGTCGCCGCTGGCGCACGGCAGGTTGAATGCACAATTAACGGCATCGGCGAACGTGCCGGCAATTGCTCGTTGGAAGAGTTGGTCATGGCGGTCCGTACTCGCGGCGACTTTTTCGATCTTGAGACCGGTATCGATACCACGCGGCTCTACCCCACTTCACGAATGGTCGCGAACATCACGGGCATGCAGATCCCGCGCAACAAAGCGATTGTTGGTGAGAACGCATTCGCGCACGAAGCCGGCATCCACCAGCACGGCATGATGCAGCACGCTTCGACGTACGAAATCATGCGCCCCGAAGACATCGGCATTAGCAAGTCGAACCTGGTACTCGGCAAACACAGTGGACGACATGCCTTCCGGGAGCGCGTCAGCAACCTCGGTTTCATGCTGGACGAATTTGAAATGAACCGGGCATTCCAGGAGTTCAAGAAACTCGCGGACAAAAAGAAGGACATGTACGACGGTGACATTGAGGCAATTATCCTCAATGTTGACAGCGCATCGAGCGGTCCGTGGACGTTGAAGTCTATGGAAGTTCAGTCCGGCACCGAACAGGCAGCGCGTGCCAGCGTCAGCTTGTTGAACGAAGAAAGCGCGGAATGCACCGTTGCCGCAACGGCGGAAGGTCCGATGGAAGCCGCCTTCAAAGCGCTCGGTCAGGCGACCGGTATCGCGCTCGTGTTGCGGAAATTCGAACTGCATAGCGCGACAGCAGGAGACGACGCTCAGGGTGAAGTTACCGTCATGGTCGACTACAACGGCAAGAGCTGGCGCGGTCACGGCACCAGCGTGGACATCGTCGAAGCCGGCACGCGTGCTTGCCTTGAGGTTATCAATAGAATCTTGCGTCGCCGCGAACGTGGCCTGGACGAAGAAGCAGCAAACAGCGACATCAACCGGGCTTCAATTTAGACCCGGCTACCCTTATTTCGTAAGTGCGAAAGGATACGTCAGTTGCTAAGCTACGCCGTCCTGAACACCCCCGAATGACGCTTGTGGAGGCGATCAATGAGTTTTGACGGCGCGAAACATATCTGGATGAACGGCCAGATGATGCCATGGGAAAAAGCGAATGTTCATGTCATGGCGCATGCCCTGCACTACGGCTCCTCGGTATTCGAGGGTATTCGGATGTACGCGACGCCTGATGGGCCCAAAGTCTTCCGGCTTAAAGATCACATGCGCCGTCTTTACGATTCGGCGAAGATCTATCGCATGCCGATACCGCAATCGATCGAAGAATTGTCCAGCGCGTGCAAGCAAGTTTGCGTCATCAATGAATTGACCGACGGCGCGTACATCCGCCCCATCGCGTTTCGTGGCTACGGAGAAATTGGCCTGGCACCCAAAGCGGAACACCCGGTCGATGTCGCCATCGGCGCATGGAAATGGGGTGCGTACCTGGGCGCAGACGGACTTGAGAAAGGTGTCGATGTTTGCGTTTCAAGCTGGCAACGAGTTGCTCCGAATACGATTCCGGCACTGGCTAAATCCGGCGGAAACTACTTGTCCAGCCAATTGATCAGCACGGAAGCCAAACGCCTGGGCTTCGCCGAGGGCATCGCGCTGTCAACAGACGGCACAGTCAGTGAAGGTGCCGGTGAAAACCTGTTTGTTATTCGGGACGGCGTCTTGCTGACGCCGCCATCGGCGGCTTCCATCCTTACTGGCATCACCCGTGATTCCATCATCAAGATTGCGACGGATCTCGGTATGACAGTCCGCGAACAATCCATTCCCAGAGAAGCACTGTATCTCGCCGACGAAATGTTCTTTACCGGCACAGCCGCGGAGATCACCCCTATCCGCTCGGTTGACCGAATTCAGATCGGCGCCGGCAAACGCGGCCCTCTGACGGCGCAATTGCAGGAAGCCTTTTTCGGCTTGTTCTCTGGCGCAACGAAAGACACGTACGGCTGGCTCGAAGGCCTCGACGAAGAATCCATCGCGGTAGCAAGTGCATCGTAAGCAAGCAGACAAGTCACCTTTAACGCCCCCCGAAATACGCAGGTAGCGCCAACATGCGCAGCAGCAACGCACGAACGCTTTTTGAAAAAGTCTGGGCCGACCACATAGTTCGACCGGAAACGACCGATACACCGGCGATCTTGTACATCGACCTTCATCTGATCCACGAAGTCACAACACCGCAGGCCTTTACTCTATTGCGTTCACAAGGGCTGAAACTGCGACGCCCGGACCTGACGCTCGGCACTATGGACCACTCCACACCGACCACCCCGGTCGGTAGCCTGCAAGACATTGCTGTAGTGGCGGAAGGCGCCGCGCAACAGGTCGCGCAGATGGAAGCCAATTGCCGCGAATTTGGCCTCGAATTGCATGGTTTCGACTCCCTGCATCGGGGCATCGTGCACGTGATCGGGCCCGAACTTGGCGCAACCCAGCCAGGCAAGACCATCGTCTGCGGAGACAGCCATACCAGTACCCACGGCGCATTCGGCGCGCTTGCTTTTGGTATCGGCACGACGGAAGTGGGTCACGTCATGGCGACCCAGTGCCTGCTGCAACGCAAACCCAAAACCTTGCAGATTGAGGTGCGCGGGAATCTGGCGCGTGGCGTTACCGCGAAAGACGTAATCCTCGCCATTATCGGCCAGATCGGTGTTGACGGCGGCACTGGCCACGTTATCGAGTACCGGGGCAACACCATCAGCGCAATGGACATGGACCAGCGCATGACAGTCTGCAACATGTCGATCGAAGCTGGTGCTCGTGCAGGCATGATCGCGCCGGACGACACCACCTTCGAGTTCTTGCACGGTCGTCCGCGAGCGCCCCAGGGCGCGGACTGGGAGCGAGCACTGGAGCGCTGGCGCTGCTTGCCCAGTGACAGTGACGCGCAGTTCGACAAGACAGTGACTGTGGATGCTTCTGCCTTGCAGCCTATGGTGACCTTTGGCACCAACCCGGGCATGGTTGTCGGGGTTAACGAACCAGTACCCAACCGCTCTGATGCCGGTTTCCGTAAAGCACTCGAATACATGCAGATTCCGGCCGGCAAACCGCTGACCGAATCGGCCGTCGACGTGGTCTTTGTCGGCAGTTGCACCAACTCACGCCTAAGTGACTTGCAACAAGCCGCCGACGTTTTGCGCGGCCGTCACGTTGCCAAGGGCGTGCGCATGCTGGTAGTACCAGGCTCTCAACAGATCAAAGCCGACGCCGAAGCGATTGGCCTCGACGAAGTATTTCGCGCGGCCGGGGCAGAATGGCGCGAGTCCGGTTGTTCGATGTGCCTGGGCATGAACGGAGACACAGTCGCCCCTGGCCATCTCAGCGTCAGCACCAGCAACCGAAACTTCGAAGGCCGCCAGGGCAAAGGTGCCCGTACTGTGCTCGCCAGCCCGATGACGGCTGCTGCCTCAGCCATCGTTGGTCGGGTCGCTGATCCACGCCCGTTTTTGTAGGACCCACGGAGCCGTCATGGACCCTATTCGACAAATTACTTCACGCACCGTGGTATTGCCGGTTGCCGACGTAGATACCGATCAAATCATTCCGGCGCGCTTTCTCACCACAACGTCAAAAGACGGGCTGGGCAAGCACTTGTTTGCGGATTGGCGCTACCAGGCCAGCGGCGAACCGAACCCCGGATTCGCACTTAATCAACCGCAGGCGCAGGGTTGCCGGGTACTCGTTGCTGATCGAAATTTTGGCTGCGGCTCATCCCGGGAGCACGCTCCCTGGGCATTGCTCGACTACGGAATTGCGGTTGTCATCAGTAGTGAATTCGCCGACATTTTCCGCAGTAATTCACTCAAGAACGGCTTGCTCCCGGTATTGGTCGAGCAGGATGTACTGGACTGGCTGCTGAACAATCCCGGTGTCGAGGTTTCCATCGATATCGCATCGTCCACGCTGCTGCTGCCTGACGGCCGCAGTGTGGAGTACCCCATTGATGATTTTGCGCGGTATTGCCTGCTTGAAGGAGTGGATCAGCTGGGCTTTCTGCTCAAGCACGCCGCCGACATCAACCAGTTTGAGGAGAACAGATCCTGGACGCCCTGATTACAGTATTGCCCGGCGATGGCATAGGTCCCGAGGTTGCCGCAGCGGGCCAGCAAGTGCTCACCGCGATTGCGGAGAAGTACGGTCACAAATTCAGCTACTCCGAACAGTTGATTGGCGGCGCAGCGATTGATGCCATAGGCAATCCGTTGCCACCCGACACCGTCGCCAGTTGCCGCGAAAGCAACGCGGTATTGCTGGGTGCTGTAGGCGGCCCCAAGTGGTCCGATCCGAATGCCACGGTACGGCCGGAGCAAGGCTTGCTCGCCATTCGAGCAGAACTGGGCGTGTTCGCCAACCTGCGTCCGGTGCAGATTCTGCCGCAACTGGCTGGCGCTTCGCCGATAAAGTCAGAGCGCCTGCGCAATGTCGACATGATCGTCGTGCGGGAATTGACCGGCGGAATATATTTCGGCGCGAAGACTCGCGACGCCACCTCGGCGAGCGATCTGTGCGTCTACGAACGCCACGAGATTGAACGTATCGTGCGGGTTGCCGCCAATCTGGCGCGAAACCGCTCCGGCAAATTGTGTTCGGTGGACAAAGCCAATGTGCTCGAGACCTCGCGGCTGTGGCGCGACGTAACAAGCAAACTCATTGCCACAGAGTTTAGCGACCTGAATGTCGAACATATGCTGGTGGACGCCGCCGCGATGCACCTGATTAACCGACCGTCCGACTTCGACGTCGTGGTAACCGAAAACATGTTCGGCGATATTCTTACTGACGAGGCGTCCATGCTCGCAGGTTCGCTCGGCATGCTGCCGTCGGCCTCCATAGGCGAATCTGAATGCGGCTTGTATGAACCAATCCACGGCTCGGCACCGGACATTGCCGGGCAAGGCATTGCCAACCCTTGCGGTACTATCGCCAGTGCGGCGCTCCTGCTGCGCTACAGTCTGCACCTGAACGAGGAAGCTGACGCGGTAGAGGCCGCCATTCGCCAGGTTATCGCTGATGGCAAACGTACCGCGGATATTGCCGTCGACGGCGATCAGGTATTGTCGACTCAAGCCATGACACAGGCGATCGTCGCACAACTTGAGCAGCGCTGAACCCGTACCCTGCCCGGCGATCTGTCTGGCAGGTATTAGCTGGCCAAGCGGTGTCGCGGCAACGTTGTCGTGCGAGATTCGTGCGCAGCAACGGCATTTGCACCGCTGACCGATACGTGGTTCGCTGACGACAAGCGGTTTCGGAATGCCCTGATCATTGCTGCCAACGGCCCGGTTTTGATCAGAAAGCCATCGTGGCCTTCGTCCGTCACCAACGTCTCGTGGGTCGCATTCGGCATGTGCCTTGCCACAACCTCAAGTTCATGAGCCGGATACAATTGATCGCTGCTGCTGGAGACCAGCAGGACAGGCTGTGTGATGCTTTCCAGTACATCGAAATACTGTTCACGCCCTCGCGCCAGGTCATGACCGTTCATCGCCTGCACCAGCCTTAGATAGCAGTTGGCATCAAATCGATCGTTGAGCTTGTCACCCTGATGGCGTAGATATGACTGCACCTGGAATGTGTCGTGGTCGCGTTGTTCGCGGGCGAAGCGCTGTTGGAAGCCACGCCAGCTCCGGTACATGCATACCGCCATCATCCGTGCAGCAGCAAGCCCCTTGGTGGGTGGCTGATCGTCACTGTAGTAGCCGTGATTCCAATTTGCGTCCGCGCGAATCGCCGCACACTGCGCCTCGCTGCTGGCAATGCACCACGCCGAATGCCGACCGCCCGCGCCCATTGGCGCGATCGCATCGACTTGTTCCGGGTACATTGCGGCCCACTCAAACGCTTGCATCCCGCCAAGTGAGGGTCCGGTAACCAGCGCCAACCGGGCTACGCCAAGGTGATCGAGCAACAGGCGCTGTACCCGCACCATATCCCGCACGCTGATGGCTGGAAAATCCGCTCGATAGCGCTCTGCAGCCCCCGTGCGTAGCGATGCCGGCCCGGTCGTACCGTAGCAACTGCCAAGAAGATTGCTGCAAACAACATAGTCAGTCGCCGGGTCAAATGCGGCGTCAGCACCGATCATTCCGGGCCACCAGACATCCGCGTCCGCCGATGCCGTCAAGGCATGGCAAATCAATACCGTGCTTGCCGCGGCATTGGCAGGGTCGCCCCACGTGCGATAGGCGACCTCTACCTCCGGCAGTGTCTCGCCACACTCCAGATGCAATGGGCCGGGCAACCGATAATAGCGAGTCAATGCAGACACGTGTTGCGCCACACTCTCGTCGGCTGCGCGAACGGACGCGGCTTGCAACATGCTTAACTGGCTACCGCGCTAAGTGCCGCATTACCGCTTGCACGTTGCGCATGTTCCAGCGCGCGCAGAACATCGGCAAGCAAATCTTCGCCGTTCTCCAGACCCACCGAGAAACGCACCAGATTGTTGCCAACTCCCGCGACCGCCAATGCTTCACGGCTTACCGCCGCATGTGTCATCGATGCCGGATGGCATACGAGGCTTTCGACACCACCAAGAGATTCCGCCAGCGAAAAGTACTCGAGGTTGTTAACGAATGCGCGCACGTTATCTTCCCCCCCTGCGAGATCGAAACTCAGCATTCCACCGAACCCTTTCTGTTGTTCCGCGGCCAAATCGTGTCCCGGGTGGTCGGCAAGACCGGGATAATAGACCCGCTCAACTGCCGGATGAGCGGCCAGTGCGGCGGCCAGTTGGCCGGCGTTTTCTTCGTGGGTCCGCATTCTCGAATGCAGCGTACGAACGCCGCGCAAGGTCAGGAAGCTGTCGAACGGTGCGCCGGTTATGCCCAAACAGTTCGCCCACCAACTCAGGCTTTCCGCCAGTTCCGTGGTTGCCGCTATAACCGCACCGCCGACCACATCGCTGTGGCCGTTCAGGTATTTGGTCGTTGAATGCACCACGATGTCGGCACCCAACGTCAGCGGATTCTGCAGGGCTGGCGACAAAAAGGTGTTATCGACCGCCAGAAGTGCGCCACAGGCTTTCGCAGCCGCCGCGAGTGCCCGTATATCGACAATGCGCAGCAGCGGGTTTGACGGCGTCTCGGCGAGGATCAAGCGCGGTTTGCGTTCGCAAGCAGCTGCCAGCGCCTTGCTGTCCGTCTGATCGACGAAGGCGAGTTCAAAGTGCCCGCGACGCGCAAGATTTTCGAACAACCGGTAGGTACCGCCATAGCAGTCATGGGGTGCGATCAGCAGATCACCCGGCTCAAGCAACTGGACCAACAGCGTCAATGCCGCCATACCCGACGATGTCACGACGGCGCCGGCACCCTCTTCCAGTTGGCACAATGCATCAGCCAGTGCATCCCTGGTCGGGTTTCCGCTGCGGGTGTAATCGTATTGCCGCTTTTCACCAAAACCGGCAAAACTGAAGTTGGTGGACAAGTGCAAGGGCGGCACAATTGCGCCATGTTGCTCATCGGTTTCGATGGCAGCACGAACAGCACGGGTGGCCGGGTGAACTGAAGATGTCATTTTTGTCTCCGCGTGAGCTTCCAATGTGCGACCACAGGTCGCGTACTCTCATCGGAACCCCGCGGAAACCGCAGGAAGGGTGCCGTGCCCTCTGCTTGGTCTTTGCAGACTTCGCTTTGCACTGCCCCTCATCTCTCGGAAGCGCTGAGCGCTCCGCAGGAGTTGGCACCTTATCAGGATGGTTAGTCCTGCAGGTTGCCCCGGCGTCTATGGGCCTTTCCCTCAGCCGGTCTCGATGAGTGGGACGCAGTCTAGTGCGCCTTTTGCAATCAGGTCAAGCGTCTGCAGAAATTTATTTTCAGGGGCGCCGGCTTTTAGCATCCCAGTAACTTGCTGAAATCACTGCTTGCTTTCGCCGCTCGCTTGCACTAGTGTACTAACGCATTAATACATTAGAACACAGCAAAGCAGGCGTATTTCCGCATGAAACCCAATCGACAGGACTCCGATACCGAGCGCGAAAGCGCGGAAAACGCGTTGTTTACGGCGTTGAGTTCCTTGCGCGGGCTCGAAGAGTTCCGCTATTTCCTGAAAGACCTGTGCACGCCGGCTGAGCTCCAGGCCCTGGTCGATCGCTGGCAGGTCGTCGGCCTGTTGCAGGAAGATCTGCCCTATCGCCGTATCCACGAGCTTACTGGCGTCAGCGTGACCACCATCGGCCGGGTCGCGCGCTTCCTGAGCGACGGCCATGGCGGTTACCAGACCGCCCTGGAGCGCAGCAAGCAACAAAGCCCTCGCAAAATTAACGTCTCCCACTAGGACAAATCGAATGGAAAACCCAGAGCAACGCATCAAGATTGCGGTGCAGAAATCCGGCCGCCTGACCGATCACTCCCTGGATCTTTTGGAGCGCTGCGGCCTCAAATTCACCCAAAGTAAAGATCAGCTGTTTTGCTACGGCGAGAACATGCCTGTCGACCTGCTGCTGGTTCGTGATGACGACATTCCCGGGCTGGTCAGCGATGATGTTTGCGATCTCGGTATCGTCGGCCTGAACGTGGTCACCGAGAAACGCTACGCGCTGCAGGATGAAGGCCACGAAGCCCTGTTTGACCAGGTTTTTGAACTGGACTTCGGTCACTGCCGACTTTCTGTAGCCGCACCGGAAGGTACCGATTTCGCCGGACCGCAATCATTGCAAGGCAAGCGCATAGCGACAAGTTACACTGCAACGCTCGGCAATTATTTGCGTGAGAACAACGTCACCGCCGAGATTGTTTACTTCTCCGGTGCCGTCGAGATAGCGCCAAAACTGGGCCGTGCCGATTTCATCTGCGACCTGGTTTCTACCGGCTCGACGCTCGCTGCCAATCAACTCTGTGAAGTGCAGACCGTTACCCAAAGCGAAGCAGTCATTATCCAGACCCGCGCATCCCTGAGTCCGTCCAAACAGGAATGGGTCGACAAATTGCTGCAGCGACTGGACGGTGTTTTGCAGGTCCGTGAAAGCAAGTACATCATGCTGCACGCACCGCGTTCCGCACTGGCGGAAATCCGCCGCCTTTTGCCCGGTTCGGAAGCCCCGACGGTCATGCCGCTCGAAGGTGATGATAACCGGGTCGCCGTGCATGCGGTCTGTCGCGAGAACGTTTTCTGGGAAACACTGGAGAATCTGAAAGCCGCCGGTGCCAGTGCGATGCTGGTACTGCCCGTGGAAAAAATGCTGGCGTGAATGTGACTACTTCAGGCAAAAACATGCAGGTACTTGTATGGCGCGAACTGGACGATGAACAACGTCACAACGTACTGCAGCGACCGGCGCTGTCGATCGGCCCGGACATTGCGGAGGCTGCAGCAGCAATCATTCGCCAGGTGCGGACCAATGGCGATGCCGCGCTACTCGAACTGACGGCGCGATTTGATAGCGCCGAATTAACGTCCTTGCGAGTCAGCGCGGATGATTTTGCCGCAGCGGAACAGGCACTGTCTGCTGAGTCCATCAATGCCATCGACGTCGCCATTGCCAACGTAAGCCGATTTCACGAAGCGCAGCGACAGGCGGCTATCGACGTCGAAACCATGCCCGGTGTTCGTTGCGAAAGACTCACCCGACCTATCGATGCGGTGGGACTGTACGTCCCGGCCGGAACGGCACCCTTACCGTCAGCCGCAATCATGCTTGCCGTACCGGCGCGCATTGCAGGATGCAGTCGCAAGGCACTGTGCACCCCTCCTCGCCCTGACGGCACTGCCGACCCGGCTGTGCTGATAGCTGCGCAGCGTGCCGGCGTGGATGAAATTTACAAAGTCGGCGGTGCTCAGGCCATTGCCGCATTGGCTTTCGGCACCGAAAGTATTCAGCCGGTCGACAAGATATTCGGGCCAGGCAACGCGTGGGTTACGGCGGCGAAATCGCAAGTTTCCGGCATAGCGGGGGGCGTTGCGATCGATATGCCCGCCGGCCCTTCGGAAGTTTTGGTCATTGCTGACGAAGCAGCAAACGCAGCGTTTGTCGCATCCGATCTTCTTTCGCAAGCTGAACACGGTGCTGACTCTCAGGTTATTTTGCTCAGTACCAGCGAAAAACTGCTGGCAGACGTGCGAGAGCAACTTGATCAGCAACTGCAAAAACTTGCTCGGCGCGAGATTGCCGCTGCAGCCCTGTTGAACAGTCGCCTGATTGTCTGTGACGACATAGAGATGGCGATTGCTATTAGCAACACCTATGCGCCTGAGCACTTGATTTTGCAGTTCGAGAACGCCCGCAGCACGCTCCCGGCGATCAGCAACGCAGGCTCCGTGTTTGTCGGTCCCTGGACACCGGAGTCGGTTGGCGACTATTGCAGCGGGACCAACCACGTCCTGCCCACCTATGGCGCAGCGCGAAACTTCAGTGGACTCGGGTTGGAACAGTTTTGCCGGCAAATGACAGTGCAGGAACTGACGCCCGATGGCCTCGAACGGCTGGGACCCAGCGTCACGGAACTGGCGCGGCTTGAAGGCCTGGACGCACACGCGGCGGCTGTGGATATACGGATTCGCAATCTCACGGAGCGCAAGCAGTGAGTATCGAGCAACTGGCGCGGCCAGAAATTGCGCGGCTACAAGCGTATGTCACGGCAGAACAGCAGCCGGACACGATCCGCCTGAACGCCAACGAAGCGCCCTGCACACCGGGGCTTGATAATTCGGATTTGAATCGCTATCCGCAGATTCGTCCGGATACGATCATCGAGCGACTGGCCGGACTGTACGGCGTCACAACGCAGCAGGTCATGGTCACCCGCGGCAGCAGTGAGGCCATAGACATTTTGATTCGCAGCTTTTGCAGGGCGTATACCGACAACATTGTGACAACGACGCCGTCATTCTCCATGTACCGCGTCTATGCCGAAATGCAGGCAGCCGGGATCGTGCAGGTCCCCTTGTCCCTTCGGCATTTCGCGCTGGATACGGAGACATTGCTCGCAGCCTGCACCGACAACAGTAAACTGATCTTCCTCTGCTCGCCGAACAACCCGAGTGGAGACTTGCTCGACCACGCCAGCATTTTGCAGATTGTCAAAGCCCGCGCCGGTCGTTCGGTAGTGGTTGTTGATGAGGCCTATATCGAATTCAGTGATCGGCCGTCATTACTCAGCGCACTCGACGATTACGACAATCTAGTGATTCTGCGTACGCTTTCCAAAGCCCACGGCCTTGCGGGCCTGCGCTGCGGCAGCATCCTTGCGCCGCCCGCGACGATTCGGCTGTTAAGTGCCATGTTGCCGCCCTACGCGTTTTCGACGCCCACTACACAAACGGTACTGGATGCCTTGACTCCGGAGGCAGTTGCCGCCGCGAACGCACTCGTTGCAACAACAACGGCCGAACGAGAACGGGTGCGCGGCGCGCTCGAAACACTAAGCCCGGTAGTCAAAATCTGGCCGAGTCAAAGCAACTTTCTGCTCGTTCAGTTTCGCGACCTTGCAACAGTCAATCGTGCACTGAATGCAGCACGGGTACTGATCCGCTCCTTCGGCAATGACGAGTTACTCAGCAATTGCGCACGGATAACGATCGGGGCAACGGCTGAGAACAATCTGCTGATCGATACCTTGAAGAATTTCACGGAGACTGAATTGTGAGTTCATCCGTCCTTTTTGTAGACCGAGACGGCACGCTGGTCGAAGAACCTGAAGACTTCCAGGTCGACAGACTCGATAAGATTAAGCTCCTGCCCGCGGTAATTCCGTCGCTCATTCGTCTGGTCAATGCCGGTTACCGCCTGGTGATGGTGAGCAACCAGGATGGCTTGGGTACAGAAACTTTTCCACAAGACGATTTTGAGCGTTGCCAGTCTCACATCGTTTCCCTGTTCGCAAGTCAGGGCATCAGATTCGATGAGATCCTGATCTGCCCGCACCGGGACGATGACGGCTGCGCCTGTCGCAAGCCGCGTACAGGGTTGCTGACCCGCTATTTGGCCAGTACCGATCTCGATATAGATCGCAGCGCCGTCATCGGTGACCGCGAGACGGATATGCAGCTCGCGGAGAATCTCGGAGTTCGCGGCATCCTGGTCTCGCCAAACGGCACATGGGACCAGTCCTGGCCCGGTATCGCCAGCGCGCTGCTGGATATTGAACGCCAAGCTGATGTCCGCCGCGAAACCAAGGAGACCCGTATTCGGATACAGGTGAATCTCGACAACGAACAACCTGTGAGCATCGACACCGGCCTCGGCTTTCTCGACCACATGCTCGAACAAATCGCGCGGCATGGCGGGTTCAGCATGCAAGTGAAATGCGACGGCGATTTGCACATCGACGAGCACCACACGGTTGAAGATATTGCGCTGTGCCTGGGACAGGCGCTGCGCGAAGCACTCGGCAACAAACTCGGGATCGGTCGTTTCGGTTTCTTGCTGCCGATGGACGAAACAGAAGCCAAAGTATCCATCGACTTATCCGGCAGACCCTACTTCGTGTTTGACGGCAACTTCCCCCGAGCTGAAGTTGGCGGTCTGGCAACAGAATTGGTACCGCATTTCTTCCGTTCACTGGCCGACGCGCTTGCTGCCTCGCTGCACATCGAAGTTCGCGGTGAAAACACCCACCACATGGTAGAAGCTTGTTTCAAGAGTACCGGTCGCGCACTGCGTCAGGCTGTGCGCATCGAAGGTGACAGCCTGCCCTCGACGAAAGGCATGTTGGCCTGACATGAAGAACGACGTTGTAATTATTGACAGTGGCGGCGCCAACATTGCGTCGTTGATGTTTGCGCTCGAACGGCTTGGGGCGGCCGCAACCCTGACGACCGACAAGGAAATCATCGGCAACGCTCCCAGAGTGATTCTGCCGGGCGTAGGCGCTGCTGCCGACGCGATGTTGCGACTCGAACAGCATGACCTGCTGGAGCTGATTCCGAACCTTACACAACCGGTTCTGGGCGTATGCCTCGGCATGCAGTTGTTAGCTCAGCATTCTGCAGAGGGCGATACCCGATGCCTCGGTATTATTCCAGCGACTGCGGCGAAACTGCCGGACGATCAAGGCATCCCGGTTCCCAACATGGGCTGGTGCCGTATCGAGAACAAGCGCGATCACCCGCTCTTGCACGGCATCGAAAACGGCAGCTGGTTTTATTTCGTACACAGCTACGCGTTGCCACCGGGTGACTACAGTTGTGCAAATGCCCGCCATGTTGACGATTTTTGTGCAATCGCGTCGCAGGCCAATTTTTTTGCCGCACAATGCCATCCCGAACGCTCCGCGAAAGCCGGTGCACGCTTACTCAAAAACTTCCTGCAGATTTCCTGATGAAAATAATCCCGGCAATTGATCTGAAAGACGGCTGTTGCGTGCGCCTGTTCAAAGGCGACTTCGCACAGCAAACTCACTACAGTGCCGAGCCGCTGGTCGTTGCTCGCCAGTTTCATGATTACGGTTTTCGCTACCTGCACGTTGTCGATCTCGACGGAGCCCAAAGTGGCCAGCAGATTAACAGGGACTGCGTCAAGCAACTCGTCGCGGAAAGCGGCTTGTCAGTCCAGCTCGGTGGCGGAATTCGCGACCTCGAAACCGTCAACGCATGGCTGCAAGCCGGGGTGCAACGGCTGGTTATCGGCAGTCTTGCCGTTACTGAATCCGCCACGGTGCTGGCATGGATGAAAGAGTTTGGCGCGGACCGTTTCGTACTTGCACTCGATTGCCGCTGCGATGACAACGGCGTTCCCTGGCTCGCGACGCACGGCTGGGTTCGCCAGTCGGACGTCACGCTGTGGGACTGCATCGCACGTTACGAGGACGCTGGATTGCGTCATGTCCTGTGCACGGATGTCAGTCGCGACGGCGCCATGAGCGGGCCGTCAGTGGACCTGTACCGCGAGATACGGGAACGCTTTCCGGCCATCGAACTGCAGGCCTCCGGCGGCGTTCGTAACATCAGCGATCTGAAAGACCTGCGCAGCCTTGGCGCTGCCGGTGCCATCACCGGTCGCGCCCTGCTCGACGGTTGCATCACGGCACAGGAGATAGCGTCATTCCAGCAAAACGTATAATTCCCTGCCTTGATGTCCGCGACGGCAAAGTCGTCAAGGGTGTCCAGTTCCGCAATCACCGGGTTGTTGGCGACATCATCGAACTCGCCGAACGGTATTGCCGCGAACAGGCCGACGAACTGGTTTTTTACGACATCACCGCCAGCCCGGATGGCCGAACGGTCGACCGGCGCTGGGTCAGCGATGTCGCGCGGGTACTCGATATTCCGTTCAGTGTTGCCGGCGGCATCCGTAGCATTGCCGACGCCGAGGACGTACTCAATCGCGGCGCCGACAAAATCTCAATTAACTCTCCCGCGCTGCAGGATCCGTCACTCATCTCAACGCTGGCCAAACGCTTTGGTTCGCAGTGCGTAGTGATCGGCATCGACAGTCGCGAGTCCGATGACGGCTATCACGTGTACAAGTTTACCGGTGATCCCACCAAGACCGTCGCAGCGGAGTTCGACACACTGGCCTGGATCCGCGAAGTGCAGGATCGTGGCGCAGGCGAAATAGTCTTGAATTGCATGAATCAGGATGGCGTCCGCGAGGGCTATGACTGCGAGCAATTGAGCCTGGTTCGCGAGCAGTGCCGGGTGCCCTTGATTGCCTCGGGTGGCGCCGGTGCAATGGAACACTTTGCCAACGTGTTTCGTACCAGCAATGTGGACGGTGCATTGGCAGCCAGCGTTTTTCACAGTGGCGAAATTGCTATTGGCGCACTGAAAGCCTACCTGCACGAACAACGAATTGATGTGCGACTTCCAGAAACGTCAAACCCGGGAACCGAATGATGAGCAGCAATACAATCGATTTTCTGAACACCCTTGAAGGCGTGATCAGGGAACGCGCAACGCAGCCAGCCAACGACAGCTACACCGCCAAACTGCTGGCCGCCGGTACCCGTCGTATCGCACAAAAAGTGGGCGAGGAAGGCGTAGAGGTTGCTCTGGCCGCCACCGCGGGCGAGCGCGCTGAATTGCTGGAAGAAACCGCTGACCTTCTCTACCACCTCCTCGTCCTGCTGGCAGACAGCGGTGTTCGCCTGTCTGACGCCGTCGCAATTCTTGAAGCACGGCACGGCCGCTGACTCAGATCACCAGTTCATCAGCCGGTTCCCGCAAGTTGTAGCGCGAACTCATAACACGCCCATAAGCGCCGGCATTGGCGATAGCGATGACATCGTTCTCGCTACTGGGCGGCAACAACCGGTCAGTTCCCAGTTTATCGCCGGTCTCACATATAGGCCCCACGACGGTAACGGATTCCGTAGCCACTTCATCAGCCCGGCTGAGGTTGACGATCTCGTGCCAGGCGCCGTACAACGCCGGCCGGATCAGCGAATTCATACCCGTGCTTACACCAACGTATTGCATGCTGCCCTTGCCTTTGACCTGAGTAACGCGGGCGAGCAATACGCCCGATTGCGCCACCAGGTACCGGCCCGGCTCCAGCCACAATCGGTATTTCGGGTACGCCTTGCGGATTTCATTAAGCGTTTGATCGAGTGCAGCAATATCGAACGCGGAATCGACCGACCGATCGGGCACGCCAAGACCACCGCCAAGATCCAGCACTTCCACGTTCGGAAAGCGATCCGCGACTTGTGCCAGCGTTGCCGCTACTGAACGCCAGTTATCCGGGTCCAATATCCCGCTGCCACTGTGCGCATGGATGCCAATAACATCGGCACCCGCACGCTGCAACAGCTCTTGCAACTCGTCCATTTCGAACAACGGCACGCCGAATTTGGACTGCACGCCACCCGTCTTAACATGTTCGTGGTGACCTCTGCCCTGTCCTGGATCAACTCGGATGAACAGTTTTACGCCCTTGAATATTTCCGGCCAGGCACGCAGCGGATAGAGATTGTCCAGAGTAAGCTGCAAGCCCTGATCGCGTCCCCAAATGTACTCTTCCTTCGGGGCAAAATTCGGTGTGAACAGAACCCGACTGTTGTCGAAATTCGGAATGACTTCGTGCAGTTTTTCCACTTCACCTGGAGAGACGCATTCGAAATCAACACCAAGGTCGCTGATCAAACGCAAAATCTCCGGGTTGAAATTCGCTTTCATGGCATACAGCACCCGATCAACAGACTGCAAACCAAGCAAGGATTTCGCCGCGTCGCGTACCGTGTCACTGTCATAAACATAAGCATGCAGGCGGCCATCCAGCAGATTCAGGAGTTCTTCGCGCTTGCGTATCCACCAGGCATTCGGGCTGGCCAGCGTTGGCTCGACATCGTCAAACAGCGCCTCCCAGCTCGGCCCGAACACGCGACTGCCACCGGCACTGCGAATGACCGCATTGTGAATTCTGGTAACCAGTTTGCCCAACTGCTCCTGATCAATGACAAAGCTGAAGTTCAGATCGTTGGCGGCCTGCGACACGAGGTGAATTTTCTCTTCATCGAATGCGCTCAAAACGGGCGCAATTTTGGGCAGGATGGTGCGAATCTTGCGCCCTACCAGGCTGATCACGGCACACTCCGGAATCACCCTGACCCGGCACAATAATTCGAGATCCGTGACCAATGCGCGCTGAACATCGGGGGCAAGCATCTGGTCGTCATTGTCGATTGAAACCGTAACGTTGGTTTGCGATGTCGAGATAAGATCGATTGATATGCCGTGCTTTGCAAAGCAACTGAAGGCGTCGGCCAAAAAGCCGACCTCGTGCCACATCGCCGCGCCCTCCATCGAGAACAAGGTGACATTGCGGCGCGCAGATACGCCTTTTACCTGTGATTCGTTATCACTCGTTACTGAGGAGATCACCGTACCTGACACTCCAGGCGCATTGGTGCAGCGTATGAACAACGGTATGCCGGAGCGGCGCAGTGGACTAATACACCGTGGGTGCAACACGCGACTGCCGGTTGAGGAAAGCTCCTGCGCCTCATCGAAATGCAGTTCGGCCAGCAACCGGGCGGACGGCACCAATCGCGGATCGGCCGTGAACATTCCCGGCACATCCGTCCAGATTTCCAGCCGGCGGGCCTGAACTTTTGACGCGAAGTAACCGGCCGATGTGTCAGACCCTTCGCGCCCCAACAACACGGTCTCACCGCGCGGGTTGCTGGCAATGAACCCTTGCGTCAGCACCACGCCAGCACGTTCTGACAGTTGCTTTACCAGTGAAGGATCTGGCGAAAAGTCACAGGTCGCCGACAGGTAATTCTGAGCGATCGTGCGCCGTGGAGCATCGCTGCTGAGCATTAGTTCGCGAGCATCTGCCCAGCTGGTTTCAATGCCGCTGGCATTGAGAAATGCGGCTCCCAACGTCGTTGACATCAGCTCACCCAGCGCCATCATGCGCACATGCACCCGTGGGCTTACCTCGCGCACCAGCTGCACACCCGCTGCGAGCTGTTCCATTTCGGCAAAGAGCCCCTGCAGCAATGCCCGACCGTCGAGCCCGAGGTCGTCCGCCAGCGCACAATGTCTGGCTTGCAATGCCGCAATTCCGGCCTGCGCATCACCACGCACAGCACTCCCAAGAATATTTTCAAGTGCGTTGGATGCGCCGGCAATCGCAGAATGCACTACGAGCGGTCGCAGACCGGCCTGCAGCCGGTTCCGCAGGACGCCAGCGATAATTTGCCAGTTATCGGCTGTCGCGACACTGCTGCCGCCGAATTTGAGTACGACCCACTCTGACGCTGCTATGTGCGGCTCGGCTCCCAGTTCACTACTGGGGCGAAATTCTGCTTCTTCGATGTGCATTGTCATTCCTGTCGTACTCGCTCGTTATCGATGGTTGTAAATGCTGCGCCCAAAAAAAAACCCGCACGGTGCTTCCTTGCGGGTTTGATGACTGCAGCCGGATTTTTTTGTCAGCCGGTTCTGCCGCCTATCACGCCCACGCACCTCTGGCGCGCCGGTTTCTTTATGCGTTTTATTGCAACAAACAAGTCGTTGATGTGGCACGTTACGCGGGCGGATGAATTTTTCATTGCGGAAGTAGAACCGAGCGCTGCCCCCGCGTCAAGGGTGGCAAGCTTTTTAATCCCAATCCGGGGCCTCCGTGATGGCGCCCAGCGATGCCGATGATACTTCTGCCCGGTACTTCGCCAGAATACCGGTCTTCACAGTAGACGGCGGTCGACTCCACGCTTGTCGACGTTGCTCCAGTATCTCTGGAGTCACGTCGAGCAGAATTTGCCGGCGCTCGGCGTCGATTGTGATCCCATCGCCCTCTTCGACCAGCGCAATCGGACCGCCAACAGCGGCTTCCGGAGAGACGTGCCCGACGACGAAACCGTGGCTACCGCCAGAGAATCTGCCATCCGTAATCAACGCGACCTCGGCTCCCAGCCCTTTGCCCATGATGGCGCCGGTTGGACTCAACATTTCGCGCATGCCCGGAGCGCCTTTCGGCCCTTCATAGCGAATGACGATGACGTCGCCGGCAACAATATCGTTGTCCAGGATGGCCTGCAGGGCTTGCTCTTCAGAGTGGTACACCCGCGCGCGACCGGAAAACTGCAACCCTTCTTTGCCCGAGATTTTTGCCACCGCGCCATCCGGTGCCAGATTGCCGTACAGAACGACCAAATGGCTATTCGCTTTGATGGGCTCGGCGAAGTCTTTGACAATATCCTGACCTTCAGGGTAATCAGCAACGTCGGCGAGATTCTCCGCAACCGTTTTGCCGGACACCGTCAGGCAGTCCCCGTGCAACAGACCCTCATTCAGCAAACGCTTCATCAGGGGCTGTATGCCGCCAATCGCAATCAATTCCGACATCAGGTACTTGCCGCTCGGCTTGACATCAGCGAGTACCGGCACGTTTTGACCGATGCGGGTGAAGTCATCAAGACTAAGCTCTACTGCTGCTTCTCGTGCCATCGCCAGCAAATGCAGCACGGCATTGGTCGAACCGCCCAGTGCAATGACTACAGTAATGGCATTTTCAAACGCCTTTTTCGTCATGATGTCGCGCGGTTTGATGTCCTGCCTGATCAACTCCAAGACCGCCTCGCCAGCGCGAGTGCAATCATCCACCTTGCTGTCCGAAACGGCTTCCTGCGCCGAGCTGTTAACCAGGCTCATACCCAACGCTTCGATTGCCGAGGCCATCGTGTTGGCCGTGTACATGCCACCGCAGGCGCCCGGACCTGGAATTGCCGTTTGCTCTACATCCAGCAATTCGGCATCGTCAATTTTGCCGGCCGAATGCGCACCGACGGCCTCGAATACCGAGACGATATCCCGTCGGCCACGGCCCGGCTTGATGGTACCGCCGTAAACAAACACCGATGGGCGGTTCAGTCTCGCCATAGCCATGACGCAACCCGGCATGTTTTTGTCGCAGCCGCCAATGGTCACAACGCCATCGAATCCCTGCGCGCCAACCACGGCTTCGATGGAGTCTGCGATGATCTCTCGCGACACCAGCGAATAGCGCATACCCGGCGTGCCCATCGAAATACCGTCAGAAACCGAAATGGTGTTGAATATGACGCCTTTACCACCCGCAGCATCGACCCCGGCAGCCGCTTTCACGGCCAATTTATCGATGTGCATGTTGCACGGCGTAACCATGCTCCATGTGGATGCGATACCGACCTGCGGCCGCTGGAAGTCTTGTTCTTCGAAGCCAACCGCACGCAGCATGGCTCGGCTCGGTGCCTGCTCAACACCATCAACCACTACTTTCGAGTAGCGGCGCAATTCTTTTTCTGTCATTGGGGTTCGCTCTGTATACGGATTACAATCAACAACGCAAAACGCTTATAAGAACACGTCTGCTCCGGCAATCAACACCGGTACCTAATTCAACAATGAATCGTCGTCCAGAATCGTGACGACAACACGGCTTATTGCATTCGACGCCGCGCCGCCCTGTCCCAACTCGATGGCAAACGATTCGTTATCTTCAGCAACGGTATCTTGCACAAGCGGAATCAGCAAGCGCGCGCTGCGTTGTCCTGGACCGAAGGTGACGAATCGTCGACCCGGAACAAAATAGTCTTCGCCTTCGGTCGCCGTGATATCGCGAATCTCATAGCGCACCGACAGCGAACTCTGGTCCGGATTCAATCGCTCCACATCAATCAATGCTGCCGGATCTCGTTCGTTGACCACCACACTACTCGTTGCAAACGCAACTGTATTCACGGCGTAACTTTCTTCATATCGCCGCTGATCGTCATCCAACAATCGCAATTCGACCCGTCCCAGGGTCGATTCAGGGTTGTAGTAATCACGCAGTAGCAAGTCAATTTGCCGGTCCGGCTCACGTAGGTCGTCGGCTGTCGGCACGATGGAAATGGAGGCCTGCCGTTGTCCCGGATCGAAATTGACGATGCCGTCACCGGACAATGAGAACTCCCCGTCTTCCAGTGGCGAACGGGAACCACTGAAGCCAACTTCGTCGATGCGCACCAGCAATGCCTCGGACAAGCCAAACCAACGATAGAGCTCAAGGACAACCTCGCCACCGTCTTCCGCCAGATTCAGCACCAGCGCATCGCTGCTTTCGCCCGGAGCGGCAAGTACCAGACTGTGGCCGTCAGCGGCCGCCAACGGCGATGACTCGAGCGCCGCCTCGTCCGTTGGGTAGCCTGTGAATACGTCTTCGGGCACCGATGCCGTACGAGCAGCGGCGTCATTCTCCAAATCCGACACCGGCGACAACGGCTCGGCGTCTGCGGGTGCGGAGTCAGAATCCGCCTCAGATTCGTCATCATTGCGAGCCGTAGCGGCAACATTGGTCGAGGTTGCCGGGAGCGGTACAGCGACAGACGGTTCGCTGGCAGGCGTACTGTTCGGCACGGCCGGCTCAGTCGCTGCAGGCGCCGACAGCAATGGCGCGGGTCCCGCAGCTTCCTGAAACTTCATTGCAGGCGGCAATGAGGCAAGCAGCGTGGCCCGCCAATCCGGCCGGACTGCCAGGCCCAGGCCCGCGATAACCACTGCCAGCAGGACGATATAGGGCCAACGTGTGGGTGAGGTCGCGAACCGCCGTTCGAGCAATGCATCCGGCGGGATGCGTAACTCATCAATTGGGCCTGCCTCAGTGTTCGGCACCTCTGCCGTAAGCTCGTTGACGAACTCAAGTGGTGTCCGCTGTCGTCCCACCCGGGAGTACGCCAGCCCTTTGCGTAACGCCTTCCACTGGCTGTCGGTCAGACCCTGCGGTCGTTGCGGTTCCATACCCGCCTCGGCAGCCTCCGCCGCATTCCGCGGACCGAAGACGCGATGACCGGCAATGAGCCGGTACGCAAGGCAAGCCAGCGAGAAAACGTCATCGGCGGCGTTCGGCTCGTCGCCGGTCAGGACCTGCATACTCGAATACGCGGGCGTAGCCGCACGCAATACGTCAGGGTTTGAGGTATTGCTGCCGCGGCGACGCTGTTGTACGCGTGCGATTCCGAAATCAACCAGCTTCACGGATCCGTCTGGCAGCAGCATGATGTTGCCGGGTTTTACATCCGCATGAATAACGCCGCAACGATGCGCGAAATCCAGCGCGCCGCCGATTTGCCGGATAATTTCAAGCGCACGCGGAATGTCAGCTCGCAATGTACCGTTGTCCAGCGCATTGGCAAGTGATTCACCTTCGAGCCACTCCATGATCAGGAAATACAAGTCGTCTTCGCGATCAAGGTCGATAAAACGGACGATGTGCGGATGATTCAGGCAACGCCCCTTCGCCGCTTCCTGTTGCAAGGCACGTAAGGCATCCGGATTGCCTGACAGTTGCGGCGACAGAACCTTGATCGCCACCGCCGAATCGCTGCCATCCACGTTGGCAAGATGGCGATCGTACGCTTTGTAAACAACGCCCATGCTACCGGCAGCCACTTTGTCGTGCAGGAGGTAGCGATCGCGCAATACCGAGCCAGTCTGCAATCGCTTATCCGGTTCGGTTTCGACCAGGGGCGGCGTGTCAATGACCATCGTGCGGCTGAACTCATCCTCCCCGCCGTCGAACCCCGCCAGCGGCGAGGTGCCGTCGCCGGCATCACCCGTTGTCAGTCCGGGTTCTGTTTTGTGATCTTCGGTCACGCCTGTCTCCAGATACGCCGCACAGAATCGAGCAGCGATTCACAATGCCCGATACGGCCAATGACCATGTTAGCGCGATCTCGCCGTGAGTCTGTGGGAACTGTGTATCGAAACGTAAGCGCAAATTTGTCGTACGATCAAAGTACTTTTCCCGGATTCATGATGTTACGTGGATCGAGCGCCGCCTTGATGGTGCGCATCAACTCAATTTCTGCACCGCTCCGGTAGTGCGCCAGCGTAGTCCGTTTGAGTACGCCAACGCCGTGCTCGGCGCTGAAACTGCCGTCAAACTCAGCGACTACGTCATACACGATACCGGCCATCGCGGCGCGCTCAGCGTAGAACCGCTCTGCCGTCCAGTCGATTGGCTGAGACACGTTGAAGTGCACATTGCCATCGCCGACATGCCCGAAGGCCATAACCCGCGAGCCAGGGCAGAATCGTTCGACAGCCAGGGTCGCGCTGTCGATAAATTGTCCGACGACCCCGACCGGCACCGATACATCGTGCTTGAGACTGGCGCCTTCGTGCTTTTGCGCTTCCGATATTGAATGCCGCAGATGCCAAAAGCCGTTTCGCTCGGCTTCATTCTTCGCTATGGCCGCGTCAGTAACGAGGCCCTGCTCGAACGCGCGCATCACTTCGTCCTGAAATTCAGTCCCATCATCAACCAAGGCGGATTCGAGCAGGACATACCACGGTGCCGCGATTTCAAACGGCATCCGGACATTTTGTATGTGCTTCTCGGCCAGTCCTGCCGCCGGCGCTGAAATCAGTTCAAACGCCAACAACTGATCGTGCAGGCGCCCGCGCAACTCGGCCAGCAATGCCACTGCTTGTTCAGCACTGGCCAATGCCAGCAACGCGGTACCGCGCTGCCGTACCTTGGGGAATAGCCGCAGGCTAGCCGCCGTGATGACACCCAGTGTGCCCTCGGCGCCGATGAACAGCTGTTTGAGATCGTAGCCCGCAGTGTCCTTTCGAAGCGTTCGCAGGCTGTTCAGCACCGTGCCGTCGGCCAGGACGACTTCCAGTCCCAGGGCCTGTTCGCGAGCGGTTCCGTAGCGCAGGACATTGACGCCACCCGCATCGGTCGACAAATTACCGCCTATCTGGCAACTGCCCTCGGCCGCAAGACTCAACGCGAAAGTCCGGTCAATATCATCAGCGGCCCGTTGCAGGTCGGCCAGAATGCAGCCGGCTTCCGCGACCATCGAATAGTTCTCGGCCGAAATCGAGCGAATCCTGTTCATCCGGCGCATCGACAGCAGGACCTGTGTGCCGCTCGTATCGGGAATCGCGCCACCGCACAAGCCGGTATTGCCACCCTGTGGCACAACAGCCGTGCCGCTGGCATTGCACTCAGCAAGAATACGGGAGACCTGTTCGGTCGTTTCCGGCATCAACATGACCGGTGTTGCGCCGTGCCAGCTGCCACGCCATTCCTGAAGGTACGGAGCGAGATCCTCGGCGTCGCTCAACCACCCTTTCTCGCCAACAATCTTTTTCAGTTGTTCGATTATCACCCGGTCTCCAATTCGGCATGTCGTTCGTACATTGCCCAGTCAATATTGCTGCCGCACATCACGATGACCACAGGGCGACCACGCACGGTTTCCAGCAACGGCCCAAGCAATGCTGCCGTGCTTGCCGCACAGGCCGCTTCGACCGCCAGCTTCACTTCATGAAACAGAAAGCGCATCGCATTACGTAACTCGCCATCACTAACGCGCACCAGCCGGTCCGTATGCGCGCGACACAAGGCATAGGAGTAAGGCAAAGCGAATGGCGCACCGAGGCTGTCTGCGATGGTGTTCACCTTGTCGATCGCCTGCGGGCTGCCTTTGGCAAAACTGCGGTGCATCGTATCGGCACCAACGGGTTCAACGCCATAAACCTGTACGCCGGGCCGCATCAGCTTGACGGCAGTAGCGATGCCAGAGCACAAGCCACCACCGCCGATCGGCACTATGACCGCGTCGAACTGTCCTACTTGTTCGCAGATTTCCATGCCGAGCGTTGCCGTGCCCAACGACGTCCGTGGCCCTTCAAACGGGTGCACCAGATAGCGACCTTCCTCGCGGACGATCCGCTCAGCCAGCGCAAATGCCTGATGGGCATCGGCTGCCGTCAAGATCTCCGCGCCGTAATGGCGGCAACGCTCTACGCGTGCCGGGCTGGACGAGTCCGGCATGACCACTTTGGCGGAAATGCCGAGTTCGCTGGCGGCATAGGCCGTCGCAATGGCGTGGTTTCCGGCACTGACAGCGACCACGCCAGCCGCTCGCTGCCTGTCGTCCAGCTCCAGCATGACCGCCAAAGCACCGCGGGGTTTGAAGGTGGACGTGCGCTGCAGGAACTCGAGCTTTGCGTGCACTGGTGCAGCGGTCACGGCTTCAAGCGCGGGACATCGCACTACAGGGGTATTAACCAGCCAACGCGCCAGTACAAGACGCAAGGCACGAATCTCGGCAAGGCCGGGTGACGGGGCAAGCAAGCAACAACTCCGGAGCAAGTGAAAGGCTGCCCGGATGATACCCTCCCCGGAGCCCGCAGGCACCCGGCAGTGCGTTTCAGCGGAACCATCAATGCATGGAATTTTAAATACCTACGGCTGACTCTTAATAAAACTTGCACTGTGCAGCAGAGTTGATTAATTTCCTTGCACAGTACCGATGCCAAATATGCGATGCCAGGTGGGGACCTGCGGAGCGGCAATCGGTCATCGCCGCGCATTGAGTGTTGCGAACTGCGCAGGGGGACGGGGCTCAGGCTACCGACTCCCCAGGCTGGACCAAATACATGGATTATGATGACCTGTCGCCGTCAGGCATTCACCGGATCGCAGGATACTCACCGTACCTCGACCAACTGGCCGGCTACGCCAGCAATATGGGTTTGCGGCAACGTAGCAACCTGGTTCAGCTTGAACGCTCCCTCAACGAACTCTGGGCACTGGGCCAGAACAGCATCCTCAGCTGGACACCGTTGGATGACGGTCTGCTGGTACTCGTGGTCCCTCACTACGCGATCGCCGAATACATCGCCGGTATTCCGCGCAGCGGCAATGTCGCCCAAAACGTTTCATCCAGATTCATCATCGAGCTCATATCCGGTGAGCGTGAGCTGACCCTGGCTCAAATGCAGAAAGTATCCACACTGATGAACGTGGAACCCAAGCACCTTCGACTCCGGCAACCATTAAGCAGCCACCCGGTCGAAACCAAGATTATCGAAAAGATGATTCGCCGATACGGCATTAATTTCGTCGCCAGTCGCGCCGTTACCCTGTTTGATATCGTGGGCTTCAGCCTGCTAACACCTTTTGAACAAATGACCCAGCTCAACAGTCTTTCGTATTCGCTGAATTCGGCTCACGCCAAAATGCTCGAACAAGACGTGAAAATTAATTTTGCACGTTCGACAACGGGCGACGGATTCTATATTTGGAACAGGGACAACGGCCTTGAAGCCAACGTAAACCTGTATCACTTCATGCATATCGTGCTGGCCGACAATGCCATCGCGCGCAGCAAATCAGCCTCGAAAATCGTGCCCCGACTGCGCGCGTGTTTTCATGTCGGCAGCTGTTATGAATTTCATCAGGCCGAAGGTTTGAACCCGACTATTCACGACTTCATCGTCGGTGACGTCACCATTGACCTGGCACGCATGATCGACGCTGCATCGCCCGGACAAATTTTGGTTGGCGATTTCCACGCTGAGTTGATCGGCGATACCCACGACCATGAACAATCGCAGGTCCATCTCGACGCGGCCACGTTTCTAGAGCGAGCACAAGGTAACCTGTCAAAGCTCAGCGGCCTCGTGCTGTCCGGCGAAAGGGTAACGGCAATCAAGTGCTACCTTACGGGCGAGCGGCTGGAAAGTGGTGATTTCGACATTCGCAAATTGGAAATACGGGACAAGCACGGTCTGACACGAACGGCCTACAATGCGAAGGTCAACATCTACCGCGAACTCGCCGAACCGATACTGCTCGGCATCGAAGATCGCAAGCTGCAACTCGAACACTTTCCGGAAGTTGCGCCGTCGTTCTAGACTGTCGCTGATTCCCGGGGACTCGCAATCGGGGCGCCCCCCAAAAAAAACGCCTGACCGCAAACCGTGGCAGGCGTTTCCTTATTACTAATTGGTCGGGGCGAGAAGATTCGAACTTCCGACCCCCACAACCCCATTGTGGTGCGCTACCAGGCTGCGCTACGCCCCGACCGAAACTGGCATACCCATAAGGCCGGCAATAATACGTGCCGGCCGGGCGAGATTAAAGGCTTTTGTCAGCGGCGCAGAATCTTAAGAACTTGTTCAAGTTCTACGCGCAACTGCTTGATTATTTGTTGACTTTGACTAACGTCCGTTTTCGCTTGATCCCCCATCAGGCGCTGCCGGGCACCGCCGATGGTGAAGCCGTCTTCGTACAGCAATGCACGAATTTGGCGAATGATCAGCACGTCCTGACGCTGGTAATAACGTCGATTACCACGACGTTTCACCGGCTTCAGTTGTGGAAATTCCTGTTCCCAATAGCGAAGCACGTGTGGCTTCACAGCACAAAGGTCGCTCACCTCACCAATGGTGAAGTAGCGTTTACCAGGAATTGGAGGTAGTTCGTCGTTATTCCCCGGTTCCAGCATAGGCCTCTACTCGGGCTTTTAGTTTTTGTCCAGGCCGAAAGGTCACCACACGGCGCGCCGTAATGGGTATTTCCTCTCCAGTTTTTGGATTCCTGCCTGGACGTTCATTTTTATCCCGAAGATCAAAATTTCCGAAGCCAGAAAGTTTGACCTGTTCGCCAACGGCAAGCGACGCTCGCAGTTCCTCGAAATACAGATCAACCAGTTCACGTGCTTCACGTTTGTTGAGCCCTAATTCATTGAACAACGATTCCGCCATGTCGGCTTTTGTCAGTGCCATAGGGTTATTCTCTCAGTTCCGCGCCGAATTCTTGTTGCAGTTTGGTGACCGCTGCGGCCGTTACAGAATCAGCATCAGCGTCAGTAAGGGTGCGGGATGTTTCCTGTAAAATCAAGCCTAAAGCTACGCTTTTTAGCCCAGCTTCTATGCCGGGGCCGCGATACACATCGAAGATCCGCACGGCCCGCACCAGGGCCGGAGCGGCGGCCGCAACGGCGGCCTGAATTTGCGCAGCCGAAACCTGTTCCGCAACCACTATCGCGAGATCGCGGCGGATCGCTGGATATCGCGAAATGGCGGCTGCGGACGGCAATCGAGCAGCAAATGCCGCATCGGCATCCAGTTCGAAAGCGTATATGTCTTTTTTGATGTCGAAGTGCTTGGCGACGGCTGGATGAATCTTGCCCAGGACACCAACCTGCTCGCCGTTGCGACGCAGCACAGCCGCCTGCCCCGGCTGCAATGCCGGGTGCTGCAATACGTCAAAGGTGAAGCTTTCGCGATCACCGGTGGTCGAAAGCAAGGCTTCGACGTCGCCCTTAACAGCAAAAAAATCAACAGGTTGTGGCTTAATACTCCACTGTTCCGGAAGTAATGGCCCGAGCACAAGGCCGGAAATTCGCCGCACTTCCCGCGTATTTTCCAGCGTGCCGTGATACGACTTACCTGTCTCGAACAAACGAACCCGATCCTGTTGCCGGGCTACATTGTTCGCGGCCGCCTGTAACATGCCAGTCCACAATGACCCGCGCATGACAGACATTGCCGATGAGATTGGATTGCTCAAAACCAGGGGCGTCACATTGCCGGTCACCAATTGATCGGCTGCCGCGTCAACAAAACTCCAGGTGATGACTTCCTGATAGTCGCGGGCAACCAGCGCATCGGCCACTCGATCCGGTTTGATTTGGGTTTCGCTGACCGCCCGCAATGGCGTCGTCGTAATGGCCGTCGCTTCATCTATGCGATCGTAACCGTATACCCGGGCAACCTCTTCAATGAGGTCTTCCTCTATGACTATGTCAAATCGAAAACTGGGTGGCGTCACTGACCAGCCGCTATCCACTGCCGTAACATTAAGGTGCAAATCACGCAGGATCTGCGTCACCGTATCGTCGTTCAGCTCAACACCCAGAACTTGCCGCAGACGCTTGCGTCGCAGCATTACCTCCGGTCGTTGTGGCAGCAAGTCCCGTTGCACCTCATCCTGCAGAGGGCCCGCGGCGCCACCGGTGATCGCGAGCAGCAATTCGCTCGCCCGCTCAATTGCACGAGGCGCTAATTCGGGATCTACGCCACGTTCAAAGCGCATGGATGCGTCTGTGTGCATTCCGTAGCTGCGAGCGCGACCCGCCATCACGTCTTGCGGCCAGAACGCTGCCTCGAAAAATACGTTTTGCGTGTTGTCTGAGACCGCCGTGCTTAGTCCGCCCATAATGCCCGCAAGACCGATGGGGCCGGAATCGTCGGTCACCACTACCGTGTCCGGATTCAGCGCAAGCTCACGCTCGTCGAGCAAGACCAAGCGTTCGCCGGGCTTCGCAAAACGGGGCCTGATGGGTCCCTGCAGCTTATCGAGATCGTAGGCGTGCAGCGGTTGGCCAAGCTCCAGCATGACGTAGTTGGTGATATCGACAACCGGGTGGATCGCGCGGACACCGCTCTTGCGCAACCGCTCGGTCAACCACAAGGGTGACTTCGCGCTGGTATCAATGCCGCGAATGACTCGCCCGGCAAACCGCGGACACGCCTCCGGCTCAATCTGTTCAACGGGGTAGCCGGCATCGCTGGATGCCGCAATGCTGACAATCGACGGTCCCTGCAATTCAGTGCCGGTTTGCGCCGAAAGGTCTCGTGCAAGCCCAAGGATACTGAAGCAATCGCCTCGGTTAGGCGTCAGATCCACGTCGAACACCGCGTCCGGCAAACCCAGATACTCATTGAGCGATTGCCCGACAAGCGCATCAGCGGGCAATTCGATTATGCCGTCCGACTCGTCACCGAGGCCCAGTTCAATTGCTGAACACAACATACCCATCGATTCGACGCCGCGGATTTTCGCTTTACGCAGTTTCACGCCGTTCGGCAGGGTCGTGCCCGGACTGGCAAGCGGGCTCTTGATTCCGGCGCGGGCATTGGGCGCACCACAGACAATTTGCACCGGCGCGCCTGTGCCAAGCGATACAGTACATACTCGCAAACGATCTGCGTCGGGGTGCGGTACCGCCTCAAGCACTTCTGCGACAACCACACCGTCCAGCCCCTGCCCCTCGATGGTCAGGCTATCCAGTTCATGGCCGGCCATGGTCAGGCGCTCGCCTATACCCTGAGCATCCAGATCCGGATTGACCCACTCCCGTAACCAGCTTTCTGCAAACTTCATCGTCTGGAGTCCCGGGCTAGCTGAACTGACGCAGGAAGCGCAAGTCGTTGTCGAAAAAGGTGCGGAGGTCAGTTACGCCATAGCGCAACATGGCCAGTCGTTCGATACCCATACCGAACGCATAGCCGGTGAATTCTTCTGCATCGATACCGGCCGCTGTCAGCACTTTTGGATGCACCATGCCGCAGCCGAGTATTTCGAGCCACTTGTCTTCGCCCCACATTACGTCGACTTCAGCAGACGGCTCGGTAAACGGGAAGTAAGACGGTCGAAACCGAAGCTCGGCATCCCGTTCGAAGAAGCACTCGACGAATTGGTGCAATACCGCCCTCAAATTGGCGAAGCTGATACCACGATCGACCACCAGCCCCTCGACCTGATGAAACATCGGTGTGTGGGTCTGATCGGAATCGCAGCGGTAGACGCGACCCGGCGCAATGATGCGGATCGGAACACCCTCTTCAACCATCGAGCGGATTTGCACAGGCGAGGTATGCGTGCGCAGCAGTTTTCCACCCGGGAAGTAGAATGTGTCGTGCATAGCACGGGCGGGGTGGTTTTCGGGAATATTCAGCGCAGTGAAATTGTGGAAATCGTCTTCAATTTCCGGCCCGGAACGCACTTCAAAGCCTGCATTGCCAAAGATGGCTTCTATCCGTGCCATGGCTCGGGATACCGGATGTCGTGCACCCATCCCCAGCCCCTGACCAGGCAAGGTTACATCGACCGCATCTGCCAGCAAGCGGGCCTCAAGCGCCGCCTGCTCCAGCCCATCGCGTCTGGCATTGATAGCCTGAACCAAAGTCTGCTTGGCGGCATTGATGGCCTGACCGGCGGCCGGACGCTCCGCGGCGGACACCTGACCCAGCGCTTTGAGTCTTGACGTCAGCTCACCCTTTTTGCCGAGGTAAGTGACGCGCACCGAATCCAGCGCAGACAGGTCCGCGGCAGCAGCGATTTCTTTCGCCGCTGCCGCGAGTAACTCATCGAGTGTTTGCACGAGCCTGACTACTTAGGTCAGGCAATCAGGAATCGGCAAGTGCGGCTTTGGCTTGCTCCGCAATTGCACCGAATGCCTCCAGATCGTGCACCGCGATATCAGCCAGCACCTTGCGGTCGATGTCCACTTCCGCACGGCTCAAACCATTGATCAGGCGGCTGTAGGACAAACCATGAATGCGGGCAGCGGCGTTGATACGCGCGATCCACAATGCACGGAACTGACGTTTGCGTTGACGACGGTCACGGTACTCGTACTGACCGGCTTTGATAACAGCCTGCTTGGCCGTCTTGAATAATTTACTGCGAGCGCCGTAATAGCCCTTGGCTTTGCCAAGTACCTTTTTATGACGCGCTTTGGCGGTTACGCCACGTTTAACTCTTGCCATGACTCAATCGCTCCTCAGCTATACGGCAGCATGCGACGCACGCTTTTAACGTCGCACTCGGCAACCTGCAGGGTCAGACCCAGCTGGCGCTTACGCTTCGACTTCTTTTTCGTAAGGATGTGATTGAGATGGGACTGAGCGCGTTTGAAGCCACCCTTACCCGTCCGGCGGAAGCGCTTGGCCGCGCCCCGGTTCGTTTTCATCTTCGACATTGTCTTTTCCTGTTTTCTAGCCCTGCAACGTACGTCACCGCAACATGCGATGCGCCGCGACAGGCGGGGTTCAGGCAGTGACCCGTTACCGGGTGTACCCGTACTCACTTTTTCTTGGTCTTACTTTTTCTTTGGTGACATCACCATAATCATCTGCCGCCCTTCCATCTGCGGCATCTGTTCAACGACACTCAGCTCTTTCAGGTCGTCTCGGACCCTGGCCAGCAGCTTCGCACCCAATTCCTGGTGCGCCATCTCCCGACCTCTGAACCTCAAGGTGACTTTGGTCTTGTCGCCGTTCTCAAGGAACGCCGTCAGCTTCTTCAGCTTGATCTTGTAGTCACCCTCGTCCGTGCCCGGACGAAATTTGATTTCCTTAACATGGACCTGTTTTTGCTTGCGTTTCGCCGTTTGCGCCTTCTTATTCAGCTCAAACAGGTACTTGCCAAAGTCCATCACCCGACATACGGGCGGTTTCGCTGTGGGAGAGACCTCTACAAGGTCCAATCCCTGTTCTTTCGCGATTACCAGCGCTTCTCTCAAAGGCATTACACCGGCTTGTTCACCATCCTGATCAATTACCCGAACTTCCGATGCCTCGATTTCTTCATTGCGCCTGACGCGCTTAGTGGCTGCGATAAGCCGATCCTCCCAAATACCATGAATGTCTCCGCCTGCAACCGGTCTACTACCGGCACCTGCAAGACGGGGACGCGAATTTTATAGCCGCCGTGAGTACGACACAAGCGCCACAGGGCCTGAATAGCAACAAATTCAGGCCTGTTACGCAAGTTTGACGGTTTTTTGTCGCAGATCTACAACAAGCCACCGGGTCTGGTGGGCGATGGTGGTCTCGAACCACCGACCTCCACGATGTCAACGTGGCGCTCTACCCCTGAGCTAATCGCCCGCACGGTGTGCGGTGGGTCCCGCAAAACGGCGCCCAAGATACTCAAGGAGCTGGTCCTTAGCAAGCACTCTCGGCGCCTTTTTGGCAGAAACTTCAATCTAGCCAACCAGACGGTCCGAAAGCCCCAATGCCGCTTCCCGCAAGGCATGGATTTCGTCCCGCAAACGAGCCGCTTCTTCGAATTCAAGCTCCCGCGCGTGTTTCAGCATCCGCTTTTCCAACTTCTGCGCTTTTTGCAGCAGCTGTTCCGGAGTCATCGCGGCGTACGAGGCGGAGTCCTCGGCGGCCCGCTTGCGGCCGCGAACCGGGGCCGTTTGCCCCGCTTCCATGATATCGGCGACACTCTTGATGATGCTGGCGGGCACGATGCCGTGCAGCGCATTGTGCGCAAGCTGCCGTTCCCGTCGGCGGTTGGTTTCGCCGATCGCCCGTTCCATGGAACCGGTCATACGATCCGCGTACAGAATCGCTTTGCCGTTCAGGTTGCGGGCCGCCCGGCCGATCGTCTGTATCAGCGAACGCTCGGAGCGCAGGAAGCCTTCTTTGTCCGCATCGAGGATCGCCACCAGCGAGACTTCCGGCATATCCAGCCCCTCGCGCAGCAAGTTGATTCCTATCAACACGTCGAACTCGCCCAGGCGCAAATCACGAATGATCTCCATCCGCTCGACGGTACCGATGTCCGAATGCAGATAGCGAACACTCACACCGTGTTCCTGGACGTACTCGGTCAGATCTTCGGCCATGCGCTTGGTGAGCGTGGTAATCAGTACCCGCTCGCCTGCTGCCGTGCGCAGGCGAATTTCACTCAAGACGTCATCGACCTGGGTCAGGGCTGGGCGCACTTCCACTTCCGGATCAATCAGTCCGGTGGGCCGTACCAGCTGCTCGACAATATTGTCCGAGCGCTCGCGTTCATAATCACCCGGTGTCGCCGAAACGTAGACGGTTTGCGGTGACAGATTTTCAAACTCGTCAAAGCGCAAAGGCCGATTGTCCAACGCTGACGGTAAACGAAAGCCGTACTCGACCAGCGTTTCTTTGCGTGAGCGGTCGCCTTTGTACATTCCGCCCAACTGCGGGACCGTAACGTGGCTCTCGTCGACAACCAGCAAGGCATTGGTCGGCAAGTAATCGAACAGACACGGGGGCGGCTCACCGGGCTCACGTCCGGACAAATAACGGGAATAGTTCTCAATGCCCTGGCAGTAGCCGAGTTCCTTGATCATCTCCATGTCAAACAGCGTGCGCTGTTCAAGCCGCTGTGCCTCGAGCAATTTTTCGTGTTTGCGCAAGTATTCAAGTCGCGGCCGCAACTCAGCTTCAATCTGCTCAACGGCCGCCATCATTTTCTCGCGCGGCGTAACGTAGTGCGACTTGGGAAACACGGTCAGCCGTGGCACCCGGCGAACGACCTCCCCCGTCAACGGATCGAAGTACGACAACGCCTCAATTTCGTCATCGAACAACTCGATGCGCACTGCATCACGCTCGGATTCCGCTGGAAAGATGTCTATGACATCGCCGCGGACCCGGTAGGTGCCTTGCGACAACTCAATCTCATTCCTGGTGTACTGCATCTCGGCCAAACGGCTCAGAATGCTTCGTTGCTCCACTGATTCGCCGCGTGCCAGGTGCAACACCATGCTGAAATACGCTTCCGGATCACCAAGACCGTAGATGGCGGAAACCGTGGCAACAATAATGGTATCGGGACGCTCAATCAGAGCTTTGGTGGCCGACAACCGCATCTGTTCGATGTGCTGATTGATTGACGCATCTTTCTCGATATAGGTGTCAGAGCTGGCGACGTAGGCTTCCGGCTGATAGTAGTCATAGTAGGAAACGAAGTACTCGACAGAATTGCGCGGAAAATACTCACGCATCTCACCGTACAACTGTGCGGCAAGGGTCTTGTTCGGTGCCAGAATTATCGCAGGACGCTGCACTTCGGCGATCACACTGGCCATCGTAAAGGTCTTGCCGGACCCCGTGACCCCAAGCAAGGTTTGGCGTGCCAGGCCGTCCCGCAACCCGCTCACCAGACCACTGATTGCCGCTTCCTGATCACCTGCAGGACTGTACTTGGAAACGAGCTCTAGTCGATGGGGTTCAGTGTCTGACATTATCTTGGGTGCCTCGCAGGAATCGCGTACCATTGCGGCGGCTTTATAGGAGAAAAGCGAGTGAGTCTAACAGTTTCGGAACGAATGAGTCGTGTGATGCCGTCGGCCACCAGCGCTGTCCTTGGCCTCGCTGCCCGCCTGCGTGAAGAAGGCAAGAATGTCATCAGCCTCGGCGCTGGCGAGCCGGATTTTGACACACCCCTGCACATCAAAGAGGCGGCGATACGCGCCATCCACGACGGCCAGACCAAGTACACGGCAATCGATGGCACCACGAGCCTGAAGCAGGCTATTCAGCGCAAGTTCGAGCGTGACAACGCACTTGATTACGGACTGGAACAGATTCTGGTCTCAGTCGGTGCCAAGCACACGCTCTTCAATCTCTGCATGGGTGTACTGAGTGCCGGCGACGAAGCCATCATTCCGGCACCCGCCTGGGTCTCCTACCCCGACATGGTTCGGGTAGCTGACGGCATCCCCGTATCGATCATGACCGGTATCGACAGTGACTTTAAAATCCTGCCGGAACAGCTCGAAGCTGCGATAACGAAGCGCACACGGCTGTTGTTCCTCAACAGCCCGTCCAATCCCAGTGGCAGCTGCTACACCCGCAAGGAACTGGAAGCGTTGGGCGCCGTGCTTCTGCGCCACCCCAACGTCGTTGTAGCCGCCGACGACATTTACGAACATATCCATTGGGGTGCTGAACCATTTTGCAGCCTCGTGACTGCGGTGCCTGAGCTAAAGAATCAGGTTGTCACAATTAATGGCGTCTCCAAGTGTTACGCCATGACCGGCTGGAGAATTGGTTACGCGGGCGGTCCGGCGGAAGTCATCAAAGCGATGAAAACCATTCAAAGCCAATGCACTTCCAACCCCTGCAGTATCTCCCAAGTGGCTGCTACGGCCGCCCTTGACGGCGACCAGACCTGCATCGCTGAGATGAATGCCGCCTATAAAGCGCGCAGCGACTACATCGTCGAAGCCCTGAATGGCATACCGGGCTTCGAATGCCGGCGCGGTGAAGGTGCGTTTTACGCGTATCCGCGCGTAACCGGCGCGCTGGAAGCTCGTGGCCTGAAAGACGATTTCGAGCTGGTCGAGTTGCTCTTGCAGGAGGCTGTGGTTGTTATGGTACCTGGCAGTCCGTTCGGCACGCCCGGCTACGTGCGACTCTCTTTCGCCTGTTCAATCGAGGACTTACAAGAGTCTGTGCGCCGAATTCGCAGCGTTCTGGCCTGACCTCGACCCGTAGCCTTGACTTGCGCATGGCTCTGAACGAGAATGCCGGCCCTGCGTGTCTAGGCACGCAACAATTCCTCGGTAGCTCAGTTGGTAGAGCGATTGACTGTTAATCAATTGGTCGCTGGTTCGAGTCCGGCCCGAGGAGCCAATTATAGAAAGGGGTACCCGTTGGGTGCCCCTTTTTTTTGCTTGCAGAGCGGTCCGGACTCACCAGCCAGAATTCTGCGCCTTTCCCTTCAGAAGACACTGAAGATCAATCGGCACCAAACTACGGGCATTCACGAATCAAGGCGGGCCGATTGGGTTCGAGTCCGGCCCGAGGAGCCAATTATAGAAAGGGGTACCCGTTGGGTGCCCCTTTTTTTTGCTTGCAGAGCGGTCCGGACTCACCAGCCAGAATTCTGCGCCTTTCCCTTCAGAAGACACTGAAGATCAATCGGCACCAAACTACGGGCATTCACGAATCAAGGCGGGCCGATTGGGTTCGAGTCCGGCCCGAGGAGCCAATTATAGAAAGGGGTACCCGTTGGGTGCCCCTTTTTTTTGCTTGCAGAGCGGTCCGGACTCACCAGCCAGAATTCTGCGCCTTTCCCTTCAGAAGACACTGAAGATCAATCGGCACCAAACTACGGGCATTCACGAATCAAGGCGGGCCGATTGGGTTCGAGTCCGGCCCGAGGAGCCAATTTTAGAAAGGGGTACCCGTTGGGTGCCCCTTTTTTTTGCTTGCAGAGCGATCCGGACTCACCAGCGAGAATTCTGCGCCTTGTCCTTCAGAAGACACTGAAGATCAATCGGCACCAAACTACGGGCATCCACGAATCAAGGCGGGCCGATTGGGTTCGAGTCCGGCCCGAGGAGCCAATTATGGAAAGGGGTACCCGTGGGTGCCCCTTTCTTTTGCCTGCTCCAGTGACCCGATTAGGGTTTGAGCAACAGGTACAGCCCGACCCCACTCATCAGCGCCGCCGCAAGCCCTCTGATTGCCCGTTCCATCTTGCCACTCAGGAGCCCGGTCGTCCTGCTCGCCAGGTACGCATAGCCGAGTTTGGCGCTACCGACGGACAATGTCGCCAGAATCACGATTATGCCAACGTCGACCGAATTGATGGAAGTCAGGTCCACAAATGCGGGGAAAAAGACGAGATAAAACAAGACGGCCTTTTGATCCGTCATCGTCAATAACAACCCGGCCAAAAAGCTGCTCCAAATTGACGACCGTGCAACCGTACTCACATTTTCAGGTTTGGAGCCGGATCGCCAGGTCTGCACGCCCAACCAGAGCAGATACACACCGCCAGCGTATTGCAACACGGTGGGCAAACCCGCAACAGATTCGATCATCACAATCGAGCCCAGAACGGCAATGAGAATGAACACTATGTCGCCGACAACCACGCCAACCGTAGCCGCCACTCCGTGCGCGAACCCATACGACACTGAGCGAGCGCAGACTGTGATCACACTCATGCTGGGGACCAATGCGAGGATCAGCATAGAGCCGAATATCGCGGCGCTGGCGATGAACGTTAGCGATGATTCCATGAAGCGATTCTGGCACGACAGGCGGCGTTGGTGAACGGCACAACGCCTGCGTCGGGTACTACCTGACAAGAGTCAAAGGACGGCATCGGGCCTCGCGCTACGTTAACCATCTGACCTTCGACCGGGCGCAAACCCGTTGCGCAGTCAGATGCCGTTTACCTTAAGAGCTATTGTTGCCCAGGCCCATTGGTCGTCAAACCTCTTGTCAGACGACAGGATGAGGCCCTTAGCGCGAACGTTACCGACCGCCCAGCTGACTTGTCGCTGGGCAATGCACCTGTCGAACTGACACGCCGCGCACCCGGAACGATCGGTGCTATTTCAGATCGATCTCTCGCAAATGCTCACGAAACCCCACGCTTAGCTCGGGATGGTCCAGTGCGTAGGCCACCGTCGCCTTGAGGTAACCAAGTTTACTACCGCAATCGAAGCGCTCGCCATGGAAGGAATGCGCATACACCGGCAGTTCATTCAGCAAATCGGAAATCGCATCGGTCAATTGAATCTCCCCACCCGCCCCTCGGCCTGTGGTCTCGAGTTTGCCGAAAATGCGGGAATCCAACAGGTAGCGACCGACCACCGCCATGTTGGACGGTGCAACTTCCGGCTTTGGTTTTTCGACAATTCGCGTAATGCGGTTGTCGTTGTCATGATCGATTGCGACGATGCCGTAGCTCGAGGTCCGATGGGGTGGCACTTCCTCCACGGCCACGACACTTCCACCATGGCGACTGTATTCGCCGGCCATTTGTGCCAGGCAGCCCGGCTCGCCCCGTATCAAGTCATCCGCAAGATGCACGAAAAACGGTTCGTCACCCACGGCGCTGCGTGCGCAGAGTACCGCGTGCCCCAGACCCAGCGGCTCGCCCTGACGTATGTAAATGCAGGAGACGCCCTTCGGCACGATGTTCCGGATCAGCGCCAGCAAATCATCCTTGCCGGACTCCACCAACGCCCGCTCGAGCTCCGCGTCTGTGTCGAAATGGTCTTCGATCGCCCGCTTTGAGCTCCCCGTCACGAATATCAGCCGGGTTGCACCCGCCGCAACAGCCTCTTCCACCGCGTACTGGATTAACGGCTTGTCGACTATGGGCAGCATTTCCTTGGGGCTGGCTTTGGTCGCCGGTAGGAATCGGGTTCCCCGACCGGCAACCGGGAATACAACGGCTCGAATTGGTTTGGACAACAGGGCTCTCCAGTGATACACGTCCGCTGCATGATAACCAATACGGTGGGTCCGCGATAACGCTGCAGGTCTCAAAAGCTGATCTGTCTGCTGATCCCATTCCCGCTGCAGCTTTGCTGCAGCGGGAATGTTGCCGGCTACTTGCGCGGATTGGCGGCAGCACCTTCGAGCAGTATGTCCGCCCGATTAATTTCCAGAGTACGCTCGCCGATGCCCTTGACCAGCGCCAGGTCATCGACGGTCTTGAACGGACCGTTCTCGGCTCGCCAGGCGACAATGGCCTGCGCTTTGCTCATGCCTATGCCCCGCAGCTCAGCCGAGATCGTCTCGGCGTCTGCCGTATTCACGTTAACCGGGCCGGCAAAAGCCAGCATTGGCATCAGTGCAACGCCCAGCGCAGCCAGGCAATGATGAGTGATTTTTCTCATGTCGAACTCCTGCAAGAATGGATGACAACCAGCTGGCCGAGGGTTCCCCAGCAGCCCGTCTGGTGATCGAAGCATAATTACAGGAGTAGCAGGTTGCTGCGCCCGAATCTCGGCACAACGTGGGAAAATGTACTAGGCAGTTGCGGCGCTTCGTTGCAGCAGTGTGTCAAATTGGACCCGCGTAAACGGCCGCTGCGTTTCCCAGTTTTTGCAACTGGGGCACTGCCAAAGCAATCGCTGGCTGGAAAAGCCGCATTCATGACACTGGTAGCGCGGTGTTGCTGCCGCCATCTTGCTGAGCGCAGCCCGGACCCGGTCAAGCGCCATCTTTCTGGCACCGTCATCGCCCGCCGCAAACTGGCGCAAGTCAACAAATTCGAGCAACGTCGGCTCGTTCAGCATGTAGTGCTCAACACAGTCGTCAATGACAGCTATGCCGCCGATATTGTTAACGATAGCGGTGTAAGCGACGTCCTTGCCGCTTTCCGGGAGCTTGTCGAGCATCGCCTGCAAGGTTTTTTGCAATTGCTCGACCGTGCCTTCTTCCCTGTGAATATCGACCATCCTCGGCAACGCCTCGGTGATCAGGTAGTTACTCTCGTCCATGACGCGGTGGTAAAGCTTGAGCGCCAGTTTGAAGTCGCCGGTTTCCCTGGCTATGTTGGCCCGCGTCAGTGCACCGCGAAACGTTCTGGGACGTCCGCTTTGCGCCTTTTTCACAAAAGCTCGCGCCGCTGGGTAATCCTTGGCAAGTGCCGATTTTTCGGCCAGTTCGCAGTAATAATGGGCTATCTGCAACGCCAGAGACTTGCCGCTCAGAATCTCCAACTTCTGACTGCAGTCGATCGCACGTTGCCACTCACGTTCCTGTTCGTAAATGCGGCAAAGGCGTTCCAGAGCCTCCACCTGATGCCGCGATCCCTCCGCGAGACGCACAAACATTTTCTCGGCTCGATCCAGCAGGCCAGCCCGTAAATAGTCTTTAGCAAGGGAGAGCAGCGCCAGGTCTCGCTGCTCCGCGGCCAGATCGGGACGCGCAATGATGTTTTGATGTATCCGGATTGCCCGGTCAACTTCGCCCCGACGACGGAACAGGCTGCCCAGCGCAAAGTGGGTTTCTATGGTCTTGTCGTCGACCCGGACCATTTTGAGAAAATGTTCCAATGCCTGATCTGTCTGCTCGTTCAACAGAAAATTCAGGCCTTTCAGGTAATCGGTATTAATGGGCGGAGCGACCTCGTCCTGCTCGTCGCGCTCACCGAAACGGCCCAGCGCCCAGCCTGCTGCGACCAGCAGCAGGAACAGACCGGCCAGTAAGAAAGTCGATTCAGTCGGCATCGGCAATCGGCATGTTGCGCAAACGGCTGACTTCGGACTCCGTCTGGCGCAGCGCGCTGCGCAGACGTCGTCGGTCATTCACCAGACGCATGATAAACAGGCAAGTGCACAACAGGCCAAAGACCCAGCCCGCCACGAAGGTCAGAGAAATCGCCAACACAATTGACGGCTCGACAACGCCAAAGGCAAGGTCCAGCGGCAATTGCCCGGGATTGCGGTCAGTAAATACGACCATGACGGCAATGATAATCAGTACAACGAAAATTACCGCGATTTTTTTGAACATGCGCCCGCTCCCGCCGTATGCCGGCGGCTCCTATGCGATTCGCACAGTGTATTGGTTTCGCTGATCGATGGTAAGCCGCACGGCAAAAGTAAACTGCCGTGACGGGGTCAATCAGGACTTGATCGGAAACTCCCGACTCTCATTGACCCGCTCACGCAGATCCTTGCCGGGCTTAAAGTGAGGAACGTACTTACCGGACAAAGCGACAGCTTCGCCCGTCTTGGGATTGCGACCGATGCGTGGTGGACGAAAATGCAGCGAGAAACTGCCGAAGCCACGAATCTCTATCCGCTGGCCGGTAGCCAGTGAGTCGCTCATCAGATCGAGCAGGTGCTTGACGGCCAACTCAACGTCTTTGGCGGGCAAGTGCTTTTGTTTTTTTGAGATTATTTCGATCAGTTCAGACTTTGTCATAACACGCTTCGCTTGATTCCCGGTGTCGTTCCGCCTAAGCCGCCGATTATAAAGGAAATATAGCCCGGACCGTGAGGCCCGGGCCAATCTTTTTTCTTAATTGCTCTCGCCGGACATTTTTTCTTTGAGAAGCTCGCCCAGTGTGGTACCGGTCGGGGCACTGCCCGAGTCGGAGTTGTAGCTGCTGAGCGCCTCTGCTTCTTCGTGAACCTCTTTGGCTTTGATCGACAGAGCAACACTGCGATTCTTGCGGTCCACATTCGTGAACTTCGCTTCAATCTCATCGCCAATCTTGATCATTGTGCGGGCATCTTCCACCCGGCCACGGGCCAATTCAGAGGAGCGCAAGGAGCCGGTCACACCGTCACCCAGGTCAACGATTACATAGCGTGCGTCCACTTCCGTGACCGTACCCTTAACAACCGTGTTCTTCGGATGATCGGCAAGCCAGGCCGAGAACGGGTCTTTGTCCAGCTGCTTGATACCCAGCGAGATACGCTCACGCTCTGCATCAATTGCGAGTACAGCTGCTTCGATCTCCTGCCCTTTCTTGTAGTTATGCACGGCTTCTTCGCCGGTCATATCCCAGGAAATATCGGACAAGTGAACGAGACCGTCGATGCCGCCGTCCAGACCGATGAAGATACCGAAATCGGTGATCGACTTGATCTGACCGCTGACCTTGTCGCCGCGATTAATGGTCGCTGCAAACTCGGCCCACGGATTCGACTGACACTGTTTGATACCCAGTGAGATGCGGCGGCGCTCTTCATCAATCTCAAGCACCATCACTTCAACATCGTCACCGATGTTCACAACCTTGGACGGATTGACGTTCTTGTTGGTCCAATCCATTTCCGAGACGTGCACAAGGCCTTCAACGCCTTCTTCGATTTCCACGAAGCAGCCGTAGTCAGCAATGTTGGTTACCTTGCCGAACAGACGTGTCTGCGGCGGGTAACGACGTGCGAGGTCATGCCACGGATCGTCGCCCAGCTGCTTGATACCGAGTGATACGCGTTGACGTTCACGATCAAACTTCAGGATCTTGACGTCGATTTCATCACCAACATTGACGACTTCCGACGGATGCTTGACCCGCTTCCACGCCATATCGGTAATGTGCAACAGGCCATCGATGCCGCCGAGATCGACGAATGCACCGTAGTCGGTCAGGTTCTTGACGATACCCTTGACGACATTGCCTTCCTGCAAGGATTCCAGCAGCGCTTCGCGCTCTGCACTGTATTCCTGTTCGACAACGGCGCGACGCGATACAACGACGTTGTTGCGACGCTGATCGAGCTTGATAACCTTGAATTCAAGGCTCTTGCCTTCGAGGTACGCAGGGTCACGCACGGGACGTACATCCACGAGCGAACCAGGCAAGAAGGCGCGAACGTTGTCGATTTCAACGGTAAAGCCGCCCTTAACGCGACCATTGATAATTCCGATGACAACTTCATTTTTCTCAAACGCTTTTTCGAGCTGCGTCCAGGTACGGGCACGTATAGCTTTCTCGCGCGAGAGTTTGGTTTCGCCAAAGCCGTCTTCAACAGCATCAAGTGCTACTTCGATTTCATCGCCGACATTGACGTCGGTTTCGCCCTTATCATTGCGAAATTGTTCGATGGGAATAACGGCCTCAGACTTGAGACCTGCACTGACGATGACGACGTCATTATTGATGTCAACTACGGTGCCGGTGATGATGGCGCCTGGCTTTATATGTTGACTGGCAAAACTCTGTTCAAATAATTCAGCAAAACTTTCAGACATTAGAATAAACCAGAGAATCGTTAACCGACTCTCAACCCAATCGCCCAGCTACTTCCTTTAGCCGACGGTTACTTTAAGAAAAGACACGACGATCCTGTCGTATCGGTGTACTACCGGGTTTACCGACCCAACTTGCAAGTCGGATTTATTTCGCGAGCTGCCCTTGTCGCGCCCATCCGAGAATCTTGTCGCTGACTTCGTTAATCGTCAGGTCACTGGAATCCAGAATTCGGGCATCGGCTGCGGGTCGTAACGGGGCCACCGATCGCTCGGAATCCCGCCTGTCACGGTCCTCAATGTCCCGCGAAAGGGCGGCAAGGCTAACACCAAGTCCCTTTTCTTTCAACTGCTTATAGCGCCTATTCGCGCGCTCAGCGGCACTGGCGGTGAGGAACACTTTGAGGGCCGCGGCCGGGAACACCACCGTGCCCATGTCGCGGCCATCGGCGACCAGACCCGGCGGGACCTGAAAGCTGCGCTGCCTCTCCAGCAGGGCCTCGCGCACCGCAGGCAGGACCGCGACCGCGGAGGCTCGGAGACCGCACTCCTCCGTGCGGATATCCAGGGTCACGTCTTGGTCGCCCAGCCGGATCTGTTCGCTGCCGTCGGCCCTCACGGCGAACACCACGGGCAATTCCACCGCCAACTCTCTCAGGCGTGGCTCGTCCGTAGCGTCAACGCCCGCACGCAAGGAGGCCAGCGCCACCAGCCGGTAGAGTGCGCCACTGTCCAACAGGTGCCAGCCCAACGTTTGCGCAACTCGCCTTGCGACCGTGCCTTTACCCGACCCGCTGGGCCCGTCGATCGTAATGACCGGCGCTGCCGCACTGCTCATGACCCTGCGACCCCGCCCTGTATTATGTCAACTCCGATCGACTGCAGCTGGTCGACAAATCCCGGGAATGAGGTATTCACATTGGCCACGTCTTCGATCCGCACGGTGTCGTTGGCTCGACTTGCGGCCACCGCAAATGCCATGGCAATCCGGTGGTCGCTGTGACTTTGGACGGTGCCACTCCCGATCGGGCCGCCGCTGATGCGAATGCCGTCCGGCTGCTCTTCGAGCCGAATGCCGAGCACCCGCAAGCCATCCGCCATCGCGCTGATGCGATCACTCTCTTTGACCCGCAACTCTGCGAGACCGCTGAATTCTGTCGTCCCTTCGGCGCAGGCTGCCGCCACGAACAAGGCTGGAAACTCATCGATCGCAAGTGGCACCAGCGCCGGGTCCAGCGTGATGGCCCGCAGCTTCGACGAGCGAATTTCCAGATCGGCAACCGGCTCATCGCCACAACGACGCTCGTTATGAAGGCGTATATCCGCTCCCATCTGCCGCAGGATAGTGATGACCCCTGCCCGGGTAGGATTCACCCCCACATTCTCCAACATGACGCAGCTGTTGTCGGCGATCAGTGCGGCCAGCATGGGGAACGTGGCTGACGACAAATCGCCCGGCACCACAATATCAATCCCGCGCATTGCTGAGCCCGGCAGGATTGATACCCGCTCCGCGTCACGATATACGGTAGCGCCCATCGCGGTAAGCATGCGCTCGGTATGATCACGCGATACCGCCGGCTCCAGCACACTGGTCGCGCCATGCGCGTACAAACCGGCAAGCAGAATTGCTGATTTTACTTGCGCGCTTGCGACCGGCATTGCGTAATCGATACCGGTCAGCTGGTTACCGCCCACAATCTTAAGTGGCGGTCGCCCGTCCGCACTGTGAATTTCCGCGCCCATCCGCATCAGCGGTTCGACTACGCGCCCCATGGGCCGACCCGAGAGTGACTCATCGCCGCACAGTGTTGAGGAGAAGCTCTGGCCTGCGAGTAAACCGCAAAACAGGCGCATCGCCGTTCCCGAATTACCCAGGTCAAGGTCGATGGCCGGCGCCCTCATACCGTGCAATCCGACGCCGGTAATGACCACCGAATGGTCAGCCGATTCCTCAATATTCACGCCCAGCGAACGCAGTGCCGCCAGTGTCGCCAGGCAATCTGCGCCGTTGAGAAAGCCGCTGGCGCGCGTTTGCCCTTCCGCAATAGCACCAAACATGAGCGCCCGGTGCGAGATGGATTTGTCACCCGGTACCCGCAGCGAGCCATTGCCGACGGCGGAAGGAGAAACGAGATAATGCATGCCCGGCCTAACTGATGGCACGCGGGTACGCGCCAAGTACACGAAACAGCGAACTTAGCTCGCGCAATTCGGCCAAGGCTTCAGACACCGGTGATTGCTCGGCATGCCCGTCGATATCCAGAAAAAAGACGTAGTCCCAGTTGCGTCGCCGCGATGGTCTCGACTCAATCCGGGTAATGTTCACGCCATGCGTGGCAAACGGCTGCAGTAAGGAATGCAGTACGCCCGCGCCTGCCGCCGTACCGCTGGTGGATACCATGATGGTCGTCTTGTCCAGCCCACTCGCCGCCAGCAGGTTGCGGCCTATCACGAGAAACCGGGTCGCGTTGTCCGCGCTGTCCTCGATGTTATTGACCATGATTCTCAGATCGTAGACCTCGGCCGCTGCATCACTGCCAATGGCCGCCGTACCTGACTCGTCGCGGGCGCGGCGTGCACCAACGGCATTGCTACTGACGCCAATAAGCTCCACCTGCGGCAAATACTCCCGCAACCAGCCGCGGCATTGTGCCAACGCCTGCTCATGCGCACACACACGCTCAACCTTTTCGAGACTCTGCATGGTGCCGAGCAGGTGCTGTTCGATTCGTAATTCAATTTCACCGCCGATCTTCAGCGGCGATGTAAGAAACATGTCGAGCGTGTTGTTGACTGTGCCCTCCGTAGAGTTTTCGATAGGCACGACGCCGAAATCGGCAACACCACTCTCAACTTCCTGGAAAACCTCGTCGATCGTGCCGAATGGCAAGGCGCGCACCGAGTGCCCGAAGTGCTTGTAAACAGCCGCTTGTGTAAAAGTCCCTTCCGGCCCAAGAAAGCCGACCTTGAGGGGCTCCTGTTGCGCGAGGCAAGCTGACATGATCTCGCGAAAAAGCCGTAACATTTCTTCGTCACGCAAAGGCCCTTCATTGCGCGCAAGCACCTTGCGCAGGACTTCCGCCTCGCGTTCCGGACGGTAATAGTCCACCGCTGCCGCCAGGTCGCCTTTGCTTATGCCCACCTGCTGGGCAAAGCGGGCCCGTTCATTGATCAGCGCCTGTATTTGCTGATCAACCTCATCAATACGCTTGCGCATTGCGGGCAGATCAACGGCTGCTTCTGAATCCTTACTGGCTTTGGACATGCGTTTGCCTGCTGACGGTCATCAAGCGAAAATGCCGTGACAAGTGGCCGCCTTGCAGACGGCTTTCCAAGTCAAGGCTGTCAGGATATCGGCTTACCAAGATTACGCAATCTCAGCACGCCCTTAATTCCACGGATCGCCTGCATCGTTTCCTCGGATACCGGACCATCGAGATCGACGATCGTGTACGCGATATCCCCCATGGACTTGTTCAGAAGGTCAGCAATGTTCAGGCCAGCCTGAGCCAGGCAGGTCGAAATCTGGCCAACCATGTTCGGCACGTTCGCGTTCGCAATGGTTATACGCCACGCGTCGGCACGGGGAATGACCGCCTCTGGAAAGTTGACTGAAGAACGAACATTGCCGTTTTCCAGGTATTCTTTGACATTCTCGGCGACCATTACGGCGCAGTTTTCTTCCGCTTCGGTCGTTGATGCTCCCAAATGCGGCAGCGCGATAACTTTGGGGTGCGCAATCAGTTCCGGTGTAGGGAAGTCGCAAACGTAAGCATGCAGCTTGCCGCTGTTGAGTGCTTGCAACGCAGCCTTTGAATCGACCACCCCACCGCGGGCAAAGTTGATGATTACACTGCCATCTTTCATCAAGCTCAGTCGATCGGCACTGACCAGACCTTTCGTGCCATCGACGAGAGGCACGTGAACGGAAACCACATCCGATGCTTTGAACAAGCGATCCAGAGTCTCTACCTGCTTGACGCCGGACGACAACTGCCACGCGCGCTTGACGGTAATCTTGGGATCGAAGCCGACGACTTTCATGCCCAGTGCCAAAGCAACATTGGCCACTTCGACGCCAATGGCGCCAAGGCCAATCACGCCGAGGGTACGTCCGGGCAATTCGAAGCCAACAAACTTCTTCTTGCCGTTTTCAACGTCCTTGGCAAGCTCATCGCCAGTCGAGGTCAACGATTTGACGTACTCGCGGGCATCGCAAATATTTCGTGCAGCGAGCAAGAGACCGGCGACCGCCAGCTCTTTGACAGCGTTCGCATTGGCGCCAGGCGCGTTAAAGACCGGTACGCCGCGGTCGCTCATGGCAGATACCGGGATGTTGTTGACACCAGCGCCTGCGCGCCCAATGGCGGCAACCGATTCCGGAATCGTCATGTCATGCATGTTATGCGACCGCAGAATGACAGCGTCCGGCGAGGAGGACTCCGAACTGACTTCATAGCGGTCACGAGGTAAGCGGCGCAAGCCGGCCACGGCGATGTTATTCAGTGTTAATACTTTGTACATGATGTCGTTTGTCTGGCTCAGGTAATTCGGTAAAGGAATCAGGACTGCGATTTCTCGAAATCTTGCATGAACTGGATCAGAGCATCGACCGCCGCTTCAGAAACGGCATTGTAGATCGAAGCACGCATGCCACCGACTGAACGATGGCCTTTGAGATTGGTTAGACCTGCGGCATCCGCCTGAGCGAGAAACTCGCCGTCCAGACCGGAATCAGCAAGGATAAAGGGGACGTTCATCCAGGACCGGGCATCCACAGCAACCGGATTCGTATAAAACCCGGAGGCATCTATTGCCGCGTACAGTTTCTTCGCCTTGCGTTCATTGACGGCAGCGACCGATTCCAGACCGCCCTGTTCCAGCAGGTAATCGAACACCAGGCCAGCGGCGTACCAGGCAAACGTCGGCGGCGTGTTGGTCATGGAGCCTGATTCCGCAAACGCTTTGTAGGTCAGCAAGGTCGGCAGACCTGGCCGGGCACGCTCGAGAAGGTCATTACGAACGATCACCACCGTGATTCCGGCGGGACCGATGTTCTTCTGCGCCCCGGCGTAGATCAGACCGAATTTGCTGACGTCCACCGGCCGCGACAGTATCGTGCTGGACATGTCAGCCACCAATGGCGTGTCCCCTGCGTTGGGCACGAAATGAAACTCGACACCGCCAATAGTCTCATTGGGTGTGTAGTGCAGATAGGCGGCATCTTTCGTGCGGCGCCACTCATCTTCGGGCGGAATATGGCAATGCCCACTGTCTTCGCTGCTGGCCGCCACGTTGACCTTGCAGTGCAAAGCAGCCTCCTTCAGCGCCTTTTTCGACCAACTGCCCGTTTGCACGTAATCAGCCGTATCACCCGGGCCAGCGAGATTGAGGGCCGTCATGGCAAATTGCAGGGTAGCCCCTCCCTGCAAAAACAGCACACTGTAGTCCGAACTGATTCCGAGCAGTTTGCGCAGATCGGCCTCTGCTTTTTCAGCGACGGCGATAAACGGTTTGCTGCGATGACTGACTTCCATGACGGACATTCCCGAGCCTTGCCAGTCCGGGATGTCGTTACGAATACGGTCTAATACGGGTTCTGGCAATGCAGCTGGGCCAGCGCTGAAGTTGAATACGCGGGACATGCGATTTCCTGTAGAGATTGAGTTAATTCGAGAGGCAGGTGAACAACACTATAGGGGCTGACTGTGACCGATTTATTCGGCGTCGGCTTCATCCTCACCCATGAGTTCGATTCGCGCCAGACCAACGAGCCGCTGGCCCGACTCCAGACGAATCAGTCGAACGCCCTGCGTGTTACGGCCGATGATCGAAATATCGCTGACCGGTGTTCGCACCAAGGTGCCACTGGAGCTGATCAGCATGATTTCGTCGTCGTCCGCCACCTGCAATGCGCCCACCGTACGGCCATTCCGGTCCGTCGTCTGTATGGCAATAACACCCTGACCGCCACGTCCCTGGACCGGGAAATCGTCGATCTCCGTGCGCTTGCCGTAACCGTTTTCTGTCGCGGTGAGAATCATGCCACCGCTAAGAATAGACAGCCCGATAACCTCGTGACCGTCACTGAGTTTGATGCCGCGAACGCCGGCGGCACCGCGGCCCATCGGCCGTACATCGCCCTCATTAAACCGGATCGCCTTGCCATTGCTGGCCACCAGCAAAATTTCCTGCTGGCCATCCGTCAGGGCCACATTGACCAGCCGATCATCACGCAAATCTATCGCTATGATGCCGTTTGCCCGCGGCCGCGAGAACTGACTCAGCGGTGTTTTCTTAATGGTTCCGCCGCTGGTCACCATGACCACGAACTTCTCGTCGTCAAATTCCTGGATGGGCAGAATGGCGCTGATACGCTCGTCGGCACTGAGCGGCAGGAGATTGACTATCGGCTTGCCGCGCGAGCCGCGACTCGCTTGCGGAACCTGATAAACCTTGAGCCAGTACATCTTGCCGAAGCTTGAGAAACACAACAGCGTGTCATGGGTATTGGCAATGAACAAACTGTCGATGAAGTCTTCATCTTTCACTTTGGCCGCTGACCGGCCACGGCCGCCGCGCTTTTGCGCCTGGTAGTCATCAATCGGCTGGGCCTTGGCGTAACCGCCGTGTGACAAGGTCACCACGACTTCTTCCTGCGGAATCAGGTCCTCGGCAACGAGGTCACTGTGGTCCTGCACGATTTCTGTCCGGCGCTCATCACCGTAGGTATCACGAATCACCGTCAGCTCTTCGCGAATGACCCGCAGCAGTTCATCCGGGTCCGAAAGAATAATAGAGTACTCATTAATTTTATCGAGCAACTCTTTGTATTCATTTAATATTTTGTCCTGCTCCAGACCCGTGAGCCGGTGCAGGCGCAAATCGAGGATGGCCTGTGCCTGAACCGGCGAGAGCCGGTATTCCGCACCGTGCAGGCCGAACTCTTCTTCAAGACCATCCGGCCGGGTATCGGTTGCACCGGCCCGTTCCAGCATCTCGCTAACCGAACCTGATGACCAAACCCGTGCGACCAGTTGTTCTTTTGCTTCAGCAGGCGACGGTGAAGCTTTGATCAATGCGATCACTTCGTCGATGTTCGCCAGCGCAACCGACTGCCCTTCCAGTACGTGGGCCCGGTCACGCGCTTTGCGCAGATCGAAAATCGTCCGGCGGGTGACCACTTCGCGCCTGTGGGACAGAAACGCTTCCAGAATCTGCTTGAGGTTAAGCAGCTTCGGCTGGCCCTCGTGCAACGCCACCATGTTAATGCCGAAGACACTTTGCATCGGCGTTTGTTTGTAAAGGTTATTGAGCACAACATCCGACACTTCGCCGCGGCGCAGCTCAATAACGACACGCATGCCGTCCTTGTCAGACTCGTCCCGCAACTCCGTGATGCCCTCGATACGTTTTTCCCGCACGAGATCAGCTATTTTCTCAATCAGCCGCGCCTTGTTGACCTGGTACGGCAACTCGGTCACTACGATTGCTTCTTTGCCACGCTTATCAATAACTTCGATGATGGTTCGGGCGCGGATGTGCACGCGCCCCCGGCCGGTCCGGTAGGCCGAATAAATGCCCGCGGCGCCGTTGATGATGCCGGCGGTCGGGAAGTCCGGACCCGGAATGATCTCCATCAACTCCGGCAGATCAATCGCCGGATTATCGATCGTCGCCAGGCACGCGTTGATCACTTCAGTGAGGTTATGCGGCGCTATGTTGGTGGCCATACCAACGGCGATTCCCGAGGACCCATTGACCAGCAGGTTCGGAAACCGGGTCGGCATGACCGACGGCTCGGACTCGGAACCGTCGTAGTTTTCGACGAAATTGACGGTTTCTTTTTCGATGTCCGCGAGAATTTCATGCGCGATCTTGGCCATGCGCACTTCGGTGTAACGCATGGCAGCAGGCGCGTCACCGTCGACGGAGCCGAAGTTGCCCTGCCCGTCAACCAGCATGTAGCGCATCGAAAAGGGCTGCGCCATGCGAACGATGGTGTCATAGACTGCCGAATCACCATGCGGGTGATATTTACCAATGACATCACCGACAACGCGGGCCGATTTCTTGTAAGGCTTGTTAAAGTCGTTGCCCAGCTCGCGCATGGCGTGCAGGACACGGCGGTGAACCGGTTTCAGACCGTCCCGGACATCCGGTAAAGCGCGGCCCACGATGACACTCATGGCGTAATCGAGGTAAGACTGCTGCATCTCCTCTTCGAGGCTTACAGACAAAATCTCCTTAGCTACTTCAGACATCCTTACTCACACGTTATGAGCGGCCCCGTTCGAAGGAACGGAATCGCGACCTTCATTGACTTGGAATTGGTTGAGATTAATTCTGCTTTGCCGGGCCCGGATCGAGGGCTGAGAAGCATCAAATCCGTAGGCGGCATGATAGCACAGCAGGCCGCAGAACCACACGGTTATGAGCCATTCTCAAGGGAGCCTAATCGACCTTGGGATTTGCTGGCATGCCATAGGCTGACGGTTATACTAGCGACCCTTTGCGGCACCGGCAGGAAGCGACCGAATCCGGTCCACGCAGCCCGATAGCGGCCTTGACCGCGCCATCATTAGCAGACAAGAGCAGGTATTCATGCAGCAATGCGACACACTGATAGTGGCCGGGTGGTGTCTGCCGGTCAGTGGCGACGGCGGCGCACTGCAAGACCACGCCATTGCTATCCACGATGGCCGGATACTCGACGTCCTGCCCGCAACAATCGCGCGTGAACGCTATTCGCCGGGCGCGTTGATTGAACGCCCCCGGCACGTCCTGATGCCAGGTCTGATTAACACCCATACCCATGCTGCAATGACCCTTTTTCGCGGCTACGGCGACGATCTGCCCCTGGAACGCTGGCTGAAAGACCGTATCTGGCCGGCCGAGCACCGCTCTGTCAGCGCCGAAATGGTGCGTGACGGCACCCGTCATGCCATCGCCGAAATGCTGCTGTCTGGCGTAACCTGCTTCAGTGACCAGTACTTTTTCCCGGAAGTCGTCGCTGAAACCGCCGAAGCCATGCACATGCGTGCCGTGGTTGCGACGCCGGTCGTCGAGTTCTCCACGCCGTGGGCCGAAAATGCCGCCCAATGCCTGAGCAAAGGTGCCGAGCTGGTCCACGATCGCTACGCCGATCACCCACTGATCTCAGCGGCCTTCGCACCCCATTCCACCGCCTGCGTTGCCGATGAGTCATTCGCCCAGCTACGCATTCTGTGCGACCAGCTGGACAGTCGCGTGCAAATTCACCTGCACGAATCCGCACAGGAAATCGTCGACGAACAGAACAGCAGCGGACTAAGGCCCTTTGCCCGCCTGCAAAAATTGAACATGGTGAATGCCACACTGATGCTGGTGCATGCCGTTCACCTCAACGATGACGAGATCGCGCTCTGCGCGGATCGTGGCGTTGCCATTGCACACTGTCCCCGCTCCAACCTGAAGCTCGCGAGCGGCATGGCCCGGGTAGAAGCTCTCCGCAAGGCAGGCATCGTCGTTGGTCTCGGCACCGACGGAGCTGCCAGCAACAACGAACTGGAGATGCTGGGCGAAATGCGTACCGCGGCACTGCTGGCCAAAGCGGTGGCCGGGGACGCGGCCGCCTTGCCCGCCAGTGCAGCGCTGCGTATGGCCACGCTGGACGGGGCCCGGGCACTGGGCATCAATGAACTGACCGGCTCACTGGAGCCCGGCAAATGGGCAGACATCGCCTGCGTTGATCTCGGCACCCTGAACAGCCAACCGCTGTACGATCCGACCTCGCAGCTCGTATACACTGCGCACTCGCAGCAGGTCAGCGACGTCTGGGTTGCTGGCCGACACCAGGTCGAAGACGGCCAGTTGATGCACGTGGATATTGACGACATTCTGACGCGTAGCGCCGAATGGCGAGATCGCATAAGCGCTGCCTGAACACGCCAAGAGAACTGAATTGTGAGCACAACAAACGACAACGTCGATGCGGCCGAGATTGCGAAATTTGACGCCCTTGCCGCGCGCTGGTGGGACCCGAACGGCGAATTCCGCCCGTTACACCAGATCAATCCGCTGCGCCTCGATTACATTCGGCAACGCGCGCCGTTACAGGGACTTCGAGTCCTCGACATCGGCTGTGGCGGCGGAATTCTGGCGGAGTCGATGGCCGCTGCAGGTGCCGTCGTGACCGGCATCGACATGGCTGAAGGTCCGCTAACCGTCGCTCGCCTGCATCAGGCTGAAACGGGCATATCGGTGGACTACCAGCAAAGCACGGCAGAAGCCTTTGCGGAAGCGCACCCAGCAAGCTTCGACGTCGTCACCTGCCTCGAGATGCTGGAACATGTGCCCGCCCCGGATGCGGTAATCAATGCCTGTGCGACACTGGTCAAGCCTGGCGGCCACGTATTCTTGTCGACGATCAATCGCAATCCGAAAGCGTTTCTTTTTGCCATCGTCGGGGCGGAACACCTGTTACGCCTGCTACCTGCCGGCACCCACGAGTACCAGAAATTCATCAAACCATCGGAACTCGACTCATGGGCGCGTGACGCAATGCTGGAATTGCAGAGCAGCATCGGCCTGCACTACAACCCGTTGACTCATGAATACTCACTGGGGCCGAACGTGGACGTGAATTACCTGATGCACTTCACTCGCCCTGAGTCGGCATGACCGCAAAGTCGCTGGGCATGGACTGCCACGCCGTACTCTTCGATCTCGATGGCACCCTGGTGGATACCGCACCGGACATGGTTGCCGCACTGCATCGTCTGCAGACAGAGATGGGAGTTGCCCAAACCGACTACAAACTGGCCCGAACCTGTGTCTCCAACGGCTCAGCCGGACTGGTGCGGATCGGCTTCCCGGATGCTGATGCTGATGCTGATCTGCAGACCGGGTTGCAGCAGCGGTTTCTACGAACCTATGAACAGCAAGTCTGTGCGAGCTCTGCCGTATTTCCGGGTTTGGACGAACTACTGCTGACCCTTGAAGCACAAGGCCGGCCGTGGGGTGTAGTGACCAACAAGCCGCAAGCTATGACCGACGCCATCATGATTACCCTGCGGCTACACCAGCGCATGGGCTGCGCGATCAGCGGTGACACACTGCCGAAACGCAAGCCAGACCCGGCGCCGATGTTGCTCGCGAGCAGAATCCTCAACGTCGAGCCGCAACACATCGTTTACGTGGGCGATGCCAGACGCGACATTGAAGCCGGGCGCGCGGCAGGCATGGCCACGGTCGCCGCCGCCTGGGGTTACATCACGGCCGATGATGACCCGGAGCGATGGCAAGCGCACACAGTGGCTGCCAGCCCGGCGGAACTCACGCAACTAGTGGCTAAAGAGTTAGGCTAAGCAGCCATGGCAACACTGACACTGCACCCCGCTCTGATCGACATCGGCCTACCCATGCTGCTGGCAGGTCTGGTACTCGGCGCCCTGATTTGCTGGTTCGTGTTGCGCTCGCGACTGCGGGCACATCAGCAAACGGCCCTCGAGCTGCAAGCTCGCATCAAGGATCAGGAGGACTTGCAAAAAGAACGTGAACTGGCGTTCGAAGCGGCAAACAGCAAACTGACCGCGGCGTTTTCAGAGCTTGCCAATCAATCACTGAAAGCGAACAGCGAGAATTTCCTGCGGTTGGCAGAGCAGAATCTGAACACCCACCAGGAGCGCGCCAAGCGTGAACTCGGCGAACGTGAGCAGGCGGTGGAAAACCTGGTCAAACCGATTCGCGATGCATTGCAGCAATCGCAGAGACAAATTTCGGAACTGGAGAAGTCCCGCAGCGAAGCGTACGGCAGCATTCGTTCGCAGCTGGAAACCATGCAGTTGAACCAGCGGGCACTGACCGAGGAAACGCAAAACCTGGTCAAGGCGTTGCGACGGCCGGAAGTCCGCGGTCGCTGGGGAGAGATCACTTTGCGGCGACTCGTCGAGCTGGCCGGCATGGTTGAGCATTGCGATTTTCAGGAGCAGGTACACAACGTCGACGGTGACAAAATCATGCGCCCCGACATGATTGTCAGCATGCCTGATCAACGCGAGCTGATCGTGGACGTCAAGACACCGCTGGATGCTTACCTCGCCGCCGCCGAAGCGAAGGACGACGCGCAACGCGACCTGCATCTGAAGCGGCATGCGCGCAATCTTCGTGACCACATCCGCAAACTGGCCAGCAAAGGCTACTGGGACCAGTTCTCCAAGAGCCCGGAGTTTGTGATTTTGTTCATACCCGGCGATCAGTTTCTGAGCGCCGCGCTGAGTGAAGATCCCGAGCTGATTGAGTTTGCCCTGTCACAGCAAATCATCCTGGCAACGCCGACCAGTTTAGTCGCATTGCTGAAAGCCGTTGCTTACGGCTGGCGTCAGTTGGCCCTGGCCGAGAACGCCGAAGAAATTCGTCGCCTCGCTGAAGACCTCTATGCAAGGTTGGGCACGTTTGTCACCCACCTCAACAAGGTCGGCAGGAACCTCGCGAGCAGCGTGGAGCATTACAATCGCGCGGTCGGCTCACTGGAGCGCAAAGTCCTGCCCGGAGCGCGGAAGTTCGTCGAACTGGGTATCCGGCCCAAGAAAGAGATTGAGTTGGCGGAGCCGCTCGAATCCCTGCCGCGAAAGATCGTCGAAATGAGCAGCGACGAAACACATAACGAACCGGATCAGCCGGCCTTGAAATAAACCACGCTGCCGTATCGCTGGCAGCCGCAAACTCTGGAAATGAAACATTGACTATCGACCACAAAAATTACGACGCCCCCACTGGCCTGCTTCGTGACAAGGTTATCCTTATCACCGGCGCCAGCGACGGCATTGGCCGCGCACTCGCTATCGAGACAGCGCGTCTCGGGGCGCGCGTAATTCTGCACGGCCGGAATGCCGCTAAGCTGGAAAAGGTCTACGACGCCATTGAAGCGATTGAAGGTAGCGAGAGACCGTCCATTGCCGTCATGGACCTCGCGACCGCAGACGGCACGTCGTATTCAACGCTGGCCGAAAGTTTGCTGGAAGAATTCGGGCGGCTGGACGGGCTGGTCCACAATGCCGGCATTCTTGGCAATCGGCAGCCCATCGAGCAATACGATGCCGGCGAATGGCAGAAAGTATTGCACGTGAACCTGACCGCCGCGTTCGCCCTGACTCAAGTACTTCTGCCACTGCTGCACCAAGCTGAGCAACCGTCGGTAATATTCACCAGCAGCGGTGTCGGGCGTGTAGGCAAGCCGTTCTGGGGCGCCTACTCCGTGTCCAAGTTTGGTACCGAGGCGCTGTCGCAAATTCTCGCCGCCGAACAGGAGCACACCGGGATGCGGGTGAATTGCATCAATCCAGGCGCTGTACGCACAGGGATGCGGCTGGCCGCGTACCCGGCCGAAGACAGGGATGCGTTGAAAACACCGGAACAAGTACTCGCGAGCTACCTGTACCTGCTGGGACCGGACAGTAAAGAAATAACCGGCCAAAGCCTGGACGCACAATAGTTTTCACATCAAGAAACTATCGTTTCTTTTTGTTTTTATTATACTTTTTCTTTCTTATAGGTGCCATCACTGCGCGCGGAACGGGCATACCGGCCGCTGTGTAGAGCGCCCGCACCTCGGGGGGCGCCAATAAGCGGTGCTTGCCGCGGCGCAAGCTGCGAGGCAATTCAATCGGCCCGTAAGCGACCCGCATCAGCCGACTGACCTCGAAACCGAGTGCTTCCCACAAGCGTCGAACCTCGCGGTTCCGACCTTCCCGCAAGGTCACGTTGAACCAGCGATTTGCACCATCGCCGCCGGCCTCGTTAATCGAGTCGAATGATGCCGTGCCATCGTCCAGCTCTACGCCACTGGCCAGGCGAGCAATATCATCATCACTGGGTTGACCGTGAACCCGAACAGCGTAGCGCCGCACGAGACCCTGCGCAGGGTGCATGAGCTGATTAGCGAGCGTGCCATCCGTGGTAAACAACAACAGCCCGGTTGTCGTCATGTCCAGCCGCCCAACAGCGACCCAGCGACTGCCTTTCAGGCGCGGAATTGACGCGAAAACAACTCTACGCCCTTCTGGATCCTTTCGACTGACCAGCTCATCGCCGGGCTTGTGGTACATCAAGTGCTGGTGGGGGATCGCCTTCTGACGTACCTGAATACGGCGACCATCGAGCGCAAAGCTTTCGCCGCCCTCAACGCTGCTGCCGAGTTCCGCAAGCTTGCCATCGATGGTCAGACGACCTTCGCGTATCCAGCCTTCGATCTCACGCCGGGAGCCGTGACCGGCTGCCGCCAGAAACTTGTGTACGCGCTCAGCCATCAGACCGGCTCAGCCATTACTTGCTGAGTTGCTTGCCCGCTCGTCCAGCTCTTCGATGACATCTTCCGCGTCGTCTTCAGTATCGGCTTCGGCTTCGGCTTCGGCTTCGGCTTCGGCTTCGGCTTCGGCTTCGGCTTCGGCTTCGGCTTCGGCTTCGGCTTCGGCTTCGGCTTCGGCTTCGGCTTCGGCTTCGGCTTCGGCTTCGGCGGCTTCGGCTTCGGCTTCGGCTTCGGCTTCGGCTTCGGTAAAGTCACTATCGTCGACCGAATCGTCCGAACCGGACTCCGCGTCTTGCCCGTCACCGGCTTCTACATCCGCATCATCGTCGACATCAGCGTCATCACTATCTGCAAATGCACTTTCGCCATCGTCGCTGTCTTCGAAATTACCGTCGTCGTCGGAGTCATCCGAGTTCTCGGGTTTGGCAGCCGAATCCTCAAACTCAGGATCTTCGCCAGTGTCAACCGTGTCGCCCTCAACAGCCGGCAAATTGAGCTGGACCCGCAGACTCTCCCAATCCGAAAGGTCGGCAAGCGGCGGCAAGTCGTCAAGCTTCTTCAGGCCAAAGTAATCCAGAAACTGCCGGGTTGTACCGAACATCGACGGTCTCCCGGGCACATCACGATGCCCAACAACCCGTATCCAGTCGCGCTCCAGCAAACTGCGAATAATGTTTGAACTCACCGCGACGCCACGAATTTCTTCGATTTCCCCGCGCGTCATCGGCTGCCGATACGCAATCAATGCCAACGTTTCGAACAGCGCACGTGAATAGCGCGGTGGTCGCTCCTCCCAGAGCCGCTCAAGCCGCTCGGCCATAGTGGCCTTGACCTGCATGCGGAAGCCGGAAGCGACCTCCGTCACTTCTATACCGCGCGGCTTGTACTCCTCCTGCAACTCCGTCAGCGCTTCACGTATGTCGGATTTTTCCGGCGAGGATGACTCGTCGAATAAGCCCTTGATCTGATCGATAGAAAGCGGTTTAGCAGCTGCCAGCAGTGCCGCCTCTACAAAATACTTGATTTCCGTAACTTCCATTTAAGGCTCAGTAGTGTTCAGTAATGAGGGAACGGTCGCGCCCGAGACTAGCCGTTTGCTTCCGCATCGTCAGGGGCGTCTACCGGGTTTTCCGGGGAATTCGAATCGACCAGGCGCACGGACGACGCAGCGCGAATATGCAGTGGCGCAAACGCTTCCGCTTGTACGACTTCAATCGTTGACGCACGCAGTAATTCGAGAATCGCGATGAACGTCACCGCGACGCCCATTCGACCTTCTTCGGGATCGAACAAGTCTGCAAAACTGCTGAATGCATTTGACTTGATACGCGACAGAATCTCCGACATTCGTTGCCGCACGGACAAAGGTTCGCGCTGCATATGCAGGTTGGAAAACATCTCTGCCCGTTTGAGCACATCATGAAACGCCAGCAGCAATTCCTTGAGGGTGACATCCGGCAAGATCTGCGTAACTTTCCGTTCTGGCACATCCGCCGCTACCGGGAACACGTCCCTTTCAAGTCGCGGCAAATCGTCGAGATCCTCTGCCGCCTTCTTGAAACGTTCATACTCCTGCAAGCGACGTACAAGTTCCGCGCGCGGGTCTTCTTCCTCATCCTCTTCGGTCGGAGGCCTTGGCAGCAACATCCGTGATTTGATCTCGGCCAGCATTGCCGCCATGAGCAGGTATTCACCGGCCAGCTCGAGCTGCATTTCCTTCATCAACTCAATGTACTGAACGTACTGCCGGGTGATCTCGGCAATCGGAATATCAAGAATGTCGATATTCTGGCGTCGAATCAGGTACAGCAGCAGATCCAGCGGCCCCTCGAAGGCTTCGAGAAACACCTGCAAGGCATGCGGCGGGATGTACAGATCCTGGGGGAGCTGAGTCAATGGCTCGCCGTCAACTACGGCAAACGGCATTTCCCCCTGCGTGGGCCGTACTGGCGATTCTTGCACGGGCTTTGGCGCGTCCTTGCTGGTAACGACTGTCAATTCAGGTTTCATGGGATATCCGGGCGGGGTCGGTGCATTTTAGCGTAATAAGCGCTGCCCACTGCAAGCCAACATTCGCACACCGCGCCATGCCTGCGGAGTTCAATCGAGAAAGCTCAAATCGCCGCGCCCTACCCGCAAGACTTCCGCAGAATCGCCGGTCAGATCCAGCACACTCGTAGGCTCGATACCCGTGGATCCGGATGAAACTATGATTTCGATATCGTGGCCGATCCGCCGTTCTATCTCTTCGACGTCCGTCAACGGCATATCGTCTCCAGGAAGCGACAGTGTAGAACTCATGATCGGCTCGCCGAGCGCATTCAGCATGGCCCGCACAACCGCATGATCCGGAACACGCAGGCCGATCGTCCGGCGGCGCGCGTGTTGCAGCCTTTTTGGCACCTCCCGCGTGGCAGGCAGGATGAAGGTGTAAGGACCCGGTGTTAATGCCTTTATCAGGCGGTAAGCCCAATTGTCCACACGAGCGTATATGCCAATCTCGGAAAGATCGGAGCAAACCAAGGTGAAATTATGATCCTTGTCAGTTCGCCGAATCCGCCGAATCCGGTCCATGGCTCGCTTGTCGCCCAGATGGCAGCCCAACGCATAGCTGGAGTCAGTGGGATAAGCCACCAGCCCACCACTGCGGATTGCCGCGACAACCTCTGCAATAGTGCGTGGCTGAGGGTCGACCGGGTGAAGTTCTACTAGACGCGCCATAGCGGGATTGTAACGATACGAACCCGTCCGCGTCGCGCTAAGTTTTTCGCGTTTCGATCACCGGCTCGAGTGCGCTATCATTCGCCCCTTTCGCCCTTCACCATCAAGACAATACCCTCATGCAGCTACTTGTAGACTATATCCCCATAGTCGTATTTATCGTCGCGTACTTCCTCAAAGACATCTATTTTGCGACGGCGGTCCTAATGGGCACCATGCCATTAATACTGTTAGTCCAATGGGCGTTGACGAAAAAGCTAAACCGCATTTACGCCGCATCGACTGTATTGGTTCTGATACTGGGAACCGCCACATTATTCTTTCACAATCCATTGTTTTTGTTCTGGAAACCGACGGTGCTCAATTGGGTAATTGGCCTCGTTTTCCTGGGCAGTCTGTGGATTGGCGACAAGCCCATTATCCAGCGAATGCTCGGTAACGCAGCCACGCTCAGCGCCCCTCAATGGCGAACGCTTAACTTGATTTGGGTGGGCTTCTTCATCTTCGTCGGCGTTGTGAATATCTACGTTGCCTACAATTTCAGCGAAGCCTTCTGGGTAAACTTCAAGCTCTTCGGCATGCTTGGGCTGACCCTGGTTTTCATCATCATTCAAAGCCTGTGGCTTTCATCGGCGATGAAGAACGATGAGACACTAGACAACAATACGGAGAATTAGAATGTGGTACGCCATAATCAGCGAAGATGTGGAGAACAGCCTCGAACGGCGACTCAAAGTGCGTGCGGACCATATGCAACGCCTTAACGAGCTCCGGGATGCCGGGCGCCTGTTGATCGCCGGGCCACATCCAGCTATTGATTCGGAAGACCCGGGTCCGGCCGGATTCACAGGAAGCCTCGTAGTCGCCGATTTCGCCTCCCTGGAAGATGCGCAGACCTGGGCTGATGCCGACCCGTACGTCGCTGCCGGCGTCTACGCCGGGGTCACTATCAAGCCTTTTAAACTGGTCCTGCCTTGAGCACCAGTAGAATCAATGAGATAGAGGCACTGCTTCGGGAGGCCTTTGAACCGCAGGAACTATTGGTCAAAGATCAGAGTCATCTTCACATTGGCCATGCAGGCGCAAAAGACGGCCGTGGTCATTTTGATGTGAAAATTATTGCCGCTGGCTTCGAGGGACGCAGTCAATTGCAGCGACATCGCATGGTTTATGATGCGCTGGGAGTGCTGATGCAGACCGATATACACGCTTTGCGAATACAGGCGAAAACCCCGGACGAACGCTGATTCGCGCCCCCCTTTTTATTTGACAATCACAAGGACTTCTAGATGGAACAAATGATCGGCACAAACCGCGCCGTAAGAATGCTGCCAGCGCTGTTGGCAAGCCTGCTCGGCGTATCCGCTTCGTATACGGCGGTGGCGGAAACGGTAAAGACCGTAAACGGCGTGGATATCGACAGCTCCGTGCTTGAGTTCTATATGCAAAGCCGAACAAGTCGTCCTTCAGCTCAGGTTGCTGCGAACGAACGTGAGACGTTGCTGGATGAACTCACGGACATTTACCTGCTGACGACTCAGAAAGACATTGAGTCCATCGAAAAAGAGCCGCAGATCGCAGCGCAGATCGAATTGCAACGCCGCGGAATTCTGGCTCAGGCCGTAGCTGGTCGTTTCTTTGCGGGAGCAACCGTCACTGATGAGCAGATCAAGGCTGAGTACGAGGCACAACGTGCACTGGCTCCACCGCTGCAGTTCCGGGCCCGGCACATCCTTGTTGAAAGCCAGGGCGAAGCGACAGAAATTATTGGGAGCCTTGACGACGGTGAAGACTTCGTCGAGCTCGCGAAATCTCGCTCAACGGGCCCTTCAGGACCGAATGGCGGCGATCTCGGCTGGTTCTCGCCCAATCAAATGGTGGCTCCCTTCTCTGATGCTGTCGCCGCACTGGAAGATGGCGCCTACACGAAATCGCCGGTTCAGACAGAGTTTGGCTGGCACGTAATCAAACGTGAGGAATCTCGGGAAGCCGAAGCTCCACCGCTTGAAACAGTTCGAGGCGAGATTCAGCAAGTCGTCCAGCAACGCATGTTCCAAAAGCACCTGGAAGAGCTTCGCAGCACGAGCGATATCAGCAACTAGTTAACTTAATCCATAGAATGCGGACAAGAAAAAGGGCGCTTACAGCGCCCTTTTTCTTTTGCCGATTTTTCTGTGAGACGGATCACAGCATTAATTGCTCATGATGCCATTATAGCTCGCAAGTCGCCTCTTAATCGCTCAGGGGTGGCTTCTCCAACTCTCGAATCTCCTTCAAGTTGATACGAGAACTAAGTCGGCAAGGACGCCGACTTTTTTTTGCCCCCGACTTTCGTCGTTACCTCAACTCCGCAGTCATGTCTGGATCGGCAACCAGCAAGCCAAGACCACGATAGTTACGTCCGGTCACGGCGATACGCTCACCCACTGCCGGAGCAATGCCCCTGGACAGCAGTGCGGTGTAATCAACCGTAATACCGCTAACGACAGCACGCCCCAAGGTCGCATTGACCTCATCGACCGTGCCACGCAAGAAAGACGGCATGCCCGAATCGATACCGGTTGGAGATACCGAAACGATTCGTGTATCAACAAAACCGCCGGTAACGGTATCGATCGAGCCAAAGACCGCAATGGTCTCTCCGGTACTGATCCCTGCGAAATCGCTTTCAGCACCGAATACCGTCTGTCCTAACACTGAGATAAAGCCGTCGCCGACTGCATCGACACTTCCGAGGGCAAGGAGGTCTGTGCCGTCGATGGCCCGAGCGTCCGTTCCGTCAATTGCAAAACCGTCGGTGCCGTCGATGGCCCAAGCATCCGTTCCGTCAATTGCGAAACCGTCGGTGCCGTCGATGGCCCGAGCGTCCGTTCCGTCAATTGCGAAACCGTCGGTGCCGTCGATGGCCCGAACGTCCGTTCCGTCAATTGCGAAACCGTCGGTGCCGTCGATGGCCCGAACGTCCGTTCCGTCAATTGCGAAACCGTCGGTGCCGTCGATGGCCCGAGCGTCCGTTCCGTCAATTGCGAAACCGTCGGTGCCGTCGATGGCCCGAGCGTCCGTTCCGTCAATTGCGAAACCGTCGGTGCCGTCGATGGCCCAAGCGTCCGTTCCGTCAATTGCGAAACCGTCGGTGCCGTCGATGGCCCGAGCGTCCGTTCCGTCAATTGCGAAACCGTCGGTGCCGTCGATGGCCCGAGCGTCCGTTCCGTCAATTGCGAAACCGTCGGTGCCGTCGATGGCCCGAGCGTCCGTTCCGTCAATTGCGAAACCGTCGGTGCCGTCGATGGCCCGAGCGTCCGTTCCGTCAATTGCGAAACCGTCGGTGCCGTCGATGGCCCGAGCGTCCGTTCCGTCAATTGCGAAACCGTCGGTGCCGTCGATGGCCCGAGCGTCCGTTCCGTCAATTGCGAAACCGTCGGTGCCGTCGATGGCCCGAGCGTCCGTTCCGTCAATTGCGAAACCGTCGGTGCCGTCGATGGCCCGAGCGTCCGTTCCGTCAATTGCGAAACCGTCGGTGCCGTCGATGGCCCGAGCGTCCGTTCCGTCAATTGCTGCTAATGCAGTTCCATTCGCGCAAAAGATGCACGCCGTAATCAAACTTAACGCGCGCAATCTATGATTGTGGCGCTGGTTAAACTTTGCAATTTCGCTCATTTGAATTAGATCTCCAACAATCTAGTTCTAAAGGTTGATACGCCTCTTCCCTTTGGCTGCATCTTTTAACTGTGTCGGGCGAAACGTCACTGTTTCACCCTCAGTCTTGGCGTTTCCGTTCGTCCAAGATCTCACTTACTTGCCGTCCAGAGTTTTCGTCGTGCACAACGTAGTGGTAAATTCCCACGCCGGTCTGCACTACCTCGTCTCCTTTCCCTTCGTCAGGCGCTTCAAGCTTTGATAACCAGTTATCAATGTCATCGAGTAGTGCCTGACATCTATCCCTAACAAACTGATTGAATATTCCAAGATCAGCCTTCTTTATACCTCCCGGGCGCCACACGCTTCGCTCAAAGCGGCCTTTGCCTGGTCCTTCTTTTTGCATATTGGTTTCGATTGTGTGTACAAAGTTATGAATACCTGTGCCGACACGTTCGAGAAAATTCGGTGCCAATAAGTTTGGAACGTACTCTCGCCGAATCACCTTGAACCAATTTTGATCTGTCTCTACAACTGCCCCGACTCGAATAAGCTCATCAAGCATCGCTCGCGGCGTCATATCCCCACTGAATCGCTGAACAAGTCGTACAAACGTGACATCGTCCGCGTTGTCAGAGTCATACCGCAGCTCCAAAGGCATACCGTACGGACCCGTAAAATCAGGGTCAGTGTGCCAACCGGATAGAACTCGTCCGATTCGGCTCATATTGGTCTTTGTCGCAAATCGACCTTCTGCGCCGATACTCGACAAACGCTGCACTTCCTTTCTTGTCAAGCCGGTGACAATCGCAATTCGAGCTTTCGACATTTTCTTGCCGGGCACTCTGAATTCCTGAGCGGCTATCTCCACAAAAACTGTCTTAACAACCTCCGACAATTCCGCGTAAGTAATTCCATGCCGAAGCAGAATCCTGACTAGTGGGCGGAGAAGTTTTGCGTAGGCGGCTAGGAGCCCGGTTTTTACAGAATCTGTCATATATCAACATAATAACCATAGTCGGGAATTTATTCCCGAACTACATCACAGTCAACATTAACTTGGGAAGGGAGATGCGCTTAGATAGGAAGAGAATCTTCAATATGCTGGAGATTGATTTTTGAGCGGAAGATTGGCCGAGCAAACTAGAACAAATGTCATTAGTTGCAATTGACTCTAAATAACTAATTTATTTACTTTCAATGAGTTACTGAGACGACCGGTAAGCGCCGCTTGAGATGATGAATATGGTCGAAATTTTCCGAAGCCTGGCAAGCTTGGCAGTCAGGCGGAATGATCCGATGCGCTACAAATAGGGCGTGAGAATGAATTTTTGGAATTTAGCTCACATTCGCGCAGCTTAAATACTGCTAGCCACGGCTAATGCCGCACTATGAGCATGGTTTCGGAGGGTCGTCGTTAAGACCGACTGACCAATTAAGCTCTTCCCGCACCGCGAGCCCGCAATGCGCTAAGGCGAAGATATTGGTCCAACGCTAGAAATGGTGAATTGGTGAATCTCTTGGCTAGTTAAAGGCAAACTAGTACTGCAAGTGCGCTAGAAAAGACATCAAAGGATGTTGCAACCAAGTTAGCCTACAAATTAGTTAATCTACTGGAAAATCTAAATGTAAGCCTTCTGAATAGTAGTTCAGTTTAGGAGGAGCGCATACTTAAAATTGGCGAAGTCCCAAAATCACCATGTAATTTCGTCATTCTCATCAGAATGCTCAAAATAAAACACGCCGATACCGATAGCGGTTTCACTTTCGTTACTTGTTGGGTCTTCACCATGCAATGTTTCGTATGCCATGAATAGATCGTCCACTGAGTCTGTGAATTCTACAAGTCGATCACGACTTATTCGGCGAATTCTCGAGATATCCTCATTCCTAACGTGTTTGGTCGCAGCTGTTCGTTGAGTCCAAGGCTCCCCAACAATATTCGGGTTCGTGTTATAGGCAATTGCAGATGCCATTGGGTATAGCCCATGAACCAAGCCCGTTATTAGTTTGTCCGTAGTTTCATGTGGAAGCACGTCACGTTTTACGGCTTCTAATAGTCCGTTTCCGTCTTCGACTATTGCCTTGACTCGCTTTAGTTCAGTGCGCATAGCCCCAGGTGGTATATCGCCACCGAATCGTCGAACAAGCCCTGTGAACGACGGTCCCGCGCCATCAAAGGGTAATTTCAATGGAGTGCCATTTGCCGACAAAAATTCAGGAGTCGAAAACCAGCGATGGAGAACCTCACTTAACGGGTTGGACTTCACTACTAAGTCCTCGTCACCAGACGATATCTTATCTCTGATCCGCCTCACTTCTTTGCGGGTAAGGCCTGTCATTACAGCTACTCGCGATATATTTGTCGGTCGACCTCTAAGTCCGTATTCGTTTGTTGAGACGTCAACAAATGCTGATTTTGCTATTTCAGCGAATTCTCTAAAGCCAATACCGTTTCGCAAAAGCATCTTTGCGATCGGCTTGAGCGCCACCAATAAGGCCCGGAGTACGTTTCTCTGTGCTGTTGCTTGCATGGTCGCGAAATATAGGAGCGCCAATTTTTTCGGTCAATGAAATTAGGCACTTGGGAAAAATGGCCCAAGTCTCCTCTCCATTTCGCAGGCGAAACCATTGATATTTCTAGCTGACTTGATAACTTTTAGGACTTGATTTTATTGAACATTTTTCCCATTTCCCCCCTTGCCAATTGTTAATTATTGATCAAACAGGATTTTTTCCAATTGGACCTCATCAAGTACAGTGATTTCTAAATTTTGCGCTTTTGTTAGTTTTGAACCAGCGTTATCGCCGGCAACCAGAAAGTCTGTCTTCTTGGACACGCTTCCACTCACTTTTCCGCCGAGTGCCATGATTTTCTCTTTGGCCTGTTCTCGGGTCATGGAAACGAGGGTTCCGGTCAAGACAAACGTTTTTCCGGCAAGAACACCGTCTTTCGGCAAAGTCTGGGGCTCAGATTCGGGCCAGACCAGGCCCAGGCGCAGCAATTCGTCGATAATCTCGCGATTGTGGGGCTCGGTGAAGAATGCGACCACGTGAGAGGCTACGATGGGCCCAACGTCCGGCACTTGCTGCAATGCCTCCTGATCAGCGCTCATCACAGCACTGAGTCGCCCAAAGTAGTCAGCTAAGGCATTTGCTGTGGCCTCCCCCACCTCTCGTATTCCCAGCGCGTAGAGGAAGCGTGACAAGGTTGTACTCTTGCTGCTTTCGATGGCAGCCAACAGGTTTTCCGCTGATTTCTCACCCATGCGGTCGAGAGCGACTAACTCGTCTTTTTCCAGAGTAAAAATGTCGGCGGCGGTTCGCAGGCGATCAGCGGCGACCAGCTGCTCAATCAGTTTTGTCCCCAGCCCTTCGATATCCAGCGCTCGCCTCGAGACAAAATGCTTCAGTCCTTCCGTCTTCTGCGCCGAACATACCAAGCCGCCGGTACAGCGAGCCACTGCCTCGCCGTCAGGCCTACTCACTGCCGACCCACAGATCGGACAGGTATCAGGTGCGGCAACCGGCACCGTGTTGTCAGGCCGACGTTCCAGGATGACCTGAGCCACTTCCGGGATTACGTCCCCTGCTCGTCTGACAATCACAGTGTCGCCAACCCGAACGTCTTTGCGACTCAGCTCGTCCATGTTGTGCAACGTCGCATTGCTGACAGTTACACCGCCGACGAAAACCGGCTCCAGGCGTGCAACCGGCGTAATGGCTCCCGTTCTGCCGACCTGGAACTCAATGGCATTCACCTGAGTAAGTTCTTCCTGCGCAGGGAATTTATGGGCGATGGCCCAACGGGGCGCTCGGGAGACAAACCCCAGCTCCTTCTGGTAATCAACTCGATCGACTTTGTAGACAACGCCGTCAATGTCGTATGGCAGCCCGGCACGACGCTCGCCAATATCCTTATAGTAAGCGATACACCCATCCACGCCCTGTACAAGCCGGCGCTCAGGGCAAATCTTGAGGCCCCATTCCTGCAATGCCGACAGCGTGGCGCTATGTCTGTCTGGGACTTCTCCACCTTCGACATACCCGACCGAATAGACGTAAATGTCCAGAGGTCTGGAAGCCGTTAACCTGGGGTCCAGCTGTCGCAGGCTTCCTGCCGCCGCATTACGCGGGTTCACGAAGGTCTTTTCACCTTTGCTCGCAGCAGCTGCATTGAATTGTTCGAATCCCGCGCGAGGCATGAAGACCTCGCCTCGCACTTCGAGCACAGCAGGATAGCCACCGCCGCGGAGGCGTAGCGGCACGGCCGGAATGGTACGCACATTGTGAGTAATGTCTTCACCGGTCTTACCGTCGCCGCGCGTCGCGCCGCGAACCAGTTTGCCCTGCTCGTATCGCAAGCTAACGGCTGCACCGTCGAGCTTGGGTTCCACAGCGTAATCGAGCGTGTCACCTTCGGAAAGTTCAAGCCTTTCAGTGACTCTCCGATGAAACTCGCGCAGCTCATCATCATTGAACGCATTGCCCAGCGACAGCATCGGAACCGTGTGCTCGACAGTGCCAAATCCGGCAACGGGCTCCGAACCTACGCGCTGAGTCGGTGAGTCTGCCGATATCAGCTCAGGATGCTCGGCCTCGAGTGCTTGCAGCTCACGCATCAGGCGATCGTATTCCGCATCCGGAATACTGGGTTGATCGAGCGTGTGGTAAAGGTAGTTGTGGCGGTCGATTTCACGCCGCAATTTATCGATCGAGTTTCGAATTCCGGCGGTAGTCATATTGTCCGGTTAGTTTTGCTGTTCAGGCGACTCGGATGCCGTGCTGATATTGAATAATTTCTTCTCGCAGATAGCGTTCGCGTTGAATACTGAGCGTACTGCCAGATTCATCCAGCAATTCGCCTTGCAGTGATTTCGCGAGAGATCGCGCGGCATCCATCATCATGTCGAATGCCTCGGCGCCTTCAAGCGGTCCCGGCAAGACCATGAACAGGCTGATGCCCGGGAGTCTCTGCTCCTTCAGGTTGGCCAGATCGAAACTGCCGGGCTCAACGAGGCTCGCTGCACTGTAAACAACCCGATTCTCATCATCACCTACGTAGCGATGAAAGATACCAAAACGGCCGTGTCGCATGCCGACCGCACGCATGCCCAGTGCAAGTTCATCACCGGCAAATGTTTTTGCCTGGCGGCGCGCCACCAAACGCAAGGTGACAATTTTTTCGCGAGGCTTCTCGACTACGCCGACGGAATCCTCAACTTCGATCTCCGAAGCGTCATCGTCAACGTCGAAGTCTTCTGAAAACTCGTCATTCGCCAGCTGTTCGGCATCACCTTCCAGCTCGGCAGAGTCTCCCAGCGAGGGCTCCAGCCGCGAGGATGGCTCAGGTCCGCTCGCACGACTGGCCTCGCGCCGGCTGTACCAATAGACAGCGGCAACGACCAGAAGACCAACTACCAACAGCAACCAACGAAGCCCGTCCATACAGATTCTCGTTCGTGTTCAAAATCAACTGGCCGCCATCTTGACAGCTTCGTCCAGATCCACAGAAACCATTCGGGAAACACCTGGCTCCTGCATTGTGACACCCGTCAACTGGCGAGCCAATTCCATAGTCACTTTGTTATGTGTGATGAAAACAAACTGCACCTTCTCAGACATCTCACGCACGATATCGCAGAAGCGGTTTACGTTCGCATCATCAAGCGGTGCATCGACCTCGTCAAGCATACAGAACGGCGCCGGGTTCAACTCGAAAATTGCGAAAACCAGTGCAACCGCTGTGAGGGCCTTTTCACCACCCGACAAGAGATGGATAGTGCTGTTACGTTTGCCGGGCGGCCGCGCCATAACGGTCACACCGGTCGACAACAAATCATCGCCCGTTAATTCCATGTAGGCATGTCCACCACCGAACAAACGCGGGAACAGACGTTTGAAACCGCTGTCAATGCGCTCAAAAGTCTCACGAAAACGTGTGCGGGTTTCGCGGTCAATTTTGCGTATTGCACCCTCCAGCGTATCGAGCGCATCTGTCAAATCCTTTAACTGAGAATCCAGATACTCTTTTCGCTCGGACTGTTCCTTGAATTCGTCGATGGCCGCCAGGTTGATGGGGCCCAGACGTTCTATGCGCCGTCGCACCTTTTCAAGTTTCTCTTCCCAGCTATCCGGCGCTGCCGCAGGATCCATTTCCGCAAGCAAAGACTCGAGCTCGTGCTTGGTTTGTGCAAATTGCTCCGCGACTCCTTCCCGTCGCACCCTCACTTCCTGGGCAGCCATCTTCGCTTCGCTAACCTGAGTGCGGGCATCGTCGACATTTTGGTCAATCTGCATGCGCTTTTGGTCGAGTTCGCGTAGATCATTCTCTGAGTTTTCTACAAGCTTCCGCGCGGCCGACAGTGATGACTCTATGGTGATCCGAGCCTCGAGCAGTCCTTCCAACTCTTTCTTTTTGTCACTGAGCGGCTCTTCGCCCTGCTCCAACTGCTGGCGAATTTCCTGTTCGCGGTGCTTGAACTGTTCGAGCTGCTTTTGCATGCGCTCCAGACCTTGCGCAGCAGACTCCTTGCTCGAACGGCGACTCTCAAACTGAATGGCCATGTCTTGAGCGACCCGGCGATCTTGATCCGCTTGGGCACGAACCCGATCGAGTTCAGCTCGCAACTCTTCACGCCGCGACTCCAATGCCGTGCGTTCTTCCTCAAGCTCGGTCAACGCGCTATCGGCCGTTGAAAAACGCTTGCGCGACTCGGCAAGCTGCTCAGTCGCCGCACGTTTCTCATCCTCAAGCTCACGCTGCTCTTCCGCTATCGCAGCGGCCCGCGCAGTTGCCTGGTCCATACGGTATCGAGCGGAATCAAGACTGGATTTGGTCTCCGAGTATTCACTCATTCCGGCTGCCGCTTGACGTTGCGACGCCTCGCGACTCTCTTCCAGTTGAGTAAGCCGGTTGCGACCGTCCTTCAGCAGATTTTTGGCGCTCTCAGCACGGGCTCGCAACTCCTGCACTTCGTCTTTCAGGCTGCGCATTTCTTGCTCGCGGGCAAGAATGCCAGCCTGCTGATCCTTGTCACGGCTCACACGCAACCAGTTTTGACTCAACCAGATTCCGTCTTTCGTTATCACGGACTCATCGGCGGCCAGTTGCGCTTGCAATACCATTGCATCGCTAAGCGTCTCTGCAGTCTTCACCGAGTTGAGCAGGCTCTGCAACGCAGCAGGCGCCTTGCCGACCTTCGACGCCAATGAACCGGCGTTGTGAGTTGCCTGGGCATAGTCGTTGGCTGTGCGCGCGAGCAGCGTTACCGTGCCATTCTTCAGTTGGCTGATATTCTGGATTGCATGGGTTACGTCATTGACGCAGACGGCTTGCAGGTAGTCGCCCAATACTGTTTCAGCAGCTCGCTCCCAACCGTTTTCTACATCGATAGATCTTGCGACGCGCTCATTTTGATCGAGCCCGCTGGCTTCGAGCCAACCTCTTACGGATTCATCGCTTTGGCCTAAGGCGGCTTTTTGGACCGCTTCAAGAGAGGCATACCGCGATTGCGCCTCCTGCAAAGCCGCTGTGCGTTCGTCCGCGAGCTTGGCAAGCTTTATATCCTGCTCCCGCAGTTTGCGAATTTCGTCAGCCAGCTCAGCAACCTTGCGCGCAAACTCATCCCGCGCCTGGCGTTTCTGCAATTCTTGCGCAGTCAGTTGTTCGAACAGGCTCTTGAGTTCTCCCAAATTGGCCGCTTGGCCAGCTTCTCCCAGCTTACGCAAGCGATCGCCAAAGCTCTGGAGTCGAGACTCAATTTGTTCAATCCGTGTTTTCTCGATGTTCCGAATCTGTTCTGACTCGTTCGCCTTGCCAGAGTATTCGTTCCAACGCTCCTGCCACGCAGCCAACGCTTGTTCTGCTGTTTGCAGAGACTGACTGGACAAGCGCTCGCTCTCGCGCGCTTGCTTCAACCCTGGCATCAACTCACTGAGCGTGTGTTCCAGCTGCTCAATTTCAGTTTGGTCCTGATTGATGTGCGCGGCGATCTCCGTCGCACCCTTGATGGCTTGTTCAAGGTCGCGGGACTGACGCTCACGCAAGTCATGCGCATGTTCAATGGTTTGCTCCAGCCGTGCAATTTCGGAACCGGCTTTGTAAAAGCGCGCCTGAACCTCGTTGAATGCATCGCTGCGTTCACTTTGCTGTGCGCGACACCGCTCCAGCTCAGCCTCCAGCTTCCGCTGTTCAGCAATCGCTCCCTGCAACGCCGTTTCTTTCTCGGCCAGACGCGCCTCGGACTCGCTCGCGACCTGGTCGAGATCGCGCAGGCGCAATGCAAGCAACTCCGCGACAGTGCGGCGCTCTTCGGTCTTGAGTTTGCCGTAGCGTTCGGCGGTCTTTGCCTGTCGATCAAGGTGCTTGAGTTGCTTCTCAACTTCCTCGAGCAAGTCCATCAGTCGATCAAGATTTTCTTTGGTGTGCTTAATCCGGTTCGAGGTTTCTCGGCGGCGCTCCTTGTATTTGGAGATTCCGGCCGCCTCTTCGATGAACACACGCATCTCTTCGGGCTTGGCTTCAATCAAACGCGAAATCATGCCCTGCTCGATGATGGAGTAGCTTCGAGGCCCGAGTCCCGTACCCAGAAACACACCCGTGATGTCTTTGCGCCGACAGCGAGTACCGTTCAGGTAATAGTTTGAGACACCGTCCCGCGAAACTTCACGGCGAATGCCGATTTCAGCATAGTTCGCGTACTGCCCTTCGAGCGTGGTTTCGGTATTGTCAAACAACAGTTCAACCGACGCAGCACCAATAGGTTTACGTGAGCTCGAACCATTGAAAATTACATCAGTAAGTGAATCGCCACGAAGGCGGCTCGCCGAACTTTCTCCCATTACCCAACGCACAGCATCAATCACATTGGATTTGCCGCATCCATTCGGACCAACAACCCCAACGAGGTTACTGGGAAACGGAATGGTGGTGGGATCTACAAAAGATTTGAAGCCGGCGAGCTTAATCTTGCTTAATCGCATTTGCTGAAATTACGCCAATTAGCCCGTCAAATCCGGCTAGTGTAATGGAATTGGTCAGATAAAACGATTGTCGTCTACCAACGACAGACAGCGCGCCGCACGCAAATTGCAGCCGGTGGCAGCCGCAGCGAAAGGCACCTGGAAGCGGCGAATACGGCCGCTTGCGCACAATATAGGCCCGGACTTGCAAGGCCACCGTCGAAAGGCGGGAAATGACTGCGTTTAGTGCTTCCATGTTGCCGTAAGCGATGTATAATTCCGCGTTTTTCTTGAACCAGCAGGAGCAAAAAATGCCCGCAAAAAAGACCGCGAGCAAGACGCGTAAGAAAGCTGGAACGTCCCGAAAGAAGGCAGCTTCGAAGAAAGCTGTTGCGCGCAAAAAACCTGCCGGTAAGAAGGCGAAAGTGACCAAGAAGAAAACCGCAGCGAAAAAGTCGGCAAAGAAAAAACCGGCTTCCAGCAAGAAAAAAGTAGCGAAGAAAGCTTCGAAGAAAGTCGCAAAGAAAGCGGCCAAAAAGGCAGCTAAAAAGAAACCTGCGACCAAGAAACGTCCGGCCGCCAAGAAGGCGCCCGCGAAAAAAACCAGTAAAAAGAAGGCGAAAGCCGTAAAAAAGGCGAGCAAGAAGAAATTGGCCAGCACTAAAGGCGCGACGAAAGTCAGCAAGAAAAAAGCAGCATCCCCCGCAGTTACGAAGAAATCGCCCGCCAAGACAGCACCCAAGAAGGCCACCAAGAAGGTTGTGGCCCGTGCGGTGCCAAGAAAAGGCGGCGATGTGATGTCCGGGCCCATCCACGGCATACAGCCTTACCAGTCCTCGCGTGGCGAAGACTATATGAGCGCCGAACAACTCGAGCATTTCCGTGAAATATTGCTCTCGTGGAAACGGGAACTAATGAACGAGGTGGATCGTACGCTGCACCACATGCAGGACGAGGCAGCTAATTTCCCGGACCCCAATGACCGGGCGACGCAGGAATCCGAGTTTGGACTGGAACTGCGAACCCGAGACCGGGAACGGAAGTTGCTACGCAAAATCAACTCGGCACTTGCTCGTATCGACGAAGGGACCTACGGCTACTGCGAAGAAACCGGCGAAGAGATCGGCCTCAAACGCCTGGAAGCTCGCCCAGTCGCGACTCTCTGCCTGGAAGCGCAGGAACGACGTGAAATGGCCGAACGTCAATTTCGCGATCGGGATGACCGATACCGGTAAGCCCCTGTTTCCGGCTACTGGCCGTTAGTGCAGTGGAATCCTGGAGCAAGGCATGAATGAAGCGGCCCGTTACGTGGGCCGCTTCGCCCCCTCACCTAGCGGCCCCCTGCATTTCGGCTCCTTACTCGCTGCCTGTGCGAGCTACCTGCAAGCACTCTGTGCGAACGGCCACTGGCTCTTGCGCATAGAGAACATCGATCCACCGCGCGAACAACCCGGTGCTGCCGTACGCATTGTCCATGCCTTAGAAACCTATGGATTTCAATGGCATGGGCCAATTATCTACCAAAGTACAAGAACCGAAGCGCACGAGGCGGCGGCCGCGGCGCTCGTGACCGACGGGCAGGCGTATCACTGCGGCTGTTCACGCCGTGATCTGCAGGACGCCCCGCTCGGAGCACTTGGCCCAATCTACCCAGGCACCTGCCGCTCAGGTACAACTGCCGATGAGTTCGCGGTTCGGGTACGAACCCACAACGAGCCCATCTGCTTTGCCGACCGGTTACAGGGTCGGCATTGCCAAACCTTGCAGGTCGAATCCGGCGATTTCATCATTCGGCGGCGAGACGGACTGATCGCCTATCATCTGGCCGTGGTCGTGGACGACGCGTTTGACGAAGTGACTGAGGTGGTCCGCGGCATAGACCTGCTGGATTCGACACCCCGGCATATTCACTTGCAGCAACTCCTCGGCCTACCCACCCCGCGCTATATGCACATACCCGTGATCGAGAATGAGGAGGGCCAAAAACTCAGCAAATTGACCGGTGCACCGCCCCTGCCGGAGGCTGAACCGAGGCCGGTACTTGTGGCCGCACTGGGCGCGCTGCAACTGCCGGTGTTCGACGATCTCGCGGCCAGCTCAATAGTGGAGATCTGGGACTGGGCGCGCGCAAACTGGCAGGCCTCAAGGTTGGCCGGACTACGTCGAATAGCGAATCCGTTACCCCCTATGGCTGGCCCATGAAATGGGCTATGGTTACGCTCTGCAAATTCACGGCTACCCGAAAACGCGCAGGTCCGACCGTTCTCAGGCAACACCGCCCCGATCGCACCCAGCGACGTTAGGCCTGCGGACTGTATTCAATCAGACGAGTACCCAATGACTGCCGCCCGAATTATCAAGAAATACCCCAATCGACGCCTGTACGACACCGAGGAGAGCCGCTATATAACTCTGGCCGATATCCGCAATCTCGTTCTCAGCAAAGTCGAATTCACCGTGATCGACAAGAAAACGGGCGACGATATTACCCGCACAATCTTGTTGCAGGTCATCAGCGAGCAGGAACAGCAAGGGGATGCAATCATGAGCCGTGATTTTCTCTCGCAGGTCATCCGTTCCTACGACAGTGTCATGCCCGGCTTTATGGCGCGCTATCTCGAACAAAGCATGAAACTGGTCATGGCACAGCAGCAGAACATTCGTGGCCAGGTTAAGAAGGTCGTGGGAATCGACCCGGTGACCGCTGTCACGGATCTAGCGCAAAAGAATTTCAATCGCTGGAAATCATTGCAGGATGAAGTTTTCCGGCGCTTCACCGGCCCCGGACGAGATGGCGATGACGACGATCACGAACACGGGAGCGGCCGCAAGAAAGCGAGCTGAGCAATCCGGCCAAAGTGGGATATCGAGCTTGACAGCCACCCGCATAATGGCCTACTTTGTGCGATGCAGCAGGGTTCTGCTCCCCCGCCCCCTGTTGCATGCCTGAAGGAGCGAAAGCTCTACGGCTGGCCCCCCGCGGTACGCGGGGGGCCATTTTTTTGCCCGACCGATAAGCCGGAAGACGCTCAGCTTTCCTCATTTGCCCATGGAATCCCAAATAACAAAAAGCGCCTTCGTGCCCGCTCCCTGGTTGCGCAATCGCCACTTGCAAACACTGCTCCCGATCATCCCGGGGATTAACGGGCCACGACCGCCCCTCGTGCACGAGGCGCTGGAGTTGCCCGACGGCGATATTACGTCCGTTGACTGGCTGACCAACAATCAGGATGACAACGAGCAACCGTTGCTGGTCATCCTTCACGGCCTGGAAGGTTCCGCCTCATCCCCTTATTGCCGGCACCTGTTGCGGGCCGCGTCCGCCCGCGGCTGGAACGCTGCTGTCCTGCATTTTCGTGATTGCGGTGACTTTCGAAATCGTCTGCCGCGCCGTTATCACGCTGGCGAAACGGAAGACCTGCGCTACTTTCTCGATCTGCTCCGGCGTCGAGGCTATTCGGGCCCCTTGCTGGGCGCTGGCTATTCATTGGGCGCCAATGTCTTGCTGAAGTATCTCGGCGAGGCTGGGGGCAGCTCACCGCTGCTGGCAGCGACTGCCGTCTCCGCGCCACTCAATCTGCACGTTTCTGCTGCGACCCTGCAGGTGGGTTTTGCGAGAATCTACCAGTCGTACTTGCTGAAACGGGCAAAACGATCCGTTTTTCGGAAGTTCAATGCACACACGGCGCCGTTCAACTGGACCCGCGCAGTCAAAGCACGAACGTTCGCCGAATTTGATGATGCAGTCACGGCGCCTTTACACGGTTTTGCTGGCAAGGACGACTATTATGATCGCTGCAGCGCTGACCGTTTCCTGCACCGCATCGAAAAACCCACCTTGCTGATCAACGCGCTTGACGACCCGTTCATGTCGCCCGAAGCCATCCCGAAAGCCGATCAGCTAGGCAAGCATGTCACACTGGAAGTCAGCGAGCGTGGAGGACACGTGGCATTCATCGCCGGCGGCACACCCTGGCGGCCACGCTACTTCCTTCCCGACCGGATAGTGAATTTCTTCGACTCCATCATAGTCGGTTAGTTGACAGTCACTTAGAATCGTCGTTTGCAACAAGCAAGTTATGCCCGGTACTTGATTTCCGGGTCCGGCAAACGACAAAGTGTCGAGTCAATGGAAAAGCTAACAATCGCTACGGAGCATCTGAAGATCGGCCTCTACGTCGCAGATCTCGATCGCCCATGGCTGGAAACACCGTTCTTATTTCAAGGCTTTAAAATCTCTGACGATGATGAAATTGCCGAGCTGCAAAAGCACTGCAAGGCCGTCGTTGTTGACGTAGAGCAATCAGAACTGCCGTTGCAGGAAATTCAGGGACTCGCGAATCTCAAGAACAAAGAAGAGCCCAAGGTCGCCCCACCTCCGCGCCCGGTACCCAAAAAGTCCGTCGCCGATATTCCGGAACCCGACTTCAGCAAGACGGGAAAATATTACGTCAACACCGAGGAACTCGGAAAGGAACTCGTCCGCGCTCAGGAAATCGAGAAGCACGCATCGCAAGCGATCAATAGCGTTATCGATGGCGTACGTAATGGTGCCCGGCTTGACGTGCCGCAACTGGAGCAGGCAGTTGACCCGCTGGTGGACAGCGTTCTGCGCAACAGCGATGCCATGGCCTGGCTGATGCGTATACGCGAGAAAGACGAGTACGTTTATCAACACTCCATTGGCAGCTCCGTCTGGGCTGTAGTGTTTGGCCGCCATCTCGGCTTCAACAAGGAAACTCTGAACGCGGTTGGTCTCGGCGGAATGTTGCTGGATATCGGCAAGACCCAGCTACCCAATGAGCTGTTGCGAAAGCCCGGCAAGCTCAACGAGAGCGAAACCGCGCTAATGCGCAAGCACGTCGAGTTTGGGCTGCAGATTCTCCGTGACGCCGGGAAGAACGACGCTCGTGTCGAAATCATGCTGGCTACGCATCACGAACGATTTGATGGCAGCGGCTATCCAAACCAGCTGAAAGGCACGCTCGTTCCGGTACTCGGACGGGTAGCCGGTATTGTGGATTGCTACGATGCCATGGTTTCCCGACGTCCTTACGCAGAGACGCAATCAACGTTTGATGCCATGCGCCAATTGCAGGCAATGGCGAAAGGCCAGTTTCAGAAAGAAATGGTTGACCAGTTTGTTCAAGCTGTTGGCATGTTCCCTACAGGCAGCCTTGTCGAGCTCAACACCGGCGAAGTCGCTGTAGTTACCGCGCAAAATAACTACCAGCGGCTGCGTCCGGAGGTCATGATCATTCTTGACCGGGATAAGCAACTTTGCGATGACTTCCGCACGGTTGATTTGCGGATGAACACCAATGACGAACTAGGCAAAGAAACGATGTGGATTGATCGCGGTCTGGAGCCCGGATCATTCGGCATCGACCCCGCAGAGTACTTCCTCTGAGGTCGGGCTTCCCACAATGACAAACATGACCGCACAAACCCTGTCGGCGTTCGAATCACTGGCACAGCATCTCGAAGAGTGCCTCGAGAACGAAGATCAGATCGTCGCGGTCATCATGCTCGAAGTCTCGAACCTTTCCCGTATCGATGCGCGATTCGGCCGCAGCCACCGCAACGATGTACTCAACGAACTATCCCGGCGCATCAACGAATCATTGCGACCGGTCGATTTCGCCATTCAAATTGGTGACAATACTTTTGCGGTGATAGTCCCGGGTCTCAAGAACAAGGGTCACGCCACTCTCGCCTGTCGCAAGCTCATACGCATAGCCACGCCGGAAACACCCGAACCAGAACGCGACAAAGGTGCGCTCGAAGTGCGTATCGGCATGGCGTTGTACCCCGAGCACTCGTTTCGCGGCAATGAACTATTGCAACGCGCTCAACTTGCGCTGGAAGTCGCGAAAGATACCAACAAGGACCTCGTGTCGTATGACACTGAGAAGGTCGGCAGTATCGCCGTCAGCTGGGAAATGCGGGACGACCTGGCAGAAGCCATTCACGAGAGCGAGTTGCAGGTCTTTTTTCAACCCAAGCTCAACTTGCTTACAGATCAACCATGGGGTGCGGAAGCACTGGTCCGCTGGTTTTCTGCAACACGTGGCCCGGTCAGCCCCGAAACGTTTATAGCGGTCGCCGAAGAATCCAATCTGATCGAGCCTTTGACTCGACTTGTCCTGAATTCAGCGATGCGCAGCCTGATGATGTGGCAAAGAGATGGTCATGACATTGGTGTTGCGGTAAATCTGCCGGCTTGCATGTTGCTTGATAGCAGTCTGGTTAACATGGTGGAAAGCTTGCTTTCGATCTGGGACATTGAAGCGCAGCGGCTTACGCTGGAACTGACCGAAAGCGCAATCATGGCCGATGTCGACAAATGCTTTGCCACAATGTCGAGCCTCAAAGCACTCGGCGCAAGAATATCAATTGATGATTTTGGGACAGGCTATTCGTCATTCTCGTATTTCAAAACCATCCCTGCGGATGAATTGAAAATTGACCGGGCCTTTGTCGCGGGGATGGTCGAAGACCAGGCCGATCAGCACATTGTCGAAACAATCATCGGCCTGGCACATCGTTTTGATATGAAAGTGGTTGCGGAAGGTATCGAAGACGAAGCAACCATTGAGATGTTAACAAGACTCGGCTGCGACGTCGGCCAGGGCTATCACATAGCCCGGCCGATGCCGGAGAACGAGTTTGACGCCTGGCTGGATGCCAGGCGCTACGCACAGCCTGAAATCTGATCAGGCTTCGTCGACGTCCTTCATGGACAGTCTGACGCGACCCTGACGATCAACCTCGAGTACCTTAACCCGAACTTCGTCGCCTTCGGCCAGCTTGTCGCTGACCTTTTCAACCCGTTCGTTTGAAATTTGCGAGATGTGAACAAGGCCATCTTTACCGGGCAGAATTGTCACGAAAGCGCCGAAATCCATCAAGCGAGCAACCTTGCCTTCGTAAATACGACCCACTTCAACGTCGGCAGTGATCAGGTCAACACGGCGTTTCGCTTCCTTGCCGGATAATCCGTCGACAGAAGCAATACGAACCGTTCCGTCATTCTCAATGTCGATAGTCGCGCCGGTCTCTTCTGTAATGGCACGAATAACCGCACCACCCTTACCAATCACCTCACGAATCTTCTCCGGGTCAATCTTGAAGGTCATGATGGTCGGCGCCCACTCGGACATATCCTCGCGTGGTGCACTGATGACTTTCGCCATTTCGGCCAGAATATGCAGACGAGCGTCACGTGCCTGATCCAAAGCCTTGCTCATGATCTCGCGAGTGATGCCCTGGATTTTGATATCCATCTGCAACGCAGTGATACCGTCGTCGGTACCGGCAACCTTGAAGTCCATATCGCCGAGATGATCTTCGTCACCCAGAATGTCGGTCAGGACTGCGAAATCATCGCCTTCCTTAACGAGGCCCATTGCAACGCCGGCAACCGGTGCCGCAATCGGTACACCCGCGTCCATCAGAGCCAGACTTGAGCCACACACAGAGGCCATCGAGCTGGAGCCGTTGGATTCGGTAATCTCTGACACCACCCGCAATACATACGGGAACGCTTCCATTGTCGGCATTACTGCCTGAATGCCGCGACGCGCCAGTTTGCCGTGGCCAATTTCGCGCCGTTTGGGCGAACCAACAAAGCCGGTCTCACCAACGCAGAACGGAGGGAAGTTGTAATGGAACATGAACGGTTCTTTACGCTCGCCGCCGATGGAGTCGATGATCTGCGCATCCCGCCCTGTGCCGAGCGTTGTAACAACCAAGGCCTGAGTTTCACCACGGGTGAAAATCGCCGAACCGTGAGCCCGCGGCAAAACGCCAACCTCAACGTCAATCGGTCGGACGGTCTTCGTGTCACGGCCGTCGATACGCGGTTCGCCAGCAATGACGCGCTTGCGTACGATATTTTTTTCCAGTTTCTTCAAAGCACCGGACACTTCCTCGCTGCTGTAGCGCGGAGTATCGCCAGAGGCAAGTGCTTCCATCGCTGCCGTCTTCGTCTCACCAACCGCAGCCTGACGCTGCATCTTGTCAGTAATACGGTAAGCGTCGGCAAGACCTGCTGAAGCTACTTCAGCAACAGCCGCGTCCAGATCCTGGTCAACAGCAGCCGCTTCCCACTCCCACTTCGGTTTGCCAACTTCGGCGGCAAACTCATTGATGGCATTGATCGCAACCTGCATCTGCTCATGACCGAAAACGACGGCGCCGAGCATGACTTCCTCCGACAGGCGCTTGGCCTCCGATTCAACCATCAACACAGCCTGATCGGTACCCGCAACGACGAGGTCAAGATCAGACTCAAGCAGCTGAGCCGCGCTGGGGTTCAGGATATAGTTGCCATCCTTGTAAGCGACCTTGGCAGCACCAATGGGGCCGGCAAACGGCATACCCGATATGGCCAGCGCCGCTGAGGCACCGAGCAGTGCAGGAATATCGGAATCAACTTCCGGGTTCAGCGATACGACAGTTGCGATGACCTGCACCTCGTTCGTAAAGCCTTTCGGGAACAGTGGCCGAATCGGTCGGTCGATCAGACGGCAAATGAGCGTTTCTTTCTCACTCGGCCGGCCTTCACGTTTGAAAAAGCCGCCCGGAATCTTGCCAGCTGCGTAGGTCTTTTCCTGATAATTGACGGTCAGCGGAAAGAAGTCGCGGCCTGGCTCCGCCGTCTTGCGACCTACCGCGGTAACCAATACTTCGGTATCCGCCATTTTCACCATTACTGCGCCGTCGGCCTGGCGCGCGATCGCACCGGTTTCCAGCGTTACTGTGTGTTCCCCGAATTGGAACGATTTGCTGATAGCTTTCACTTAGATTCTCGTATGAATTTAACAGGCAAGACAAAGCCACCCGAACCCATTACAGGATCGCGCGGTGGCTTCGTTCATTGCACTTGGCGCCGAATATTTAACGGCGGAGACCGAGCCGGGAAATCAGCTCGCGGTACCGCGCCTGATCTTTGCCTTTCAGGTAATCAAGCAGCTTGCGACGCTTGTTAACCATTTTCAGTAGACCCTGCCGGGAGTGGTGGTCTTTCTTGTGCTCGCCGAAATGCTCGGTGAGCTCGCTAATTCGTGCTGACAGCAGCGCGACCTGAACTTCCGGCGAACCGGTGTCTCCCTCGCCACGGGCGAAATCCGCGACAATGCTGCTCTTGTTTCCAGTGGAAAGTGACATTACTCAAAAACTCCAATCGTTCTCTAATCTTAGGCCCTTTTTGGAAGCGCGCTATTCTAGCGCCTGTTCCCGGCCGTTAATAGCCCATTCGCGTGAATATAGGCGTTATTTTGCCTGTCAGCGGCTCTGGACCGCTGCAGGCCTGTCATTCACGGTGCCAAATTAAACACCCGCTTCGGCGCCAGCCGGCTCTCACTGACCGATTCCGCGATACCGACGAACCGCCCGGCACCGTCGTAGACCCGCAGCAAGGTACCCAGGGGCCATTCTGCATTGGCAGAAACCGGCTGGCCACGCTCGAAACGCTCGCAATCGGCCGTTTGCAACGCACAGGACGGCCAATGTTGCAGCGCACTGTCTATGGGTAACAAGTGCGCGTACAGCGCTTCAAGGTCACCGTCTGCCGCCAGCTCTTCCAACTCGGCCAACTCCACCATGTCTTTGGCGGCAAACCCGGCCACGGTCTCCCGATGCAGCACAACCGTATGCGCCAGGGTACCCGCGACGGCCGCCACGTCCTCGACGAGCGTCCTTATATAAGTGCCCTTGGAACAGCTGACTCGAAAAGCCAGCCGCCGCCCATGGTATTCCAGCAGCTCAATCTGACTGATTCGTATAGGTCGGGCAGCCCGTTCTACCACCTGCCCCTGACGGGCCAGCTCGTAGAGCCGTTTGCCGTCTTTTTTCAGTGCCGAGTACATTGGCGGGACCTGTTTGGACTCACCTAAGAATCCAGCGAGAATCTCAGTCCAGCGTTCGGCATCCAGTTCCGGCACAGCGGCCGAAGAAATCAATTTTCCGTCAGCGTCCGCGGTGTCCGTGGATTCGCCCAGTTTGGCGACAACCCTGTACGACTTGTCTGCATCCAGCAAATAGGCAGAAACCTTGGTCGCCTCGCCGAAACACAGCGGCAACATGCCGGTCGCGGCCGGATCCAGGCTCCCGGTGTGCCCACCTTTGCGGGCCTTCAGCAGGCGTTTCACTCTCTGCAGTGCCTGATTCGACGTCATGCCCGCTGGCTTGTTGAGCAACACAAGACCGTGCACGGGCAGTGTTTCCCGTCGCTTTTGCAGAGCGGTGGCCATCAATCTTTGCCGTTGTTGCCCTGGTCGATCGCATCCTGAATCAGCTTCGACATGGCAGATCCGTGCGCAATACTGTCGTCGTGCGCGAAGCGCAATTCCGGTACGTGACGAACTTTCATCGCCCGCCCGAGCTTGCTGCGCAGAAAGCCGCTGGCCTTGGTTAACGCATCAAGTGCAGGCTGTGGTTCATCGTCCGGATTCAACAGGCTGAAATACACCCGTGCGACACTGAGGTCACGAGACAACTCGACCGCTGTCAACGAGGCTGACTCCAGACGTGGATCCTTAACCTCGGTCCACAGCAGTTCGCTCAAGGTGCGCAGCACCTGAGCGCCCATGCGCTGACTCCGGGAGTATTCACGTGGCATCGTCAGACCCGTCGTCGATCAATTATTCAATGAAACGGGCAACTTCTACCCGCTCAAAGCATTCAATCTGATCGCCAGGCTTCACGTCGTTGTAATTTTTCACACCGATGCCGCACTCGGTACCCGCACGGACTTCGTTCACGTTGTCTTTGAAGCGACGCAGAGACTCGAGCTCGCCTTCGTAGATCACGACATTGTCTCGCAGAACGCGAATCGGTAGCGCGCGTTTCACGTAGCCTTCGCTCACGATACAACCAGCGACATTGCCAAGCTTCGGCGACGTGAATACCTCTTTGACTTCGGCCAGACCAACGATGTTCTCGCGAATTTCCGGGGACAACAGGCCGCTAAGAGCCGCTTTCACGTCATCTATGGCCTCGTAAATAATGCTGTAATAGCGAACGTCCACACCGGACTCTTTAATGGCGGTACGCGCAGCTCCATCGGCCCTGACGTTAAAGCCGATAATGACGGCTTTCGAGGCCGCCGCCAAAGTCGCGTCCGATTCAGTAATACCGCCAACACCCGAGCTGATGACCTTGACCTTCACCTCATCGTTGGAGAGTTTGGTCAATGCGTCGCGCAATGCTTCGGTACTGCCATGCACATCCGATTTGATGATCAGCGGCACTTCCCCGAGCTCGGCTTCGGTCATCTGACTAAAGACATCCTCCAGCTTCGCGGCTTGCTGTTGTGCCAGTTTCGTTTCACGCGTCTTGCTCTGCCGGAACTCCGCAACTTCGCGTGCTTTACGCTCGTTCTTGACGACCAGGAACTCATCACCCGAGCTCGGCGTCTTGGACAGACCAAGTACAGCAACCGGCGTAGATGGACCTGCCGAACTAACGGATTTTTGCGTGCCGTCAAACATGTTGCGTACCCGGCCATACTCTTCACCGGCGATAATCATGTCGCCCTGCTTCAGAGTACCCGCCTGTACAAGCAGCGTTGCGACGGCACCGCGGCCCTTTTCGAGGCTCGATTCGATGACGATGCCTTGCGCCGGACCCTCGGCAACGGCCTTGAGATCCATGACTTCTGCCTGCAGAAGCAACGCATCCAGTAGCTGATCAATACCTTCGCCGGTATGCGCGGAAACGGGAACGAACATATTGTCGCCACCCCAGTCTTCTGAAATAACCTCGTGCTGCGACAACTCATTCTTTACGCGCTCGATGTCCGCCGCTTCCCGATCAATCTTGTTGATAGCGACAACGATAGGAACATCGGCAGCACGTGCGTGTTTGATCGCCTCCACCGTTTGTGGTTTGACGCCGTCATCAGCCGCTACCACCAGAATTACGATATCGGTCGCCTGTGCTCCGCGCGCACGCATGGCAGTAAACGCCGCGTGACCCGGTGTGTCGAGGAAAGTGATGTTGCCTTTGTCTGTAGAGACATTGTAGGCACCGATATGCTGAGTGATACCACCCGCCTCATCATCAACAACTTTCGCTCGACGTATGTAGTCGAGCAACGAAGTCTTGCCGTGATCGACATGCCCCATCACCGTAACAACCGGTGCACGCGGTAACTCGTCGCCCGTTGGCTTCTCGTTCGCCAGCAAGTCTTCGTCCATCTCGGCGCCGCTCACCAGCTTCACCGTATGACCGAATTCTTCTACAACCAGCGTGGCTGTATCCTGGTCGATGACCTGATTGATGGTCACCATTGCACCCATGTTGAACAGTACTTTGACAACTTCATTGCCTTTTACTGCCATACGCTGGGCTAACTCGGAAACGGCAATACTTTCGGGAAGCGCGACTTCGCGAATGACGGGCGCGGTTGGCCGTTCGAAACCATGCTGGCCGTCACCGGCGACATTGACGGGACGTCGACGCGACGGAGCCTTACGCTTGCGACGACCGCTCTTGTCACCAGCCACGTGCAACTCTTTGCGGCCATAGCGAGTTTCGCCAGGCTTGGCTTTCTTGCGGTCTTTTTCCTTGGCCCGGCGTTCGCGAGCATCTTGCTCCGCTTTCTCCAGGCGGGTTTTTTCTTCGGCGGCCGCCGCAGCTTCTTTCGCTGCTTTTTCGCGAGCAGCGTCTTCCGCTTCGCGCTTGGCCTCTTCTTTCTGCCGCTTGGACTCTTCTTCTTTCTTAACCAGCGCTTCGCGCTCGGCCTTCTCGCGCTCTAAGGCGAGACGTGCCTCCTCGATACGGTCAAGTTCGGCTTGCCGTTCGGCGTCCAGCGCATCCTGCTCTTTCTGCGCCTGCTCTTCAAGAACGCCGCGTTTGATGTAAGTACGCTTCTGACGAACCTCAACATTGACGGTACGTGACCGCCCCTGTGCACCGGCCAGCCTCAGTTCAGACTGCGATTTGCGCTTGAGCGTGATTCGCCGCGGCGCACCATCGTCACCTGTCGTGTCTTGCTGACCATGACTGCGGCGTAGGTGCGTCAGCAGCTCGAGCTTCGCGTCCTCGCTAATTGTATCGTCGGAACCTTTTACTTTGATTCCAGCCTCATCAAGCTGCGCGAGCAGCTTGTCGACCGAAACTTTCAGTACGTCCGCAAATTGTGCAACAGTAACGTCAGCCATTACTTACTCCAGTGTTCCGTCATCAGGCCTGCTGTTCTGCTTCGAACCAATGGGCGCGGGCTTTCATGATCAGGGCAGCTGCTTCTTCCTGATCCATTTCATTAATCTCAAGCAGATCATCAGTTGCCAACTCGGCGAGATCTTCGCGAGTAACAACGCCTTCGCTCGCCAGCTTGAAAGCCAGTCCACGATCCATGCCTTCGATACTAAGCAGGTCTTCTGCCGGCTCAGCTTCATCGATTTTTTCTTCCTGAACAATGGCCTGCGTTAGCAGTACGTCGCGGGCACGATTGCGCAGTTCATTGACGATATCTTCGTCAAACTCTTCGATAGCGAGTAATTCCGAAGTTGGTACATAGGCGACTTCTTCGATAGTCGAGAAGCCTTCCTGTACCAGAATCAACGCAACCTCTTCGTCAACATCCAGCTGCTTTGAAAAGAGGTCCAGCAACTCACGAGTTTCTTTTTCGGTCTTCTGCTCAGCGTCATTTTCCGTCATGACATTGAGCTCCCAACCCGTCAGCTCGCTGGCGAGGCGAATGTTTTGTCCACCGCGACCGATGGCCTGCGACAGCTTGTCTTCGTCGACAGCGATATCCATGCTGTGCGAATCCTCATCAACCACAATGGACACAACTTCAGCTGGCGACATTGCATTGACGACGTACTGCGCCATGTTTTCGTTCCAGAGAATGATGTCGACTCGTTCACCGGCTAACTCATTGGAAACGGCCTGGACGCGCGAACCACGCATGCCCACGCAAGCGCCGACCGGATCGATCCGTGAATCGTTGCTCTTCACAGCGATCTTGGCGCGCAATCCCGGATCACGAGCAGCACCCAAAATCTCGATCAACCCCTGCCCGACTTCGGGGACCTCAATCTTGAACAGTTCAACCAGAAATTCCGGCGAAGTACGGGTCATGAACAACTGCGGGCCCCGTGGCTCCGAACGCACTTCTGTCAGCAATGCTTTCATGCGATCTTGCGGACGAACCGGCTCACGCGGCACCATTTGGTCACGCGAAACAAAACCTTCCGCATTACCGCCCAGGTCGATGTAAACACCGTTGCGGTCAACACGCTTAACCAGACCCGACAGCATCTCGCCGACGCGTTCTTTGTATTCCTCGACAACCTGCTCGCGTTCCGCTTCACGGACTTTCTGCACGATGACCTGTTTCGCTGTTTGCGCCGCGATGCGCCCGAAATCGACCGACTCCATAGGCACTTCGACGTAGCCACCTGGTTGTGCATCAGGATCGATATCAACCGCATCGATCATCCGCAGTTCGCGATCAGGAAATTCGAGCTCAGTGGATTCGTCTTCAAATACCAACCAGCGTCGGAACGTCTCGTAATCGCCAGTCTCACGATCGATCGTTACCCGTACGTCAATGTCGTCGCCATTGCGACGCCTCGTCGCCGATGCGAGAGCCGCTTCGATAGCTTCGAAGATGATGTCTTTGTCGACGCCTTTCTCGTTAGAGACGGCATCCACCACCATCAGAATTTCTTTACTCATAATCTCTACCTAGTCCATGCGGCAATCATCGCTATCAAAGCGATGGCACCAGTCGGGCCAACTCAATGGTCTTGATCGGCAAGCTATGAGCTTGTCCGTCGACCTCAACCTCTATGTTCTCTTCGTTCGCGGCCACCAGTGTGCCGCGATAATTGCGTCGCCCATCCAGCGGCATACGCAGTTTGATCTTTACAACTTCACCCAAAAAGCGTTCAAAATGTGCGGGTTTCGACAACCGCCGATCCAGGCCCGGCGAAGACACTTCCAGAGCGTACTGCCCGGGCAGCGGGTCTTCTACGTCGAGAATAGCGCTGATCTGCCGGCTGACTTTCTCGCAATCCTCCAGCACGATGCCGTCTGGCTTGTCGATGAAAATCCGCAGCACGCCGTCACGGCCGCCGAGTTTGGCCTCCAGATCGCACAATTCATAACCCAGACCTTCAATAGCAGGCTCCAGCAACCGGGCGAGCTCCTCACTGGTCATCTTGAAAGCCTCATAAACGCCTGTTTTTTAAACATATTTCCTAAACAAAAAATGGGCCTTCGGCCCATTCGTCATACCCTCGGTCCGAGCCCGAGCCACTGTCACCGGGCAACAAAAAACCCCATAGCGGGGTTTCTTCGTCTACCAAGTAGCTGGTAGCGGAGGCAAGTTCGCATTCCAAGACAATCGTCCGTAGTGCAAAGCCGACCACCCGCAGGCGCGCGATTATAGGCAATTCGGGCGCGCCGCGCAATCACGGCCGCAGGTTCGCGTGCGACCACGCTGGCGACAATCACAGGCAATCGCTGTACGGGCACGGCAGTGATCCCACATAGGCTATGTCCGCACCGGACACGGCGACCCGCCGTGCGCGCCGCCCGCACACACCGGCATAGCGCCGTATCAGCTGCCGGCCCTGCGTGTTACCCAGAAAAAGAGCGCTCCCAGCAAGCACCAGAAAATGACGATGGCCCACTCCTGGGGCCAGATCAGCGCGGCCGGGCTCCACGGCAGATACAACGACGCCAGCCCGACTGACAGCAACAGAGCTGCCGAGCCGACCAGCCTGCCGCAGCCCACGCGGTACGGTCGTTGCATATCCGGCTCTCGCTTGCGCAAAACCAGAAATGACAAAGCAACCATGGCATAAGCGGTAACGATCCCCAGCCCGCCGGCATCAACCAGCCAGACCATGGCCGGGCGGCCAAACAGGGGCGCTATGATCGCAAAACCGCCGACCAGCATGATCGCGCGGTGCGGTGTCCGGTATTTTGGGTGCAAAACCCCGAATACCGCAGGCGCCTGCCCGGCGGCTGCCAGGGCATACAGCGCGCGACTGCCACCAATCAGGAACGCGTTCCAGCTGGTGATGATCCCGGCGATACCGCCGATCACAAGTAACTGCCCCGCCCATTCACCGCCAAACAATGCGGTCGCTGCCTCCGCGGTTGGCAATGTTGCTTCGGAACGGCGTGCCGCGGGCAAGCCCAGCGCCACCGCCCCGATCACTGCGGCGTACCAGAGGACCGCCATAACGATGGATACCACCAGCAGACGACCTATATCCGCGAACGGCACATTGACCTCCTCCGCGGACTGCGGAATGACGTCGAAACCCACGAACATGAATGGCACCATCACCAGGACAGAAGCCATGCCAGCCATACCGCCGACGAAGCCCGGCGCAACGTTGCCGACGTCTCCGTACACCGCGGCGCCGCAGAACAGCGCCACACCAATCAGCAGAATGATTACGACCACCAGAACCTGCAGTTTGGCCGCCGTGCGAATTCCAATGCAATTGAGTACTACCATTGAGATCGCCGGCAATGACCCGGTCGCAACCCAGCTGGCGTTTACCTCCCACTCCGCCACAGTCCACAGATAACCCTGGCTGAATCCGGGAATGAGGTATTCGAGTACGGTGGGTAGAGCAACAGCTTCGAATGCGACTACTGACACGTAGCCGAGCAAGATGGCCCATGTGCACACGAACGATGCGGTCTTGCCCAGCGCCCGTTTCGAATACGCGTGCTCCCCACCAACCAGCGGCATCGCCGACGCGAGCTCTGCGTATGTCAGGCCAACCAGGATCACCGCGGTACCGCCGAGCAAAAACGCAGTCACGGCACCGGCAGGACCCGCGTTGTTGACCCAGACGCCGCTCAACGCCACCCAGGACCAGCCAACCATGGCACCGAAGGCCAATGACAGCACTTCGCGTCTGTTGATAACTCTGACGAATCCGCTGTTCATGCCTGTCCTTGACGAAGTGGGCTCTGGCGCAAGTGACGCTCCAACGGACAACGATAGTCAACAACGCAGTATGAATGAAGTGGTAGTCGCCCCGCGCGCAGCATCATAACTTCAGCACTGCTCTGCGGACCACTCTGCCTGCGCCGTAACCAGATCGATATCGTGCTGCAGGGTGAGAGTGGTTTTCGCCCGTTCCAAAGCCAACCGCGAGATTTCGGTCGCCGCCAATGCCATTTCATCGTCGCCCATGGCGGCAAGTGCACGCAGAGCTTTCTGCAACCGGATTTGCACTTCGACCAAGCCGGCCCCATCACGGGCGATCGATGCGAACGTATCGTCAAACAAATCGCGCACTGATAACAACGGCACATGTACCCGGTCGAAACGAATCTCCTTGCTTGACTCGTCGTCATCCAGAGGCGCACTCCACGCTGCGAACAGCCTGATCAGGGTGCCGATGACATCAATCGCGGTTCCAGGGTCGTTGACCGCAGGCGACAGCGCCCGACTGGCTATCTCCGAAAGCGCGATCAGTCCGAACCTCGGGTCGCCCTCGTAAACCCGGTCGTCGCCAATCTGAAACGGTGCCACCAATACCGATTCGTCGAACTCATCGGCGTCGGACTCCTCATCGAATACATACACAATCGGTTTGTCGGGTGTTATCAAGGTGCCGGGCAATGTCGCAACCGCAACTTGCAGGCTCCATTTCTCCGCACAACGCTGCAATGCGCCAACGTCGATGTGTTGTACGTAGCCAATTTTGCTGGCGAAAACCGGCCTGCCTGCAGGTGTTGAGTTCGTCAGAGCAACCGCCCCCATACTCGGACTACGGCGCCGCGCCTGCAGTGCTCCGGATGCTGCGCTTTCAACTTTGTCGACCGTGGTTCCGAGTCGCCCCAGCCGGGCAATTCTGTCTACCCAGCGAACGAACGTGAGCACAACCCAGGCGAATACGCCGAGGGTCAACACAAACAAGGCGAAATGACCGGCGTTTTGGTAGTAGCTGTTTTTCAAAGCCACCAGCGCAACAATGCTGAATATGAACGCTCCGATAAACACCGAGAGCGCATTCTTCGAGACGTCGTCGGACACAATCAAAGGAAATGACCGCGGAGTTCCGACACTGCCGGCCGAGGCATAGGCCGAAACCATTGATGCGACGGCGAAAGTTGCGATGACCAACATGCTGGACGCGACGATCGATAACAACGTTTCGATCGAATCCGGCGAAATATCGGGCACGACATCGCCGATTACCAGGCGATCGGCAATTTTCGCCAGAAAAGCGCCGCCAACGGACAAGATACAAAACACCAGTGGTCGCACCCACAAGCGTTCGCCCAAGCGGTTCAGCCAGAAGCTCAGTCGGTTACTCATACACTCTCCCGCGGGCCAGTCCCAGAGTACATTGCCGACGCGACAACCGGCCCTTGGCAACCCCCACGAACCATAGCATGAGACCTAACTGGCTCCAGCTCTGTCCCAGGTGAAAAATGAACCGAGTAATGGTCGCCGTCAGCGGGTTGATCTTCAGTGACTCAACCCAAATTCGCTCAGAACCCTTCGCAGACAAATCCTGTCCGCAAGAGCAAAAAAAAAGCCGGACCCACAGGGACCGGCTTTCTTCGTTTTTGGTAGCGGGGGCAGGATTTGAACCCAATCCGCCCGCCCAAACTGAAAACGTCCCCTCCCGCCCGGCGCGGATTGATCTTCAGTGACTCAACCCAAAATCGCTCAGAACCCTTCGCAGACAAATCCTGTCCGCAAGAGCAAAAAAAAGCCGGACCCACAGGGACCGGCTTTCTTCGTTTTTGGTAGCGGGGGCAGGATTTGAACCCAATCCGCCCGCCCATGCTGACAACGTCCCTTCCGGCCCGGCGCGGATTGATCTTCAGTGACTCAACCCAAAATCGCTCTGAACCCTTCGCAGACAGATCCTGTCCGCAAGAGCAAAAAAAAGCCGGACCTACAGGGACCGGCTTTCTTCGTTTTGGTAGCGGGGGCAGGATTTGAACCCAATCCGCCCGCCCAAGCTGACAACGTCCCTTCCCGCCCGGCGCGGATTGATCTTCAGTGACTCAACCCAAATTCGCTCAGAACCCTTCGCAGACAAATCCTGTCCGCAAGAACACAAAAAAGCCGGACCCACAGGGACCGGCTTTCTTCGTTTTTGGTAGCGGGGGCAGGATTTGAACCTGCGACCTTCGGGTTATGAGCCCGACGAGCTGCCAGACTGCTCCACCCCGCATCAGTAGGGACGGGATCATACAAACGTCGTCTGATGATTACAACCCGTTATTGCAATAATAGCCGACGAAGTGTCACCCCATTACGTCCAGGCACAATTTCAATAGCCAACCCGGCACAATTCCCAATACCAGAACAGCCACGCCGTTCAGGCTGAGCATGAATCGTGTGTCCCTGCCCGCCTGAAACACTGAACGATCCGCGGGCTTGTCGAAGTACATGTACCAGATCACGCGCAGGTAGTAGAAAGCGCCGACGACCGAGGCCAAGACCATCAATACCGCGTAGCCTGCGAAACCTGCATTGACCACGGCACTGATCACGTTCACCTTGGCGAAGAAACCGACCCACGGCGGTACTCCTGCCAGACCAAACATGAAGAACAGCATCATCAGGGCAAACCACGGGCTGCGGGCATTCAGGCCTTTGAAATCGCTGATGGAATCTGCCTCAAAACCTTGCCGGCTGAGCAAAATCACCATGCCGAAAGTGCCTGCCGCCATAATTACGTAAGTCACTGTATAGAAAACAGCAGCTCCATAGCCTTCTGCTGAGCCGGTGAATATCGCCAACAGAATAAAACCGACGTGCGCGATGGCCGAGTAACCCAGCATACGTTTGATGTTGGTCTGGGCGATAGCCACGACGTTGCCGATAACCAGTGACAACACACCGGTGACCATTAACATGCCCTGCCATACCGCGTGGATATCGCCGAGTCCGTCGACCAGAATTCTCAAAGTCAGTGCAAGAGCTGCCAGCTTCGGTGCGGACGCAATGTACAGCGTCACCGGTGAACGGGCCCCTTGATAAACGTCCGGCAACCACATGTGGAACGGAACTGCGCCGAATTTGAAAGCAATACCCACAATCAAGAACGCAAGCCCAAACCACAAAGGCACGTCATTAAGTTCAGGACGTGCTTGCAGAACGGCAGCAATCTCGTCGAACTGGATACTGCCGGTAATACCGTAGACCCAGGAAATGCCGTACAGCAATGCGCCAGACGCAATCGCACCGAGTACGAAATACTTCATTGCCGATTCTGCCGCTGTCGCGGAATTGCGTTCGAACGCCACCAGCGCGTACAGCGACAACGACAACGTTTCCAGCCCCAGGTACATGGTGAGCAGACTGTTGGCCGAAATCATCACCATGATGCCAAGCAAACCGAACAAGCCGAGCAAGAAGAACTCGCCACGCAGCAAGTCATTCTGTTTGAGATAGTCACGTGAATAGAGGAAGCCTACAGCCACTACACCGACCGACATCAGCTTCAGCAACTGCGACAGGCCATCGCTGACATAACTACCGTCGAAGGTAATGAGCCGTCCCTCAGGCGCCGTTGCAAGCAACGTGAGCGCCGTCACCACAAGCGCTGCAATACTGAGCCAGAAAGTTACGACGCGATTCTCATCACGCACCATCAGATCGATCAGCAATACAGCACAGATCAATCCGAGGAGGACCATCTCCGGTGCCGCAGGCATGAAATCAGTAACTCGCATTCGTCTTGAACCTTACAAAGCTGCCAGTTTGGACTGGCTGATGTGCTGAATGAGTTGATCGACAGTCACTGTCATCATGTCAACCAAAGGAGCTGGCCAAAGACCAACGAGCAAAACCATAACCGCGAGGATGCCGAGGACAACGAACTCGCGCTGATTCAGATCCGTAAGCTCCGCTACTTGCTTGTTCGCAACTTCCCCGTAGACGACCCGCTTGATCATCCACAAGGTGTAGGCAGCGCCAAGAATCAGAGTCATCGCAGCGAAGAAGGCATACCAGAAACTGGCCTTGAAGCTGGCGATAATTACCATGAACTCGCCGACAAAGCCGGAGGTACCTGGCAAGCCCGCATTCGCCATGGCGAACAAAACAAAAAACGCGGCAAATATTGGCATTGTATTGGCCACACCGCCGTAGTCCGCAATTTGTCTACTGTGGACGCGGTCATAGAGAACGCCAACACAAAGGAACATGGCACCCGATATAAGCCCGTGCGACACCATCTGGACCATGCCGCCAGTGATGCCGAGCCCGGCGCCATTGCCCTCGCCGATTCCCCACATCAGGAAAAAGCCCAGTGTGACAAAGCCCATGTGCGCGATCGACGAATAAGCGATGAGCTTCTTCATGTCCTTTTGCATCAGCGCAACCATGCCGATGTAAACCACCGCTATCAGCGACAGCGCGATCATCAGACCCGCAAAGTACTGACTGCCGTCGGGAAGCATTGGCAACGACAAGCGAACAAAACCGTAGCCGCCCATTTTCAACATGATTGCGGCAAGAATGACCGAGCCGCCTGTCGGCGCTTCAACGTGCGCATCCGGCAACCACGTATGCACGGGCCACATTGGCACCTTAACGGCAAAGGCCAACAGGAACGCGATGAAAATCAGCTTCTGCTCGGTCATGGACAACGGCACTTCCATGAATGAGAAGAAATTGAAGTCGCCGGTCTTGCCGTACAAATAGATGAAGGCAACCAGCATCAATACCGATCCAAGGAATGTGTACAGGAAGAACTTCATCGTCGCGTACACGCGTCGCTCGCCACCCCAGACACCGATAATGAGGAACATCGGCACCAACATGGCTTCCCACATTACATAGAACAACACGGCATCAAGTGCGCAGAACACAGCAATCATCAAGCCTTCAAGAATCAGGAACGCCGCAAAGTATTGCGCCGGGCGCTGCTTGATGTTGTTCCAGCCGGCTATGATGACCAGTGGCGTAATGAACGTAGTCAGCAAAATCAGCGGTGCCGAAATGCCGTCAACACCGAGGTAGTACTCGACATTGAATGCTGCGATCCAGGGTACGCGTTCGACGAACTGCATTGCGGCGGTGCCGTTGTCGAAGCTCTTGTACAAGAACAAACTCAACAAGAACGTCAGAACTGACACTCCCAGAGACAGCATGCGCATGCCGCCAGCACGGGCGCTGTCGGCATCACCATCATCGCCGGCCGCCAATACGGCGATTCCGCCGAGAATTGGCAACCAGATAAGTATGCTCAGAATGTTGTGCGATAAATCCATGCGTCAGACTCGTTGTTCGCGGAGCCGCTGTCGCGGGTCTTGTTCTTGTTCAATCACGTCGCTTACTGCAGCCATAACAGCCAACCCAGGAACATCGTCAACGCAATGATCATGGCAAACGCGTAATGGTAGAGATAACCGGTCTGCAAATGCCGCAGGACGCCTGACAGGCGCCGCACGCTATTGGCAGTGCCATTGACCAACAGTCCGTCAATGACCAGGGCATCGCCCTTGGCAGACAGGAATGCGCCCAGTGCACGTCCGCCGCCCGCAAAACCCTTGATCCACAATTCGTCAAAGTAGTATTTGCGGTCCAGCAGGTTGTACAAACCGGAAAAGCGTTCTTTCAGCGCCGCAGGAATGTCGGGCCGCTTGAGCCACAGGAACCAGGCAGTGCCAACCCCGGCCGCAGCCAGGTAAACCGCCGGCCCTTGCATGGCATGCAGAATGAACGCCCAGCTGCCGTGGAAGCTTTCCCCCAGATGGGCCAGAACATCGTGGGCTGAGCCGACAACAATGGCATCGCCGAAGAAGCCGCCAAAAAGCACCGGCTCAATGGCAAACCAGCCAATTACTGCTGATGGTATGGCCAGCAGAATTAATGGCACGGTAACCACTGCCGGCGTTTCATGCAGATGCGATTTGGTCTTTGCATCCATGCGTTCTTTGCCGTGGAAGACCATGAAAAACATGCGGAAGGAATACAACGCGGTTACGAACACCCCCAGCAATACGCTCAGGTAGGCAATCCAGTAAATTGCGCCCTGGCCGTGCCAGTGGGAATCCTTCACCGCCTCGATCAATGCGTCTTTTGAGAAAAAGCCCGCACTGCCGGGAAAACCGATCAAAGCCAGGGAACCGATCAATGCGGTCCAGTAAGTGATCGGCATGTATTTCTTCAGGCCACCCATCTTGCGAATGTCCTGCTCGTGATGCATTGCAATAATCACCGAGCCGGCGCCCAGGAACAACAAAGCCTTGAAGAACGCGTGTGTCATCAGGTGGAATATCGCAGCGCCGTAGGCCGAAACACCCAAGGCCACTGTCATGTACCCCAGTTGCGACAAGGTCGAGTACGCGACGACCCGTTTGATGTCGTTCTGCACGATACCCAGCAGGCCCATGAAGAAAGCCGTAAATGAGCCGATGACCAGCACCACCGCCAATGCGGTTTCCGACAACTCGAACAGCGGTGACATCCTCGCCACCATGAAAATACCTGCGGTCACCATGGTTGCCGCATGGATCAGTGCGGAGATAGGTGTCGGGCCTTCCATTGAATCCGGTAGCCAGACATGCAGCGGCGCTTGCGCAGACTTACCCATCGCGCCGATGAACAACAGAATGCAAATCAAGGTCATTGCATTCCATGGACTGCCACCGAACACTTCTACCTGTTGTGCCGCAATGTTGTCGGCCTGAGCAAAGACCGTTGCGTAATCCAGCGAGTTGGTGAACATCACCACACCGGCAATACCCAGGATGAAACCGAAGTCACCCACTCGGTTCACCAGGAACGCCTTCAGGTTAGCGAATATGGCGGTCTCACGCTTGTACCAGAAGCCAATCAGCAAGTACGACACGAGGCCCACCGCTTCCCAACCAAAGAACAGTTGCAGGAAGTTGTTGGACATGACCAGCATCAACATCGCAAACGTAAACAGCGAGATGTAGCTAAAAAAGCGCTGGTAGCCAGGGTCGTCATGCATATAGCCGATGGTGTAGATATGCACCATTAACGATACAAAGGTCACGACAACCATCATCAATGCTGTCAGGCGATCAACGAGGAAGCCAACTTCCATGCGCAGACCGTCGGTTACCGCCCAGGTATAGAGGCTGTAATTGTCAGCCTGACCGCCATCCCAATATAGGTGTTTCAGAACCAGGAGGGATAAAACACAGGACAGGCCGACGCCGAGTATCGTGACCCAATGAGCACCCGCTCTGCCGACCTTGTGGCCGAACAAGCCAGCGATAATGGCCGCAAACAACGGGGCCAGAACTATTGTCAGATGAATACTGTGCATTGCCCGTCAGCCTTTCATGGTGTCCAGCTCCTGGACATTGATGGAGCGTCGATTACGGAACAGCACCACAAGAATGGCGAGACCAATTGCGGCTTCAGCTGCAGCCACAGTAAGAATGAAGAACACGAACACCTGCCCGGTTTCGTCGCCCAGATATCGACTGAACGCGACGAAGTTAAAGTTAACTGACAGCAGCATGAGTTCAATGCACATCAGCAAGAGAATCAGATTGCGTCGATTGATAAATATTCCGGCGACGCTAAGCGCAAACAGTATCGCCGACATGGTCAGGTAGTGCTGCAAACCAATCATTGCGACTTCTCCGAATCCATTTTTACAACTCGTACCCGGTCTTTGGATTTCACCGCAACCTGCCTGGAGATGTTCTGCATCTTGAGGCCCGGTCGTTTGCGCATCGTAAGCGTGATCGCAGCGATAATTGCCAAAAGCAGAATCACAGCAGCAAGTTCGAATGCGTACACGTGTTCGGTATAGAGCACAGCACCCAGCGCCTTGGTATTGCTGTAGCCTTCCGGAGTCGCTGCGAAGCCTGTACCGCTCATCACGTCACTGCCACGCAACCAGATCAGCTGCATCAGCTCGATAATCATCAGCATCGCGATACCGAGGCCAAACCAGCGATAACGGGTGAACCCGTCGCGGGCTTCTTCGACGTTGATGTCCAGCATCATCACGACGAACAGGAACAGCACCATGACCGCGCCGACGTAGACCAGGATCAATACGATCGCCAGGAATTCCGCTTCCGCCAACAACCAGAGTACCGAACTCTGAAAGAATGCCAGCACGAGGAACATCACTGCGTGTACCGGGTTCCTGGAAAAAATCACACCCAATGCAGCGCCGATCAAGACCGCGGCAAAGGAGTAAAAGAGGATTGCGTGAAACACGTTCTTATTGCCCCTTAGCGATACTTGGCATCGGCGGCTTTGTCAGCCGAGATCATGGCTTCGTACTTGTCACCAACCGCCAATAACTTGTCTTTGGTCATGATATTTTCACCGGGCGTTTCCATGTGATATTCGTGCAGCCTGGTTTCAACAATTGCATCGACTGGGCACGCTTCTTCGCAAAATCCACAGTAAATGCACTTGAACAAATCGATGTCGTAACGCGCGGTACGGCGGGTTCCGTCTTCACCAACGGTGGAATCGATAGTGATCGCCAGCGCCGGGCAAACAGCTTCACACAGTTTGCAGGCGATACACCGTTCCTCACCGTTCGGATAACGTCGCAGCGCGTGCAGGCCACGGAAGCGTGACGATTGCGGCGTCTTTTCTTCCGGATAGTAGACCGTTACCGGCTTACGGAAGAAATTGCGGAAGGTTACGCTGAGGCCCTGCCATAGCTCCCACAGCGAAAACGTTTTGAAGTAGCTTACAAACCTGTCCATCAAATTAACCTGCCAACCTTGCCCATGGACCCCAGTGCATCCAGGACATGAAGCCTTCAACCGCGATCCAGAGAATTGTCACCGGAATGAATACCTTCCACCCCAGGCGCATGATTTGGTCGTAGCGATAACGCGGAAACGTTGCGCGGAACCAAAAGAAGACGAAAATGAAGAAGGCGATCTTGGCCGCCAACCAGAAGAAGCTGCCCGCTCGCAACAGGCTGTCTTCCCCAAGGAATGTCCAGCCTTCGAACGGCGACGCCCAGCCGCCGAGGAAAAAGATCGCCGTAAGTGCTGATATCAGCACCATGTTGGCGTACTCAGCGAGGAAGAACACGGCGAAAGCCACGCCCGAGTACTCCACGTGAAAGCCGGCCACGATTTCCGATTCACCTTCGGCCACGTCGAACGGCGCGCGGTTGGTCTCTGCTACGCCCGAAATGAAGTAGACCAGAAACAAGGGCAACAACGGCAACAGGAACCATTGGCTGAAACCACCTGATTGAGCCCGGACGATGTCGCCCAGATTCAAACTGCCGGCCGCCATCAGCACGCCGACCAGGGCAAAGCCCATGGCTATTTCGTACGCGACAATCTGCGCCGCTGAGCGCATTGCACCGAGAAAAGCGTACTTGGAGTTAGTCGCCCAACCAGCCAGTATCACGCCATACACACCGATAGAGGTCAGTGCCAACACGTACAGGAGCCCTGCGTTGATATCGGCAATCACGAACGAGTCATTCAGCGGCACAACTGCCCAGGTTGCCAGCGCCGGAATGATCGACAACAGCGGTGCAATCACGAACAGGAAGCGATTCGAACGGGTCGGAATGACCACTTCCTTGATGAGCAATTTGATGACATCAGCGAACGGTTGCAGCAGGCCGTAAGGCCCGACGCGATTAGGACCGATGCGACCCTGCATGTAGCCGATGACTTTGCGTTCAAAATAGGTAGTAAACGCAACGGTAAGAATGACACAGATCGTAACAGCCAGGATCTGGCTGGTGGTGATGGTCAGGTACTGCAGCATCGGTGGCAGACTGTCCCAGATATCAACCACAAACTGAGGAATCAAACCGCTCATGCTGCGTTTCCTCCACCGTTGCGGCGCGCCTCTGCCGTTAACTGCAACGCGGTGGCGCGACGGACGAGACTATCCGTTGCGTACATCGGCACATCGAGTTCCGCAGCTGCTTTATCGGCGCCATTGACGCCTGGTAGTACACGGCTACCTTCGTATTGCGGTGCTGGCGGAGATTCGGCTACTGCGCCGCGTATCTCGTTCAAGACATCTTCACTGGATTCGTAATCGCAATCATCGACGTTCAGAAGATTGCCGAGTACCCGCAACACCTTCCACGCCGGCCGGGCTTCGGCCACGGGGTTGGCCATGCCGGCGAAACTCTGCCAGCGACCTTCGCAATTGACGAACGTACCTGCCGATTCGGCGAAGCTGCCTATCGGTAACATCAGGTCGGCTGACTGTCGCAGCGCTGGCGTGTCATAACAGGTCAGTGCAGCGACAAAATTTTGTGCGGCGATCTTCGCCAGTGAATCACTGTCGGCAAAGTCCTTGTCGGGTTCAATACCGTGCAATAACAATGCATCCAGATCCGCGTCGAGCATGTCAGCAACATTCAGCCCACCCGCGGCACGCGCTTCGCCGCCCAGTTTACGATGCGGCAACACGCCGGCAAGAGACGCGCCGGCGGAGTTCGGCCCGTCGCTTAGTCGGCCGAAACCAACCTCGGCAAGCGATGCGATCGCAGCTGCCAATGCTCTCAATGCAGCGAATGCAGGATGATGTCCGGCAACATTGCCCAACAGCACATGCCCCGCTTTAGCATCGCGCAGCATACTCGCGATCTGCTCCTGTTCAGCGGTCGCCTGCACGCCTTTGCAAAGATCGCGTACCGGTTCCGGTAAAGAACCCGCCGTACTCAGCGCAACCGCGACACCTGCCAGTTCTGCAACCAGCGACTGTGACTCCAGGTACTGCGCAATGGGGAAAAAGTATTCATGGCGACCGTTGTTGATAAACGCCACTTGCGCGCCGGCCAATGCCGCCTTGCGTACCCTGTGGGCCAGTATCGGCGCTTCCCGACGCAGATTCGAACCCACCACAAGAACGGCATCCCGGGATTCCAGCTCAGCAATGCTGCAGCCCAGTCCGGGCATCAGCGGGTCGTTATCCTGATCCGAGAAATCACGTTGCTGCAAACGATGATCAATATTGTTGCTACCCAACTTCGCGGCAATACGCGCGAGCAGATGGCTTTCTTCCAGCGTTGCTGTCGGGGCCGACAAAACACCGACTTTGTCGCCGTCCGCAGCCTTCAGTACATTGGCCAGTTTTTCCAGTGCGGCTTGCCAGTCAACACTTTGCCATTCCCCGTTGACCTTCATCAGCGGTCGGCTCAGGCGTTCGTCACTGTAGATGCCCTGGTAGCTGAAGCGATCGCGATCAGATATCCAGGTTTCATTAATCTGTTCGTTCTCGCGCGGCACGACACGTTTAACCGTGCCACGCAAAACGTGCGCATACATGTTTGAGCCGACGCAATCGTGTGGCGACACGGCCGGCCGCTGCACCATTTCCCAGGCACGAGCGCTGTAGCGATAAGGTTTGTTATTGAGTGCGCCTACCGGGCACAAGTCAATGATGTTGGCAGACAGCTCGTGATCAACCGCCTTTTCGATGTACATGCTGATCTGCATGTTCTCGCCACGACCGATTGTGCCGAGTTCCTGCAAACCCTCGATCTCCTGACCGAAACGCACGCAGCGAGTGCAATGAATGCAGCGTGTCATGTCCGTTGACACCAGTGGACCGATATCTTTGTCTTTGACTACCCGTTTGCCATCGTTATATCGCGACACGTCACGACCGTAGCCCACGGCCAGGTCCTGCAACTCACACTCGCCGCCCTGATCACAAATCGGGCAATCCAGTGGGTGATTGATCAGCAGGAATTCCATCGTGGCTTTTTGTGCCGCAATGGCTTTCGGCGAACGGGTGAATACCTTCATCCCATCACCGACCGGTGTTGCACACGCCGGCAGTGGTTTCGGTGCCTTCTCGACTTCGACGAGGCACATGCGGCAATTGGCTGCGACGCTCAGTTTTTCGTGATAACAAAAGCGCGGAACGTACTGCCCGGCAGCGTCCGTCACTTCGATCAGCATCTGGCCTTTACGAGCCTCAACAGGCTTGCCATCGACCTCTATGGTTACGGTATCGTCACTCATGCCGCAACCTCTGCGCCGCCGTCAACAATACTGCGGCCCCGATTCTTCACCATGTACTCGAACTCGTGATAAAAATGTCGCAGGAAACTCTGCACGGGCCAGGCCGCGGCATCGCCCAGTGCGCAAATGGTATGCCCTTCAATCTTGTTCGCTACCGCGACCAGGCGATCGAGGTCCTCTTCACGGCCCTCGCCTTCCAGAATTCGCGTCAACATACGGTACAGCCAGCCAGTACCTTCGCGGCACGGCGTACATTGGCCACAGGACTCGGCCATGTAGAACCGCGAAATCCGGCGCAACACCCGCACCATGCAGGTTGTATCGTCCATCACCATGACAGCACCGGTGCCAAACGACGAACCGGCCTGCTGCAATGACGTGTAGTCCATTGTGCAATCCATAATGATATCGGCCGGCAAGACCGGCACGGACGAACCGCCCGGGATAACCGCTTTCAACTTGCGGCCTTGCCACACGCCACCGCAAAGTTCGAGCAGGTCTTTGAACGGAATACCCATCGGCAGCTCAAGATTGCCGGGCTTCGCAACGTGACCGGACACTGAAAACTGCGCTGTCCCGCCTGACTTCTCCGGGCCGAGTGCCGCAAACCAGGCGGCGCCCTTGCGCATAATCGTCGGCACACTGGCAAGGCTCTGGGTGTTGTTGATGGTCGTCGGCTTGCCGTACAAACCGAAGTTTGCCGGGAACGGCGGTTTGAACCGCGGCTTGCCCTGCTTGCCTTCGAGCGATTCGATCAGCGCCGTTTCTTCACCACAGATATAGGCGCCAGCGCCAACAAATGTGTACAGGTCGAAATCGATACCCGAACCCTGGATGTTCTTGCCCAGCAATCCGGCCGCATAAGCTTCTTCAAGAGCCGCTTCGAAGCGCGGCACCGGCTCGTCGATGAACTCGCCGCGAATGTAGTTGTAGGCAACCGTCGCGCCCATCGCGTAGGCGGCAATTGCCATGCCTTCAATCAACGCATGCGGATTCTTGCGCAACACTTCCCGGTCGTGACAGGTACCCGGCTCACTTTCGTCCGAATTGCACACCAGGTATTTCTGTACCGGTGCGGTTCGTGGCATGAAGCTCCACTTGAGACCGGTAGGGAACCCGGCACCACCGCGGCCGCGCAGACCGGACGCTTTGACTTCCTCGATAATCTGCTCAGGCGTCAGTTCGCCCGCCAGTACCTTGCGCCAGGTTTGGTAGCCATCGTGCTGCTCGTATGTAGCAAGCGACCATGACTGTTCCGAGCCAAAGGTTTTGAAGCAGACCAGATTTTGTTCGTACACCATCAGTCCAGCCCGTCCAGAATTTCGTCAACCTTCTCTACTGTCAGGTTTTCGTGGTATTTGTGATCCACCATCATCATGGGAGCGCCGCAGCAGGCCGCGAGACACTCTTCTTCACGCTTCAGGTATATACGACCATCGGCAGTACTCTCGCCGAGTTTGATGCCCAGCTTTTTCTCGGCATGGGCGACCAACTCTTCACCGCCTCGCAACATGCAGGAGACGTTGGTACAGATAGCGACGTTGTGGCGCCCGACCGGTTTGGTCTGGAACATGGAATAGAAAGACGCGACTTCGTAAACCTGGATGGGCGGCAAATCGAGGTAGTCGCCAACGGCGTCCATAATTTCCGTCGTCAAAAAGCCTTCATTTTCATGCTGTGCAGCATGCAAGGCCCCAATAACGGCTGAACGTTTGCGATCCTCTGGAAAGCGCGCTTTCCAGCGTTCAATCTCTTCACGCACTTGCGCCGACAGCACTTCCGAATTCTTCATCGGTCAATCTCACCAAAAACGATATCCTGGGTGCCTATGACAGCAACCACGTCAGCCAACATATGGCCCTCGACCATCTCGGACATGGCCGCGATGTGTGCAAAGCCTGGTGCCCTGACTTTCACTCGGTACGGCTTGTTGGCACCGTCAGAAATCATGTAAACGCCAAACTCACCTTTTGGCGCCTCAACCGCGGCGTAGGCCTCACCGGCCGGGACACAATACCCTTCGGTAAACAACTTGAAGTGATGAATCAATGACTCCATGTCATCCTTCATCTCCACACGCTTCGGCGCGACGACCTTGTGGTCGTCGACCATCACGGGGCCGGGATTGTTGCGCAGCCAGTCGACGCATTGTTTGATGATGCGATTGGACTGGCGCATCTCTTCAACCCGGACCAGATAGCGGTCGTAGCAATCGCCGTTCACGCCGACCGGGATGTCGAAGTCCATCTTGTCGTAAACCGCGTACGGTTGCTTCTTGCGAAGATCCCACTCGATACCTGAGCCGCGCAGCATCGGGCCCGTGAACCCCAACTGCAAGGCGCGTTCCGGACTCACCACGCCGATATTGACCGTGCGCTGCTTCCAGATGCGGTTGTCGGTCAGCAAGGTTTCGTATTGATCGACGCAAGCGGGAAACTTCTCGACGAATGCTTCAATAAAGTCGAGCAAGGAACCGTCGCGGGCCGCATTGAGCTGATCGACGTCCTTCTGTTTACGCCATTTGGACGCTTGATACTTTGGCATGCTGTCCGGCAAATCACGGTAGACACCGCCTGGTCGGTAATAAGTCGCATGCATACGTGTACCGGACACGGCTTCGTAACAGTCCATCAGGTCTTCGCGTTCACGGAAACAATAAAGGAACACGGTCATTGCACCGATATCCAGTCCGTGCGCACCCAGCCACATCAAGTGGTTCAGCATGCGGGTAATCTCATCGAACATGACCCGGATATACTGCGCACGCACCGGCGCCTGGATACCCAGCAATTTTTCGATCGCCTGCACATAACCGTGCTCGTTGCACATCATCGATACGTAGTCGAGACGATCCATATAACCGATGCTCTGGTTGTAGGGCTTCGACTCAGCCAGTTTCTCCGTACCGCGATGCAACAGCCCGACGTGCGGGTCAGCCTTCTGAATTACTTCGCCGTCCATCTCGAGCACAAGGCGCAAAACGCCGTGCGCAGCCGGATGCTGCGGGCCGAAGTTCATTGTGAAATTCTGGATCTCAGCCATCGGTCGCGACGTCCTTGATATCGGGGTTGTAACGGTTGTCGTCGCGGATCACTTTGGGCACCAAAGTTCGTGGTTCGATACTGACCGGCTGATACGCTACCCGGCCCTTTTCGGCGTCGTAGTGCACTTCGACATTGCCTGACAACGGAAAATCTTTGCGGAACGGATGACCAATGAACCCGTAGTCGGTAAGGACACGACGCAGATCAGGGTGGCCCTCGAAGAGAATGCCGTACATATCGAACGCTTCCCGCTCGAACCAGTTGGCAGAATTCCAGATATGAACGACCGACTTGATGACCGGCGGGTTGTTTTCGCCAGTAAACACCCGCAGCCGCAGCCGCGCATTGTTCTGGATCGACAACAAGTGATAGACGACGGCGAAACGCCGGGGTTCGAAGACATCCGACTCGTCGAGGATCACGGGCTCGCGCATAACCCCGCGGCTGAACCCTGAATCGGTAGCCTGCTCTGTCACCCACTCGGCCGTTCCGTAGGTCAGGTAGTCGACACCGCACACATCGATCAGTTGTTCAAAGCCGAACTCATCACGAATTGCCTCGGCAACTTCAAGCAACGCGTTGCGCTCAACTTCGTAGGTGAGTTCCCTGCAGGTGGACGGCACACGAACCACGTTGCTCGTAAAACGAGCATCGATCCGAGCCGCCAACGTCTCGTATTTGTCGTTCATTGTATTGATGTCTTACCGGGCAATCGTATTGGTACGGCGAATTTTTTTCTGCAGCTGAATCAGGCCGTACACCAGGGCCTCAGCTGTCGGCGGACAACCCGGCACGTACACATCGACGGGCACAACGCGATCACAACCGCGAACTACAGCGTAAGAATAATGGTAGTAACCGCCGCCATTGGCACAGGAACCCATGGACAATACCCAGCGCGGTTCCGGCATCTGGTCGTAAACTTTGCGCAAAGCCGGCGCCATCTTATTGACCAGTGTTCCGGCGACGATCATGACATCGGACTGCCGCGGGCTGGGGCGGAATATGATACCGAAACGGTCGAGATCGTAACGCGCAGCGCCGGCGTGCATCATCTCGACAGCGCAACAGGCGAGTCCGAAGGTCATCGGCCACAACGAGCCGGTGCGCGCCCAATTGACCACGTTGTCTACACTGGTAACGACAAAGCCCTTTTTCTGCAGGCTCTGCTCGGCACCGCCAGTAGCAGCGGCAGGAACGGGTTCCTTGACTGCGGTACTCAATCCCATTCAAGCGCCCCTTTCTTCCATTCGTACGCGAAGCCAACCACGAGAATCGCCAGGAATATCCCCATCGCGATCAAGCCGAATCCACCGACCGTATCCAGCGAAACCGCCCAGGGAAACAGGAACGCAATCTCGAGATCGAAAATAATAAAAAGGATGGCAACCAGGTAATAGCGCACATCGAACTTGGTTCGCGAATCCTCAAACGGTTCGAAGCCGCATTCGTAGGCCGACAGCTTTTCCGCGTCTTTCTCGCCACCGCCGAACAGAAAGCCGAGGGCAAGCAAAAGCACGCCAATGCCGGTTGCAACACCGAGAAAAATCAAAACAGGCAGGTAATTTTCAAGCATTGTTCTCGGCAGCCTGATGGCTGCTCCGTTCCCAGGTAATTAAGCCGCGGTATTGTATCAGCCTGTCGGAGGCTGTTAATACCCCTAACCCCGGTACGGCTAACACTTTTTCCTTACTTTTCGATTCAGAAACACTAATAGCCCGAAATAAACCAGAATCGCCCCGGCAAATTTAACAATCCCGCAAGCAGTGCACGTCCAGCTCAGCGCACGCGGCGACTGCATTCGCGCACGAAAGCCACAATTGAACCGCGCTTGGTAACGACCTGCGACTTTACTGACGGGCAACTCAACCGTGACTGCCATGGTTATCGCTGACCACCGCTCTCCAAAAAGCGTCTTACGCGCACTGGCGGCGGGCAAAAAAAAGAGCGATCTGCTGGTGCAAATCGCCCTTTTTTTCAATTGGTGCCGACGGCCGGACTCGAACCGGCACAGCTCTCGCTACTGCCCCCTCAAGACAGCGTGTCTACCAATTCCACCACGTCGGCTAGTTTCGTTAGTGTGCCTGACCCGCTACTCTGGATCGACTGCGTCGTCACTGCTCTCCAGCGACGGCATGTCCTCGGCCGCTTCATCGGCCGGATCCAGTGTCGGCAGCTCCGGCACTTCATCGGCCCCAGGTGCCGCTGCCTCGTCGACTATCGGCGCTGATTCGATAAGGCTGGTCGGCGCCTCGGCCCGCTGGCTGCTCATATAAGCCAGCGTAAGGCTGGTGGCAAAAAATGCCGTTGCCAGTACCGCCGTCATTCTTGAGAAGAAGCTGGAGGAACCGCGCGCTCCGAATACCGTGCCGGATGCGCCGCCGCCAAATGCAGCACCTGCATCGGCGCCTTTGCCGCGCTGAATCAATACCAGCACGATGATGAGTATCGCGATCAGCGTATGACCGATCAGGACGGCTGTTTGCAATGTAGTCATTGTTACCTCAATTACAGGCGCTTGCTGCTTCAGCAATCGCCAAAAAATCCGCCGGCTTCAGCGATGCACCGCCGATCAAGCCGCCGTCTATGTCCGGCATAGCGAACAGGCCGGCCGCATTGTCACCTTTGACACTGCCGCCGTACAAGATTTGCAGACGTTCTGCCACGCCCGCATCCTGCGCCGCAATAAGGCCCCGGATGTGCGCGTGCACTTCCTGCGCCTGCTGCGGGCTTGCCGTTTCACCTGTGCCTATCGCCCAAACAGGCTCGTAGGCCACCACAGCTCCGGCAAACGTTGATACGCCGGCCAACTCCAGTACCGCATTCAACTGCGCGTCAATCACCGCGTTAGTGCGGCCTGCCTCGCGATCCTGCAAGGTTTCGCCAACGCACAAAACGGGCGTCAGTCCCTGCGATATCGCAGCAACGTACTTGGCTGCCACGGTTTCGCTGGTCTCGCCCAGCAATGCCCGCCGCTCTGAATGGCCGACAATCACGTGGCTGCAACCTACGTCCTGCAGCATGGCCGCCGAGACTTCTCCCGTAAACGCGCCGGACTCGTGCTCCGACACATTCTGGCCACCGACAGCAATCCCGCTGCCTGTCAGCGCCGCCACCGTCTCAGTGAGATACGGAAACGGCGGACAAACCAGCATTTTTGCGCTGGAGCCAACTTCGACACCGGCGCGAATCGCACCCAACAGCTCCGCGTTGGCAGCTCGGCTGCCGTTCATTTTCCAGTTTCCCGCTACCAGAAAGTTGCGCATCACTGTCCCCGCATCTGGGTCTGCTCAAAAGGCGCGCAAGGATACCCGCCGGTCAGGCGCAAATCAACGCAGAAGTGCGCATCCGCGCCCGCGAGCGCCATCAGGCGGCCGTTTCAGCCACCACCGCGGCCAGTCGCTCCGCCAGCGTCCGCACCTGGGCTTCGATCTGCCCCTCCACCATGACCCGGATGACCGGCTCCGTACCGGACGCACGCAGCACCACCCGGCCTGAGTCGTTTAACTCCTTTTCCGCCTGGCCGACAGCGGCGTTGATTGCCGTGGAGGTCGCCGGGTCCAGGCGCTTGTCCGTCCGCACATTGAGCAATATCTGCGGGTATTTCGGCATGCCCGCCGCCAGTTCGCCCAACGTCTTGCCGCTGCGCTTGATGATTGCCAGGACCTGCAAGGCGCTGATCAGGCCATCGCCCGTGGTGGTCTGGTCCAGGCAAATCATATGACCGGAGGTTTCGCCACCAATGATGCCACCGGTCTCGCGCAAGGCTTCAAGCACGTAACGGTCACCCACCTTGGCCCGCAGAAATTCTATGCCGGCCTTTTTGAGCGCATGTTCCAGACCCAGGTTGCTCATTACGGTCCCGACCACGGGCCCGCGCAGCTTCCCTTGCTGCTTGCGATCGGTCGCAATGATATACAGCAGCTGGTCGCCATCCAGGAGGTTGCCCGCCTCATCGACCATCACCACCCGGTCGCCGTCTCCATCCAGGGCGATGCCGACATCGGCCTTTACCGCCGGAACCGTTTGTTGCAACAAACCCGGCTCGGTCGACCCGCAACTGTCATTGATATTCCGCCCGTTCGGCGAGCAGCCAATTGGAATGACGTCAGCGCCCAACTCATTCAGCGTCCGCGGACCCACTTTGTAGCCGGCACCGTTGGCGCCATCAAAGACAACCTTGATGCCGTCAAGGCTCAGGTCTTTCGGGAACGTGGATGCGCAGAATTCCTGATAGCGGATTCGCGCTGAATCGATTCGCCGGGCACGACCGAGTTTTTGTGACTCAAGCGTAATCGCTGGTTGTCCGAGGTAGCGCTCAATGGCCGCCTGTTCCTCGTCAGTGAGTTTGCCGCCCTGCGCGTCAAAGAACTTGATGCCATTGTCATAGTAAGGGTTGTGCGAGGCGCTGATCACAACGCCGAGGTCAGCATTGAACTGCTGGGTGAGGAATGCGATACCGGGCGTAGGCAGCGGTCCGAGCAACAATACGTTGGCGCCGGCCGCCACGAACCCGGCCTCCAGTGCCGATTCAAACATATACCCTGACAAGCGGGTGTCCTTGCCGATCAGCACCGTACCGCCGGGTGGTACCAATACCTGCGCGGCCGCACTGGCCAGCCGCAAGGCAAAATCGGCGCTCATTGGGTCGCGCCCAACGGTGCCCCGAACGCCGTCTGTTCCGAAGTATTTGGTAGTCATCTGGCCTCTGTTTTAGAAGTAGTTGCAGATCACGAATCAGCCATGGTGGCTGCGACAACCCGCAGTGCGTCGACCGTTGCGGCAACGTCGTGTGTGCGCACTATATGCGCCCCGCGCTCCACAGCCAAGACTGCGGCTGCCAGACCGGCCGCCAGTCGCTCGTCAGGCTGGCGGCCTGTGAGGTTGCCCAGCGTGCGCTTACGCGACAATCCAACCAGCAGTGGCAGGCCAAGACCGCGAAAATCTCCCAGGCTCCGTAGTATTGAAAGATTGTGCTGGTCGGTCTTGCCAAAGCCGAAACCCGGGTCAAGCAGCAGCCGATCACGTGCAAGCCCGGCGGCCTCACAAGCGGCGACGCGCTCGCTCAGGAAATCAAGAATATCGCCCGGCAGCGACTCATAAACAGGATCCGCCTGCATGGTCGCCGGCGTACCCTGCATGTGCATCAGGCAAACGGCTGCTGGCAACTGGCTCGCCGCCGCAAGCGCCCCTTCGCGCCGCAACGCATACACATCGTTAATCAGACAGGCTCCGGCTGCCACAGCGGCACGCATGACCTCTGCCTTGCTGGTATCGATGGAAATCAGCGCCCCGGTTTCGCTCGCCACTGCGTCGATAACCGGCACTACCCGGTCGATCTCGACCTCGGCGGGAACGTCGGCAGCGCCCGGCCGGGTCGACTCACCACCTACGTCGATGAAATCAGCGCCAGCCTCGACCATCGCCATCGCCTGCCGGCGGGCATCGTCAAAACGGAGAAATCGGCCACAATCTGAAAAAGAATCGGCAGTCACGTTGAGGATGCCCATGACCAGCGGCCGCGACAGGTCGAGTGTTTGCGAACCCAGGTTTAGTTGCATGCAGCGTTCTGCCGGAAGTAACGCGAGCGGTGAGGCATCACCGCTCGCGACAAGGCTTTACATCGGGCGCTAGTTTTCTGTAGCGGGCTCGCCGATAGTACCCGTAGCATCGTTATTGTCGCGCTTGCTGCGCGTGCCGCGTGGTGGCGTGCTACCAGTGTCGTCCCAACCCTCAGGTGGCTGCGGCTCTCGCCCTTCCATGATGGCTTTGATCTGCGTTGAGTCGATCGTCTCGTACTTCATCAACGCTTTCGCCATGACGTGCAGCTTTTCAACATTGTCTTCGAGGATCTGCTTCGCCCTCGCGTAATTGCGATCAATGATAGCGCGCACTTCTTCGTCTATCGTATGCACGGTGACGTCAGAGACCTGCTTGTGCTGCGTCACTGACCGACCAAGGAATACTTCGCCATCGTCTTCGCTGTAAGTCAGCGGTCCAAGCTTTTCGGACAAGCCCCACTTGGTAACCATGTTGCGAGCGATATCCGTGGCCCGTTCGATGTCATTTGATGCGCCGGTTGTCACACCGTTCGGCCCTAAGGTCATCTCTTCGGCCAGGCGGCCGCCAAACAACGACGATATCGAGCTCTCGAGCCGTTCTTTGGAAATGCTGTACTTGTCTTCTTCAGGCAAATACATCGTTACGCCAAGAGCCCGGCCGCGCGGAATGATTGTCACCTTGTGGACCGGATCATGATCAGGAACCAGGTAGCCAACGATGGCGTGCCCAGCTTCGTGGTACGCGGTATTGAGCTTTTCTTTCTCACTCATCACCATCGAACGGCGTTCGGCACCCATCATGATTTTGTCTTTGGCCTTCTCGAACTCCTCCATGCTGACGACCCGCTTGTTCGAACGCGCCGCAAACAACGCCGCTTCGTTGACCAGGTTCGCAAGATCGGCGCCGGAGAAGCCTGGCGTACCGCGGCCAATGACCGCGGCATCGACATCGTCGCCGAGCGGCACTTTGCGCATGTGCACCTTCAGAATGAGTTCCCGGCCGCGGATATCCGGCAACGGCACCACGACCTGTCTGTCGAAACGACCCGGTCGCAGCAACGCAGGGTCAAGGACGTCCGGACGGTTGGTCGCCGCGATCACAATGATGCCCTCGTTACCTTCGAAGCCATCCATCTCAACCAGCATCTGATTCAGCGTTTGTTCGCGTTCGTCGTGTCCGCCGCCAAGCCCGGCGCCGCGGTGTCGCCCGACAGCATCCAGCTCGTCAATGAAAATTATGCACGGTGCCTGCTTCTTCGCCTGTTCAAACATGTCGCGAACCCGGGAAGCACCGACGCCCACGAACATTTCCACGAAGTCCGAACCGGAAATCGTGAAGAACGGCACTTTGGCTTCGCCGGCGATAGCGCGGGCGAGCAATGTCTTGCCGGTTCCGGGCGGGCCGACCATCAACACGCCCTTGGGAATCTTACCGCCCAATCGCTGGAATTTGCTCGGGTCCCGCAGGAACTCGACGATCTCGGAAACCTCTTCTTTGGCTTCTTCGACGCCTGCGACATCGGCAAAGGTCACACTAACCTGGTCTTCACCCAACAGCCGGGCTTTGCTCTTGCCAAATGACATCGCGCCGCGGCCACCGCCGCCACCTTGCATCTGGCGCATGAAGTAAATCCAGACACCAATCAGCAACAGGATCGGGAAAGAGCTGATCAGCAGCTGGCCGATGATGCTGGGCTGCTCCGGCTCTTCGGCAGTAAACCGCACGTTGTTTTGCTCAAGAAGCCCGATCAAGGTGTTGTTGTCGGTTTCAGGGCTGATCGTGTAGTTGGTCAACGGTTCGCGATTGCCGAAATTGATTCGGTCACCTTTGAATTCGACTCGTTGCACATTGCCACTACGAACTTCCTGAAGAAATTCGGAGTAATCAACCTTCGCCGGCGGCTGACCATTGGCACCCGTAAGGCCCTGCACAACTGACAGCAGCACCACGATGATGACAATGAATACGAGGATGTTCTTGGTCAGGTCGTTCACAGTATTTGCACCACTCCGAAAACAGCTTTTCGCCTTCCGCACAGCCGCCTTCGGCACCTGTTTTAGACTGCGTCTAAGCCTTAGACACTACTACAGTTGATAGTTTCTCGCTACCAGATAGACCTCACTACTGGAGGCCCGGGAGGCAGCGGGTTTCATCACTTTTACCCGTCCGAACGACCGCCTTGCATCAAGGATGAAAGCATCGCTGCCCTCACCCTGAAACATCTTGCAAACAAAGCTGCCGCCTCGTCTTAGCACCTGTCGCGCCATATCCAGCGCCAGCTCTGTCAGGTACATCGAGCGCGGCTGATCAACGGCCTTGGTGCCGCTGATATTGGGTGCCATGTCGCTCATTACAAGGTCTGCCTTCTCGCCATTGAGGCTGGCCAGCATTTGTTCCAGCACGTCCGGCTCGGTGAAGTCGCCCTGCACGAACTCAACATCCGGCAAACTGTCCATCGGCAGCAGGTCGACGGCCACGATTCTTACTTTGCCCGTGTTACGGGCGCTCACGTACTGGCTCCAGCCACCAGGTGCCGCGCCAAGGTCCACGCACAGCATGCCTGGCTTCAGCAGTTTTTCCTTGGTCAGGATTTCCTCCAGCTTGAACACGGCCCGGGAGCGCCAGCCCTCGCGGCGCGCACGCTGCACGTAAGGATCCCGTTCCTGACGTGCTCGCCAGGAACCCGAGCTGCCGCGCGGCCGGCTCACAAATTTCCTGCGGCAACTATCACCGGCCGCCCTCGCAGGCTGTTACAATCGCCGCCCATGAAAATCTCCGAATCACAAAAAAAATACCTGCGCGGACTTGGCCACTCGCTGAAGCCCGTTGTTACCGTCGCCGATGCCGGCCTTTCCGAAGCGGTGATGAAAGAGTTTGATTCAACGATCAATCACCACGAACTCATTAAAGTGAAAGTTCGGATTGGCGATCGCCAGCAACGCGACCAGATCATTGAACAACTGTGCGAGTCCGGATCCGCCGAGCTCATAACCCGCATCGGCAACGTCGCGCTGCTGTTTCGGCGCAACAAGAAAAAGCCGAAAATCAAGCTGCCCGGAAATTGGGCAAACTATTCGTAACGAACGGCGATCACTTCGTAATGCTTCTCGCCACCTGGTGCAGAGAAGCTAACTTCATCGCCTTCATTCTTGCCAATCAATGCCCGGGCAATCGGTGAAGTAAAGGAGATCATGCCGACTTTAATGTCAGCCTCGTCTTCCCCCACGATCGTGTACACCTTGGTCTCGCCTGACTCTTCATCAAGCAATTCAACAGTCGAGCCGAAAACGATCCGTCCCTTGGCGTCAATGGTCTTGACATCAATGATCTGAATATTGGACAGCTTGCCCTCAATTTCTTTGATACGGCCTTCGATGAAACCTTGCTGCTCTTTGGCTGCATGGTATTCAGCGTTCTCTTTCAGATCACCATGGGCCCTGGCTTCCGAAATCGCCTGAATTACCTGCGGACGGTCGGTCGATTTGAGTTTCTTGAGTTCTTCGCGCAGCAGCTCGGCACCGCGTACGGTCATCGGTACTTTGTTCATGCTGCTACCTCACTGTGTAGATCCTGCAATCGATTGACCTCAATGTTATCGAGATGATCAAGCGCGCGGCACGTGGCGATCGCAGCGCCCAGCGTAGTGTAATAGGTAACGTTCTTCCGCACTGCTTCAGCGCGGATAGATTCTGATTCCTGAATTGCCTGCTTTCCTTCCGTTGTATTAACAATCAACGCTATTTCATTATTCTTGATCATGTCAACGATATGTGGCCGGCCTTCGCGAACTTTATTGGCGCGCCGACAAGGAACGCCTGCAGTTGCCAGCATTTTTGCTGTGCCGTGCGTGGCTACAATATCAAATCCGTGGGCTTCGAGAATTTGTGCGAGCTCTATCGCCCCTTCTTTGTCGCGGTCGCGCACGCTGATTAGAGCCAGTCCTTTGCGCGGCAACACCACACCTGAAGCCAACTGTGCTTTCGCATAGGCTTCGCCAAACGAACGGCCAACGCCCATGACTTCACCGGTAGATTTCATCTCTGGGCCCAGAATCGGGTCGGCACCGGGAAACTTGATGAACGGGAAGACGGCTTCTTTCACAGAGAAGAAGCCCGGCTTGCGTTGTTCGGTATAGCCCTGCTCTCGCAAAGACTCGCCAACCATCACGCGGGCAGCAATCTTGGCCAACGGCAGCCCTGTCGCCTTGGACACAAACGGCACGGTTCGCGAAGCGCGCGGATTGACTTCGAGCAAGTAGACAACATTGTTTTGAATTGCGAACTGGGTGTTCATCAGGCCGATAACGTTCAGCCCTTTGGCAAGTTTGATCACCTGAGCAATCAACTCGTTCTGGATTTCTTCACTCAGACTGAACGGTGGCAGCGAACAACCGGAATCACCAGAGTGCACGCCTGCCTGTTCGATGTGCTCCATGATGCCGCCGATCAACACATCGTTGCCGTCAGCAATAATGTCGACGTCAACCTCAGTGGCCAGATCCAGAAAACGATCGAGCAGCACCGGGCTGTCGTTAGACACATCGATTGCCGCTTTCATGTACGCCGCCAGATCATCCGTGCCATGGACGACTTCCATGGCACGGCCGCCAAGTACGTATGACGGCCTGACAACCAATGGGTAGCCGACATCCGCGCCCATCAATAACGCTTCATCGTAATTTCGTGCGGTACGATTTGGCGGCTGCCGCAATTTGAGCTCGTTCACAAGCCGCAAGAAGCGCTCCCGGTCTTCAGCAAGATCGATTGAATCCGGGGACGTGCCAATGATTGGCGCACCTGCGGCCTCAAGATCACGCGCGAGTTTCAACGGCGTCTGCCCGCCGTATTGAACGATCACGCCTTTAGGCTGTTCTTTGTCGATAATTTCCATGACGTCTTCAAACGTCAGTGACTCGAAATACAACCTGTCGGACGTGTCGTAATCAGTGGACACGGTTTCCGGGTTGCAATTGACCATGATGGTTTCGTAACCCGACTCCTTCAATGCCAAGGCAGCATGCACACAGCAATAGTCGAATTCGATACCCTGGCCGATACGGTTGGGGCCGCCGCCAAGAATCATGATTTTGTCGCGCCCGGTCGGCGCTGCTTCACACTCTTCTTCGTAGGTTGAGTACAGATAGGCCGTGGTCGTCGCAAACTCCGCTGCACAGGTATCGACCCGCTTGTATACCGGCCGCAGTCCGAATTCGTGCCGCTTCGAACGCACTCGCGATTCCGGGCAGGCAGCGAGTTTTGCCAGCCGCATGTCGGAGAAGCCTTTGCGTTTCAGGCGACGTAGCCATGCCTCATCGACGCCATCAATGCCGACCTCGGCAAATGCCTGCTCTTCGCGTACCAGATCCGCGATCTGGGCCAGGAACCAGGGATCGATACCGCTGATCTCGGCGATCTCCTCCAGCTCCATGCCGAGTCGCATCGCGTCGCCGATCAGCCAGATTCGATCAGCGCCCGGCAAGCGCAATTCCTGGCGAAGTTCATCGAGGTCGTTCGGGTCCTTTAAGGTATGCAGCTTTTCATCCAGTCCGCAGACACCGGTTTCCAGCCCACGCAACGCCTTCTGCAACGACTCCTGAAACGTCCGCCCGAACGACATGACTTCACCGACAGACTTCATCTGCGTAGTCAGCCGCGTATTGGCACGCGGGAATTTCTCAAACGTAAACCGTGGAATCTTGGTGACTACATAGTCAATGGACGGCTCGAACGAGGCCGGAGTTGCACCGCCGGTGATGTCGTTCTGTAGTTCGTCCAGGGTATAACCGACCGCCAGCTTCGCCGCGATTTTTGCAATCGGGAAGCCTGTCGCTTTGGACGCCAGCGCCGACGAGCGGGAGACGCGTGGGTTCATCTCGATAATGAGCAGACGACCGTCAACGGGGTTCAGCGCAAACTGAACGTTCGAGCCACCGGTTTCAACACCGATTTTGCGCAGCACGTCTACCGCGGCATTACGCATCCGCTGGTATTCTTTGTCAGTCAGCGTCTGTGCCGGGGCAACCGTAATGGAATCACCGGTATGCACGCCCATCGCGTCGAAGTTTTCTATAGAACAGACAATGATGCAGTTGTCCGCGCGGTCGCGAACCACTTCCATCTCGAACTCTTTCCAGCCAAGTACCGATTCTTCCAACAGTACTTCGGTGGTTGGCGACAACTCCAGGCCGTGCGCGACAATTCGCGAAAACTCTTCGCGGTTGTAGGCAATGCCGCCACCGCTGCCGCCCATAGTGAAGGATGGCCGGATAATGGTCGGAAAGCCGATGCTTTCCTGTTTCTCCAGCGCTTCATCCAAGGTGTGCGCGATTTCGGCCCTTGGTGTTTCCAGCCCAATCTCGGTCATGGCCTGGCGAAATTGCTCGCGGTCTTCAGCCATATCAATGGCATCGCGCGATGCGGCAATCATTTCGACGCCGTATTTCTCAAGGACGCCTTCCCGAACCAGGTCGAGAGCACAGTTCAGCGCTGTCTGGCCACCCATGGTCGGCAGCAATGCATCAGGCCGTTCCCGAGCAATAATTTGTTCAACAGCGCGCCAGTGAACCGGCTCGACGTAAATGGCATCAGCCGTTTCCGGATCCGTCATGATCGTCGCCGGATTCGAGTTCACCAGTATGACCCGGTAGCCCTCTTCCTTAAGTGCCTTGCAGGCCTGAGTTCCGGAGTAATCGAACTCGCACGCCTGGCCAATCACAATGGGGCCAGCGCCGATAATCAAGATGCTTTCTATGTCGCTGCGTTTGGGCATGGTGCTCTGCTGATGTGGCCCTGAGGCCAGCCTATGGAAAACTTTTACTTTAACTTTTGATTGTATCCGACTGATTTTTAGTCGTTTTACTGTCTCGCTGCGAGCGTACTGTGCACCGCACCGCGTTTCGCTTCATCCATGTCAGCGATGAATCGCTCAAACAGGAACAGGAGATCGTGCGGCCCTGGGCTCGCCTCCGGGTGCCCCTGGAAACCAAACGCCGGCTGGCCGGACAAAGCGATGCCCTGAACCGAACCATCGAACAGCGAGCGGTGGGTCACTTCGACATTCCCCGGCAGCGAAGCCTCGTCCACCGCGAAGCCGTGATTCTGACTCGAGATCAATACCCGCCCGCTGGCGAGATCCTGCACGGGGTGATTGGCGCCGTGATGGCCAAACTTCATTTTCTCGGTGCGCCCGCCGGCAGCCAGCGCCAACAATTGGTGGCCGAGGCAAATACCGAACAGCGGAATCTCAACCTCCAGAAACTTCTGGATGGCTTTGATCGCGTAGTCACACGGCTCCGGATCGCCAGGACCGTTGGACAGAAACACGCCGTCCGGTGCCATTGCCAGAACTTCATCGGCGGAGGTGGTGGCGGGGACGACGGTCATCCGGCAATCTAAATCGGATAACAGCCGCAGAATGTTGCGTTTGATCCCGAAGTCGTAAGCAACCACGTGGTATGGCGCTATCCGCCGGGTCATGACCCGCGGACCGCGCCCAAACTCGGTGCCGTGGCTCCACTGGTATTTTTGTTCGCAGGTAACAAACTTGGCGAGGTCCATGCCGGAGATGCCCGGGAATTTGCGCGCGTGCTGCACCGCCACTGCCGGATCGGCGTCGCCGGTCATGATGCAACCGGACTGGGCGCCCGTTTCCCGTAACAGCCGGGTCAGTTTACGCGTGTCAATTTCGGCAATGGCGACGGTCTTCGCTTGCCGCAGGAACTCACTGAAACTGCGTTCTGAGCGCCAACTGCTGGTGACCATGGAGCTGTCACGAATAACCAGACCGGAGGCATGCACCCGGCGGGACTCCATGTCTTCGCTGTTCGTGCCAACGTTGCCAATGTGGGGATAGGTCAGGGTTACCAGTTGGCGGCAATAGGATGGGTCAGTCAATATTTCCTGATAACCCGTCATTGCCGTATTGAAGACAACTTCGCCTATCGTCTTGCCTTCACTGCCGACGGAAATACCATGAAATACAGTGCCATCCTGAAGGGCCAGTATTGCGGGTGTAGTCAATGGCGTTCCTCGGTTTGTTCTGTACTGCCATCCACCGGCACCGCCTGAAACGGTGACGTTAGATGCACAAAAGCGGAAGGACGATGCCTCCCGCTTATGTGATCGCCAGCCATCTGGCGATCCGGCCTAGTCTACTCAAGGTCGGCGAAAGGTGCCAGAGCTGCGCGGCCGATTTGCGTATTTCGACGTCACTTATTAGCTGTAATTGGCACGATTTCGACAGATGAAATTTTCTCAGCCTTGTAACAGATCCTGCATGCTGTAAAGACCCGGCGGGCGCTCATGCAGCCATTTTGCTGCCCGCAAAGCGCCAACGGCGAAGACTCGCCGGTCTGTAACCGTATGACTGAACGACAGGTTTTCGTCCGGCCCCGCTAACACCACTGTGTGCGCACCCGGGTGCAGCCCTTCCCGCCGCACGTCGAAGACAATGTCATCACTGTTGCGCGCAACGGCCGCCTGCTCGCTGTCGTAGCGCATGACCGACTTGAAATCCTGGCCGCGTGCGGCTGCCAGTGTCTCGCCGAGCATCAGCGCGGTGCCGGACGGCGCATCGCGTTTCTCCGCGTGGTGCAGATCGCTGATCGTCGCGGAAAACCCCTCGCCGAGCACTTGCCCGCTCTGCTCGACCATGCGCCGCAGCAAGGCAACGCCGATACTCATGTTGCGGTCGTAGAACAACGGCACAGTGCGGGCGGCTGATTGCATCAATGTCAGCGTGTCCTGATCGAGACCGCTGACACCGCAGACCAGTGCCTTGCGCGCTTTCACCGCCTCCTGAAGGATGTTCGGCACAGCAGCCGGAAGGCTGAAATCAATGGCGACGTCGGCCGCTGCCAATACGGCGGACAAGTCACAGCTTGCTGTCACCTCACTGGCTGCCGGTCCGGCAAACTCTGTCATCGGCCGATCAAGTAATGGACTGTCCGGTCGAACCCAAACCCCGGCCAGTTGCAAGGATGGCTCGCTGGCGGCGATGGCCCGCATGATTTCCCGGCCCATGCGTCCTGCGCCGAGCACACTGATGCCAAGCTTTGAAATGTCAGATCTCCAATTATTCCGGCCCTGGCCGACTGCCGCGCCGCCGTCAGGCTGGCCGGTGTAACGTGCCGCCTAGGCTTGTCCAATACGATCAAAAAATCGCTTGACCGTACCCAGCCAGCTGTCGGCACGCGGATTGTGCTTGTCGCCGCCTTCAGCCACGGCCTTTTCGAAATCCCGCAAGAGGGACTTTTGCGCGTCCGTAAGATTGACCGGAGTTTCGACCAGTACGGTCGCGAACAGGTCGCCCTGACGCCGGTCACGAACAGTCGATACGCCTTTGCCGCGCAACCGGAACACTTTGCCTGACTGAGTACCTGCGGGTACTTTCAGTGACACGTGGCCCTCGAGCGTAGGCAATTCGACCTCGCCGCCCAATGCCGCGGTCGTAATACTGACCGGCACTTCGCAGGCAAGATCGGCGCCTTCGCGCGTGAAAATCTTGTGAGGATTGACCCGGATCTCGACGTAGAGGTCGCCGGGCGGGCCGCCGTTACGGCCGGCTTCACCCTCGCCCGACAAGCGAATGCGATCTCCCTCATCAACCCCACCCGGCACTTTGACCGAGAGTTTCTTAACGCGGGAAACACGACCGCGGCCGTGACAGCTGTCGCAGGGGTCGGAGATAACCGTGCCCGAGCCTTTACACGCCGGACAGGTTTGCTGGATCGAAAAGAACCCTTGCTGCATACGCACCTGGCCAACGCCACCACAGGTAGTGCACTGGGAGGGCTTGCTGCCCTTGCGCGCGCCGCTGCCATCACAGGTTTCGCAAGCAGCCTGAGTGGGTACTTCTATGGTGACCGTGTCGCCGCTAACGGCCTTTTCAAGATCAAGGCGTAACTCATAGCCCAGGTCCGCGCCACGGAATACCTGGCTGCGACCACCGCGCCGGCCGCCACCGCCAAATATGTCGCCGAATACGTCGCCGAATATGTCGCCGAAGCCTTCTGCGCCAAAGCCGCCGGCGCCACCAGCGCCACCGCGCAGTCCGTCGTGACCGAACTGATCGTAGGTCGCACGTTTCTCGGCGTCGCTCAACACATCATAGGCTTCACGTGCTTCTTTGAAGCGGCGCGTTGCATCGTCATCGCCCTTGTTACGATCCGGGTGATGCTTCATGGCCAGGCGGCGATAAGCTTTTTTGATTTCGTCCTTGGTAGCGCTCTTCTTGACCCCAAGAACTTCGTAATAATCGCGTTTGGCCATACTGCCTCTATTGCTGAAAAGCGGACGTCAGGCCTGACGTCCGCCGGGTAGCACTCAAAATATTAACGTCTAAATCAACTCGACTTTTTCTTGTCGTCGTCAACTTCCTCGAACTCCGCATCAACGACGTCGTCCTTGCCGGCCGACGAACCCTGACCATCTGCCGCCTCGCCGTCAGCCGCACCCTCTGCCGCCTGTTCGGCGTACAGTTTTTGCGCGACCGCGCCGGAGGCTTCGGTCAATGCATTGATCTTCGCCTCGATTTGCTCAGGATCATCCGACTTCAACGCATCTTTCAATTCGCTGACGGCCGTTTCGACGGCAGAACGCTCTTCGTCTGTCGCTTTATCGCCCAATTCAGTGATCGATTTCTCGGCCGCGTGAATCAAAGCGTCGGCTTTGTTCCGGGTCTCCACAAGCTCGCGGAATTTCCGGTCTTCTTCAGCGTGGCTTTCGGCATCCGAAACCATCTTGTCGATCTCTTCATCCGTAAGTCCACTGGATGCCTTGATCACAATATTCTGGCTCTTGCCGGTCGCCTTGTCCTTCGCGGATACGTTCAGAATACCGTTTGCGTCGATATCGAAAGTCACTTCAATTTGCGGCATGCCACGCGGTGCTGGCGGAATGTCGGCAAGATCGAATCGACCCAGCGACTTGTTGCCCTGCGCTTTTTCACGCTCACCCTGCAAGACGTGAATTGTCACAGCCGTCTGGTTGTCATCCGCCGTTGAAAACACCTGTTCCGCATTCGCCGGAATGGTGGTGTTTTTCTCGATGAGCTTGGTCATCACGCCACCAAGCGTTTCGATACCCAGCGACAACGGGGTAACGTCGAGCAGCAATACGTCTTTCACATCACCGGCAAGCACGCCGCCCTGGATGGCCGCACCCAGTGCTACTGCTTCATCCGGGTTCACGTCACGACGCGGCTCCTTACCGAAGAAGTTCTGCACTTCCTCCTGTACTTTCGGCATGCGCGTCTGACCGCCGACCAAAATTACGTCGTTGATCTCGTTGACCTTCAAGCCCGCATCTTTCAGTGCGACTTTGCATGGCTCGATCGTTCGGGTGACGAGGTCTTCCACCAGTGACTCGAGCTTCGCACGGGTCAGTTTGATGGTCAGGTGCTTGGGACCCGACGCGTCCGCCGTGATGTACGGCAGGTTCACTTCGGTCTGCTGGCCCGATGACAACTCGATCTTGGCCTTCTCAGCCGCCTCTTTCAGACGCTGCATAGCGAGTGGATCCTTGCTGATATCCACGCCACTTTCACGTTGGAACTCGGAGGTCAGGTACTGAATGATGCGCAGGTCAAAATCTTCGCCGCCCAGGAACGTGTCGCCATTGGTGGCGAGGACTTCAAACTGGTGTTCACCATCGACTTCAGCGATCTCGATGATCGAGACGTCGAAGGTGCCGCCACCCAGATCGTAGACAACGATCTTGGAGTCGCCACGCTTCTTGTCCATACCATAGGCCAACGCCGCCGCGGTGGGCTCGTTGATTATGCGTTTGACGTCCAGGCCGGCAATTCGGCCCGCGTCTTTAGTCGCCTGTCGCTGCGAATCGTTGAAGTACGCAGGCACTGTAACGACTGCCTCGGTTACCGGCTCACCCAGGTAGTCTTCGGCCGTCTTCTTCATTTTCATCAGCACGCGCGCCGAAATTTCCGGCGGCGCCATGGCCTTGCCATTCGCCTCGACCCAGGCATCGCCGTTGTCGGCTTTGACTATCTTGTACGGCACCATGTCGATGTCGCGACGAACGACATCGTCGTTGAACCGACGACCGATCAGGCGCTTGACCGCGTGCAATGTATTGCTCGGGTTGGTCACCGCCTGGCGCTTGGCCGACTGGCCTACCAGCACATCACCGTCCTTGCCGAACGCGACAATTGACGGAGTGGTTCGATCGCCCTCGCTGTTCTCTATCACTTTGGGCTTGTCACCCTCCATGACCGCGACGCAGGAGTTCGTGGTACCCAGATCGATACCAATCACTTTACCCATAACGTATTTCTCCGAATTCCGTATAAAACTGCAAAACTGATTCTCTAGGTGGGGCCAGAGGCACTGCTTTCAAGCGCTGCCCACCACCCTATTTAGTCGGCATCGACTGCCGCAGACACGACCACACGTGCCGGCCGCAACAACCGGCCGTTCAGGGAATAGCCTTTCTGGTAGACGGTCAGCACCGTACCCGGCTCAACATCCGGGCTGGGTTGCATGGCCATGGCCTCGTGCTGCTGCGGATCAAAAGGCTCGCCGTGCGGATCCAGTACCTCAATACCGAACTGCTCCATCGTGGTGGCCAATTGCTTCAAAGTAGCCTCGAATCCCTGCCGCAGCGGTTCGGGCTCTGCACCCGCACTGGTTGCAAGCCCCATTTCGAGGCTGTCGCGCACGTTCAGCAACTCCCGGGCAAACGGTTCCAGTGCGTACTTGCGCGCATTTTCGACATCGCGCTGCGAACGCTTGCGCACGTTATCGAGTTCAGCCATGGCTCGCAGGTACTTGTCCCAGTTCTCATCCGCCTGCGCCTGCAGTACGCCAAGTTCACCGTTATCGGCTGATGGCGTACTTTCGGCACCCGCATCTTCCGGCAACGGCTCGTCGGCGGCTGGCCGGTCCTGGTTGTCGGCTTGAGGGCGATCGGGCTGTCCTGTCATGTCAAAAACACTCCACGTACTAATAGTTGGCCGGGTTGAAAACCGCAGGCGCGCCCGCGGGTACCGCTCGAGAAGGGGGGGATTTTGGGGACAGCAGCGAAAATATCAAGCGCTGGAGGCTGTTAATCGCCATATTCGCGCCATTCCGGCGCAAATGACCGGCTAATCCGGTACGTTCAGCACAGAGCCAAGCATCTTTGCCGTGACTTCCACGATCGGCACGACCCGATCGTAGGCCATGCGAGTCGGACCGATAACGCCCAGGACACCGATCTTGCCGTCGTCCATGCGGTATGGCGCCGAAACGACGCTGCAGTCATCCAGAATCTGATAACCCGACTCTTCGCCGATAAATACCTGCACACCGTTGGCGCTGATGCTGCGATCCAGCAGATCGATCAACAGCCGTTTGTGCGAGAACGCGTCGAACAACCGTCGCAGTTTGTCGATATCCGACAGTTCAGCGATGCCCATCAGGTTGGTCTCGCCACTGACCACGAAACCGCTTTTCTGTGGCCCGGCACCATCCATCGCCGACTGCGCGACGCTCACGATATCGAGCATCGCCTGGTTCATGGAGTCCCTGGTTTTCTCCAAATCGCTAACCAGCCGCAGGTGAATATCCTTGAGCTCCACGCCCGCGTAGTTTTCATTGATGTAATTGGCCGCGCGTTGCAGCTCATCACTCGTATAGTTGCGGTCGGTATTCAGAATGCGGTTCTGCACTTCGCGGTTGTTGATAACCAGGATGGCCAGCACCCGATTGTCCGACAGCGGCAGAAATTCGATTTGCCGGAGCGTGGCATGCTGGCCTTTGGGCATCGTGACGACACCCGCGAGACTCGTAATCCGCGACAGCGCATTCGACACCGAACTCACCAGGTTATCCGGGTCCTGGTCATTGCCAGCGAGGCGTTTTTGCAAACGCCGGATCTCACCGTCCTTGGGCTGTTTGTACTGCACCAGCGTGTCAACGAACATGCGGTAGCCGCGCGGGGTCGGCACCCGGCCTGCCGAAGTGTGCGGTGCGGAGACAAACCCCAGGTCTTCCAGATCGGCAAGAACGTTACGTATCGTTGCGGGGCTGAGATCCAGACCGGAATCCCGCGATAAAGTGCGCGATCCGACCGGCTGACCATCACGAATAAAGCGCTGAATCAGTATTTTCAGGAGGTACTGAGAACGCTCATTTGGCACATTGCTGACTGCTTGCTTCGACATGCCGGAGATAGGCTCATTTATTTCACAGGGACCGTGGGCGAAAAAGTATACACAAGGAAGCCATGGTACAAGTCAGTGGACCATGACAAGCTGCACATTGTTGCAAATTTCGCCAAAGTCAGCCCAGCACCCGCTTGGCGGCAGGGCCGGGGTTTGCAACAATCGCGACCTTTCACGCCGAAGGTGGCTGCGCAAGCACCGCCATCACCTGCCCTGGATCGAGTATGGAGTTCAAGACAATTGCTGTTCTCGGTCGGGACGAGGACCCTCGAGTTGCCGAGCCAATGTTGCTGCTCGCTGAACACCTCGCACAGGCCGGCATCGATGTCATCGCGGATTCAGCGGAAAACTTCGATCTGCCTGCCCGCCAGGTCACGGAAACCGGCTTCGCCCGCCAGGCCGACCTGATCATCGCCATTGGCGGCGACGGTACGATGCTGCATGCGGCGCGTCTGGCGTTTGATCGCAATGTCCCATTGCTTGGCGTTAATCGCGGCCGCCTTGGCTTTCTGGCCGACATCACCCCTGCCGAAATGCTGCATAGCGTCGATCAGGTACTCGCCGGCGACTACACGCGCGAGGCCCGCCAATTGCTGGTCGCCGAGCGCATCCGCGACGGCAAAATTCAGGCACATGCCATGGCACTGAATGACGTTGTCTTGCAGCGTCGGGAAACCGGCCGCATGGTCGATTTCGAAACACGCATAGCCGGCCGCTTTGTGAACGCGCACTCCGGCGACGGACTGATCGTGGCAACGCCAACCGGCTCGACCGCCTATGCCCTGAGCTGTGGCGGTCCGATCATCGAGCCGTCACTGAATGCCGTGGTACTGGTGCCGATTTGTCCCCATACCCTCAGCGACCGGCCGATCGTCGTGCCCGCTACGCTGGAAATTGAAATCCGGGTGCTGGAACGCATGGACACCAAGGCGGAAGTCACGGTAGACGGCCATACCCTTGGCGATTTCACGCCAGACGACCGCTTGCTGGTACGCGATGCCGGCAGCCGGGTCACGCTCATCCACCCGCCCGGCTACGATTATTTCGAGATCCTGCGCTCCAAGTTGCACTGGGGACGTGACAGTCGCCGTCGCGGTGGTTCCGACGAAGTGCCGGAGTCCTGACATGCTGACCAGCTTGCAGGTCCGAAACTTCGCCATCATCGATCAGGTCGATGTGGTCTTTGCATCCGGCATGACCGTGCTGACCGGCGAGACCGGTGCCGGTAAATCCATACTCGTGGATGCCCTCGCCCTGGTATTGGGCGAACGTGGCAGTGCCGGGCTGGTACGCGAAGGCGCCGAGCGTGCGGAGATATGCGCAGAGTTCGACATCAGCAAACACAAGCCAGCCAGTGCCTGGCTTGCCGAGCAGGCACTGGACATGGACGACGCCTGTGTCCTGCGCCGCGTCATTGGCGCTGATGGGCGTTCACGTGCCTTTATCAATGGCAGCACGGCGACACTGCAAAGTCTGGCGACGCTGGGTGCCCTGTTGCTGGACATTCACGGCCAGCACTTTCACCAATCTCTGGGCCGGCGTGAAGTGCAGCGAGACCTGCTGGATCATTTCGGCAAGCTCACCGAACAACGCAACACGGTGGCCGCTGCCTGGACGTCCTGGCACGAGCTGGCGGCGGAACTGACGTCGCTGGAAGAGGACGACGCGGATCGCGCCTCGCGCATCGACCTGCTGGAGTTTCAGCTCGACGAACTCGAAGTGCTGGACCTAAAAGCCGATGAACTCAACGAGTTACGTGCGGAACGTAAGAAACTACATTATAGCGGACGCATCGCGGATGGCGTTGCCGAAGCGCTGCAACTCATCTTTGAGGCCGATCCGGACAACGCTCACCGACTGCTGGCGAAAGCGCAGCAATCATTGCAACCGCTTGGCGAGTTCGACAAGAACCTCGCCGCGGCCGTTGCCCTGCTTTCAGAGTCGGTCATACAGGTTGCCGAAGCCGCCGACCAGTTGCAGCGCTGCGCCGACAACCTGGACGCCGATCCAGCACGCCGCGACTGGATCGAAGAACGTCTCGACGCGGTGCAGTCAATCGCGCGCAAGCACCGGATCGAACCGGAAGCGCTGGGAGATTTGCGCGAACGCATTGCGCAACAGCTCGATGATTTGCGCAACGCGAAGCAACGTGGCGAACAACTCGAAGAACGCGTCGCCAAAGCATGGGGCGACTACGAATCGCAAGCACGGATACTTAGCAAGGGCCGGCAGCAAGCCGCGAAGAAGTTGTCAGCCGCGGTAACGGCCGCGATGGCCGACCTGGGTATGCCGGGTGGTGTATTCGAGGTCACATTAAAGCCGCGCGCGGCGGCCGACGCGCGCGCCTGGGGTCTTGAAGATGCCGAGTACCTGATCAGCGCGAACCCCGGTCAACGCCCCATGCCACTGACCAAAGTCGCCTCGGGCGGCGAATTGTCACGGATGAGTTTGTCGATCCAGGTTATTGCCAGTGATGGCAGCGCCATTCCGACCATGATCTTCGATGAAGTCGACAGCGGTGTCGGCGGCAGCGTCGCGGAGATGGTGGGACGGCGCCTGCGGGAACTGGCGGACCGTCGCCAGGTTCTCTGCGTAACGCATTTGCCGCAGGTCGCCAGTCAGGCCGGCCAGCACCTGCGCGTTAACAAAATCACCGATGGCAAGTCCACCCGCACTACCGTGACAGTGCTGAAAAAAGACGAGCGCATCGAAGAACTCGCACGCATGCTGGGTGGGGTGGAGATTACCAAACGAACCCGCGATCACGCCGCGGAAATGCTCGGCAAGGTGGGTGGCGTTCGCAAGAAGCGCAAACGCAACGCCGGCTAGTCTACTTTTCTTTCTTTTTGAGAGGCCGTACGTACAGCACGAGGCTGTGATCGATCAACTCGTAGTTGTGCTTGCGCGCAATTTCTTTTTGCAGGCGCTCGATCTCATCGTTCATGAATTCGACGACGTCGCCGGTCTCAACGCAAACCATGTGGTCGTGATGCTCACCTTCATCCACTTCAAAGACCGAATGGCCACCTTCGAAGTTGTGCCGGGTCACGAGGCCCGCTGATTCAAACTGGGTCAAAACGCGGTAGACCGTTGCCAGGCCGATATCCTCGCCCGTCTCCAGCAATTCTTTGTAGATGTCTTCGGCACTGAGGTGACGGGTACCATCGCCCTCAAGAATCTCAAGGATCTTGAGTCGCGGCAAGGTCACTTTCAATCCGGCTTTTCGAAGTTCCTGACGCTGTAACATCCGCAACTCTCTCAATTTATTAGGGGAAATCCGCGGCTATCGTCGCCGCCGTCGAGCAGGTATCATTCAGCGCCTATTATGACCCAGTTATCCGTACGGCTCCACCTGTACGACCGGAGTCCGGGTAACCCCCGGCCAACCTGATTCGAGTACCCATGCAACGATTAGCCCTGACACTGTTCGCCTTCCTGCTACTGTCGCTGACCAGCGCGTGCGTCTACCAAGCCCCGCTCTCCCAGGGCAACCTGCTGAAAACGGAAGACCTTGAACAGGTCGAGGTCGGCATGACCCGCAGCCAGGTTCGGTTTCTGCTCGGCACACCGATGGTGAGCGACCCGTTTCACAACGATCGCTGGGACTACGTTTACTACCTGCGTATAGGGCGCGAAAAAGCCAGCTTCAAGCGCTGGGTATCCATTTACTTCGATGGCGAAACAGTTTCGCGGATCGAACGTGACCGCGAACTAAGCCCCAACATTTGAGTACGACCCGGGTCTGCGTGCCCGGCGTTACGGGTCTGCCGGCTTTTGGCCCATGGCACGGCCATGCTCTGCGAGCTGCCGCCGCGCTTCACGCGGATCCATTAACAGCGAACGGTAAATCTCAACCCGGTCGCCGTTACGCAATAGCTGGCTACGTTTGACAGGCTGCCCCCACACTCCCGTCGCAAGCACGTTCAGGTCGATGTCGGGAAACAAGGCACGAATAGCGGACTGATCGATAGCGTCGTCGACGCTACTCCCTGCAGGTACAGTGACTGCTTTTAAGACCTGCCGATCCGGCAAGGCAAATACCACCTCAACTTCCAGGTCTACAGTGGCGTCGTCGCTCATGTCGCCCCGCCGGCATAGACGGTAACGGCGCGCTGCGTGAAAGCATCAACCAGCGAATTGCAGGTGTCTTCGAAAAATGAACCGAAGATGACATCAACCAGTGTCGACTCGAATTCAAAGTCAATGTCGAGCACGACCTTGGATCCGTGCCCTGGCAGATCGGTGAAACGCCAACCGCCCTCAAGATGGTGAAAAGGACCACCAACAAGGCGCAGCTCTATCCCTTCGTACGGATGCCCCGTATTGCGGGTCGTGAAAGATTTACGAATGCCGGACTTGTTGAGTTCCAGCATCGCTTCCACGGTATCGCCGTCACGGTTGAGTATGCGCGCGTCGCTGCACCACGGCAGGAACTCCGGATAGGCTCCAATGTCATCCACCAGCTCGTACATCTGCTGCGCGCTGTAGGGAACCAGCGCGCTGCGATGAGCGCTACGCATGAGAAGACATACAGCCGACGGTGCCTGCTAAATGCGGTCTAGCCACCAGACATTTCAGGCAATACGCCGATGGCTTTGAGGAACACGAACAGGATGGCAACCGGCGCGACAAAGCGTGCCAGAAAACGCCAGACCCGGTAGCCGGTTCCAGCCCCGCCCAATTCTTCAGAGGTGGAGTTCCGGCACATCACCCATGCGGCGAAGATGGTGATCAGCAGGCCACTGAGCGGCAACATCACGTTGCTGGTCAGGTAATCGATGTTGTCGAACAACGTTCCTCTGAAGAACGTCACCCCCGAAATCGCGTTGAACGAGAACACGGTGGCGAAGCCCAGCACCCATATAACGCTGCCCACAATAACGGCGGCCTCTGCGCGCGAGCGTTTGAAGTGCTCGACGCACCACGCAACGGCAGGTTCAACCAAACCCAGGGCGGACGTCCACGCCGCGAAGGTCAGCAACACGAAGAAGAGGGTCGCGAAGAATGTGCCGCCGGTCATGTGTCCGAACGCCAGCGGCAATGTGACGAACACAAGGCCCGGACCATCGGCCGGATCCAAGCCGTTTGCGAACACCAATGGGAAAATGACCAAACCAGCCAGAATCGCGATGCCGGTATCGGCAATAACCACCGCCGCAGAGGCGCCGGTAATTGAGGTTTCTTCCGGCAGGTAGGCGCCGTAGGCCATGATGGCACCCATGCCGACACTCAGTGTGAAAAATGCCTGCCCCATCGCGGCGAGTACGCTGTCCCAGGTCAGTGCATCGAAATCAGCCGAAAACATGAATGCAACGCCGCTGCCGAAATGCCCGGAGTTAATGGAGTAACCCAGCAAGGTGAACATCAGCAGCAACAGCGCCGGCACCATGAAACGCACCGCTTTTTCGAGACCGCGCTCCACGCCACGCGCCACCACAAATACCGTGAGCCCCATAAAGAAAGTGTGGCACAAGGCGAGCTTCCACCAACTGCTGGTGAATGAGGAAAACTCGGCACCGACAGCCGTGGCGCTGGCGCCGGTGAACGTGCCGCTGACGCTCTTGAAGACGTAAGCCAGCGTCCAGCCGCCGATAACGCTGTAATAGGAAAGAATCAGCACACCGGCCAGAACACCCAGACTGCCAACCCATTTCCAGTGACTGGAACTGCCTTCCTCCTTGCCCAGCAGCGCCATGGTGGCCACCGGATTGCGGCGGCCACGGCGGCCGATAAGGATTTCCGACATCATGACCGGCATACCGATCAGGAACACGCATAAGAGGTAGACGAGGACGAACGCACCGCCGCCGTTCTGACCGGCAATGTACGGAAACTTCCAGATGTTGCCGAGGCCTACCGCCGACCCCGTCACTGCCAGTATGAAGGCCATGCGTGAGGACCAATGGCCGTGCAGTGATTTGCGTTTGCCGTTGTCGCTAGTTTCCGGTGTGAGCATTATTATTCTCGTCTCCCGCGATGGCCCGGATTCTGGATCAAATCAGCCCCCCTGACAACAACCCTTGACCGTGTAGACCGCGGCTCACTGCCGTATAATCGCCGGCCGCCTTAGGCAGATGGTTGCAAGCCACCGCAATGAGCAAAACGAAAAAAGCTGGAAAAACGGACTCCCGCATTGCGGAGAATCGCAAGGCCCGACACGACTACTTCATTGAAGACACGTATGAAGCCGGCCTCGTTCTGCAGGGCTGGGAGGTCAAGAGCCTGCGGGCAGGCCGCGCCCAAATTACTGAAACCTACGTACACCTCAAAAACGGTGAGGCGTGGCTGATCGGTGCCAACATTTCGCCCTTGCTGAGCGCCTCGACACACATCACGGCGGAGCCCACCCGCACCCGCAAGTTGCTGCTGAACAAAAACGAACTGGACCGGATGGTCGGTGCCGTCGAACGTAAGGGCTACACGCTGGTGGCGCTGAACCTGCACTGGTCGAAAGGCAAAGCGAAAGTGGACATCGGCTTGGCCAAGGGCAAGAAGCAACATGACAAGCGGGCCACGGACAAGGCACGGGACTGGGAACGACAAAAGGCCAGAATCCTCCGACCCTAGCTGTTAAATCAATACCTTAGGCACTTTTCATAATGTTCTTAATCAAGAGGATTTGAAGAGAGTTTGGGGGCAACTCCGGTGACGTCCGGGCCCGACCTAACACGGGTTCGGGCGCAGAAACGGCGCCTCGCCACTCGCGCTTGGGCGATCCAGGTCCGGTGAAACAGACAGCTACACCCGCCCACCGATGACGACCCGCAGCAAGGGTTATTCGCCTTGTGTAACGGCACTCGCGACCGTTTGGGGGCAACTCCAGATCCTTCAGGCCAGTTTCAGTCTGTCTCCGGGTGCAGGAACAGCGCTTCACCACTTGCACCCGAGCAATCGCCATCCCCGGCAGCGAAGACAGCTTCACTCCTCCGCTGGGAATTGCCAAACAAGTCGTTACGTTCCTTGTTTAATGTCATTTACTCACTCAGTTGGGGGCAACTGCAGCGCCTTCGGCCCGGTCACACAGCGACTCGAAATGCAGCAACAGCGGCTCACCGTCCGCAGTCGAGCGAACATGAAGCCCCCAACGTCAGAGCGCTTAACGTCTCAGTAACAGGAGCAGAACAAGCCGGAGCACGCCTCAGTCGAGGTCATTTGCCACCGGTACTTGGGGGCAACTCCAACGTCTTCGATCCAATCGCACAGTGACACGAAGTGCAGCGACAACGGCTCACCGTCCGCACTCGGGCGAACATGAAGGCCCCAACGTCAGAGAGCTGAACTCCTCAGTGACTGGAGCAAGACAAGCAAGTTCGCGCCTCAGTTGAGGTCATTTGCCGCCGCCAAGTGGGGGCAACTCCAGCGTCTTCGATTCAGTCGCGTAATGCGTCCAAATGCAGTCACAGGCGCTAAGCACGCGCCCTCAAGCGATGATCCGGGCAGCAGCAGTTTACAGGTTCATAGTTCCGCTTAACCTAATTTAGAACAATACGTTATACCCCCTACTTAATGTTGCCTACCATTTTAATTTGGGGGCAACTTCAGGGCCTGCTGCCCAGTCGCAGAGCGACTCGAGGTTTAGAAACAGTTGCTCGCCACTCGCACTCAAGCGGTAGCCGAGCCTGGGAATCCTCTCAATGATCCCAAGCCGGGATAGTTCGTGTATTCGGGCCTGCAATACGCTGGGAGAAATCCGTCCGCAGGCTGCCTGCAGTGCACGAAAAGTCAGCGCTCCGCCACGCAACTCCCAGATCACACGCAATGCCCAGCGCCGACCCAGCAGGTCACTCAGAACGACAAACGCCGCCGGCGTGGGTTGACGTCGCCAACGTCCAGGGCTTTTGTTCATGCGGCCTCCAGCTAGTTGCTATGCAAACAGTAGCGACGTTGTTTTTTGCTTCGATATCAATAGCGTAGCTGAGCGTTGGGGCAATGCAAGGAATCCCGGGCTGTCGTGCTTCATACCCAATTCGCTTGGCAAGTGATTGTAATTTGCCGAAACGCCCCTACACTGTGGACAGCGTCGGCTGGTGGCCGGCGCTGATAGACACCGGGGGCGACATGGCTTCGACGTGGGTCGCGAAACTCTGGGTGCATGCCGAGGAACAGATAACCTCGTAAATCCAGCTGTAACACTTATAGTTGCCAACGACGACAACTACGCATTAGCTGCTTAAAAACCAGTTGAATGCCCTCTGACCGGATGTGCCTGTGCGTTCGGGGTCCAGGGGTCACCCACATAGGACCGCGGGGAGGGTGTGCTCAGCACGCAAACCGTTAAATCCAATCTGAGCAGGCCGTGAGTCTTCCCTGCCCTTCGGGTAGCTCACGGTGAGATTAAAGAAGGGATAAGCATGTAGACCTCATAGCGGAGGGCTTGCGGACGCGGGTTCGATTCCCGCCGCCTCCACCAACAAAATTTGGGCCCCTGACGGGGCCCATTTTGTTCGCGGCGCCTGCACCAACCACCCGCGTGGGTTTGGGCACAGTACGCCGCTGACAGGTGTGGTCCTCGCTAAATCCTGCGAGATGGTGGTTCGATTCCCGCCGTCTTCGCTAACCAAGAACCCTTCGGAATCCACTGAAATACCGAAGGCGTTGCTAGTACTGACTTTCCATAACTCGGCAACCTTCAGTTGCCCCCGTTGTTGCCTTTGACATTCAGGCACAAGCGGGGGCAACATGCGCGACCCTGACATTCCACCGCCTCCCTGGTTGCCCCCGATGCGCCTCACCGATACCACGATCACTAACGCCAAGCCCGCCGCAAAACCGCAACGCCTGTTCGACGGCGGCGGGCTCTACCTGGAGGTCGCCCCGGCCGGTGGCAAATGGTGGCGGCTCAAGTACCGCTTTGCCGGGAAAGAAAAGCGCATCTCGCTAGGGGTCTACCCAAAAGTCAGCCTGACCGAAGCCCGTACGCGCCGTGATGCGGCCAAACAGCAACTGAGCAACGGCATCGATCCCAGCGCTGCCCGGAAGGCACAGAAGGCACTGCGCCAGACTGCGGGCAGCACCAGCTTCGAAGCTGTGGCCCGCGAGTGGTTCGCCAAACACGAGCCCAAATGGTCGCAAGCGCATGCGGTACGGGTCATCAGTGGCCTGCAGCGCGATGTGTTCCCAGGGATCGGCGCAATTGAGATTGCGCAGCTAACTCCGCAGGAGTTGTTGAGCACGGTCCGTCAGATAGAACAACGGGGGGCGCTCGAAACCGCTCACCGGATCCTGAACCTGTGTGGCCAGATCATGCGCTATGCCCTCGCCACCGGTCGCGCCGCGCGGGATATTTCAGCGGACCTGCGGGGCGCTCTGCCCCAGGTAGAACCCAAACCTTTCCCCACCGTCAGCAAACCGGAGCAGGTAGCCGAGCTGCTGCGTGCCATCGATGCCTACCAGGGAACGCCGGAGGTCAGCAGTGCATTGAAGCTCGCACCGCTGGTATTTGTAAGGCCGGGTGAACTCAGGAAGGCTCGCTGGAAGGAAATCGACCTCAAGACGGCCGAGTGGCGTTTCACTATCGCCCGGTCCGGTATCGAGCATGTTGTTCCGTTGTCCCGGCAGGCGATTCCGCTACTGGCGAACCTGCAAACCCTGACCAGCCACAGCGAGTACGTGTTTCCCGGCGGGAGAAGCAGCTCGAGGCCAATGAGCGACAACGCCATTCTAGCCGCCCTCAGAAACATGGGTATCTCGAAGAACGCGATGACCGGTCACGGGTTCCGGGCAATGGCCCGCACCATTCTGGGAGAAATCCTCGGTTTCCGGCCGGAGCTCATAGAGCAGCAGCTGGGCAACACGGTGGAAACGGAATACGGCCTGCCTGCCAGCAAATCCAGCCACCTCCGGGAACGAAAAAAGATGATGCAGGCCTGGGCCGATTACCTCGATCGCCTTAAAGCGGGTAGCAAGGAGCCAAAAGCTGCCAAGAAGCCAACGAAAAAAACGCAGGAAGTCACCGCACAGATGAATTTCGAGCTTTTCTAGCTGCCCCGTCAGCCAGGGATCGACCTGGCCAGCGTCCGTCTCACCGGCGATATGGCGGAATTGCGGTGCTAACAGTGAAATCTACCAGTACCGAGCTGGTGAACCTGCCGCATAAAATCGCTATTCCATTGTTTTAATTACCCATTTTTTTCGCGACAACACCAGTCTCGATTAGTCTTCAGGGGGCAATATTGGGGGCATCTTTCGGGGCAAATTCCGGGGCATTATTGATCGAATTTGTCAGACCTACCTCAATTCTCAGTACTTTTTTAAACCATTTGTAGCAAACCCTTCTACCAAATCTATTGGAAAACTACAGGCTTTGGAATTTCGCGCTTTCGGCCGCCCGATCCCGCTGGTCGCGTATATTTACCTTGTTGTTCGAGGTATAGTTTTGACAGGCGGGAAATCACCGGACCTCCGGAGCAGCCGCTATGAACTCCCATCTCCCCCCTGCCGATTCCGCCGATAGCAGGCAACGCAGCGACATCGACCTGACACCAATGCTCGACGTCGTATTCATCATGCTGATTTTCTTCCTGGTCACTGCCACCTTTGTCCGCGAGCACGGCATTCCCGTGAACCGGCCGGATGCTCCCGCTCGGCCAACAGAGGAGACCACGATCCTGGTGACAATTGACGACGACAGTCGCTACTGGATAGGCCAACGACTGATAGACCCGCGCGCCCTGCGCGCCAATCTCGAACGCCTTGGCGGAGAAGCGCCGGATGCTCCCATGGTGGTCAGTGCATCGCCGAAGTCGCGCAACGAGGCGTTAGTTATTGCGCTGGACGCTGCGAGGGCCGCAGGTCTCTACGACATAGCGATGGTGAAGGACTGAATTAGCTTCGAGCACTGACAGTGCTGGCAAGGCAGAGCCGATGGCCCCTTAAAGGACGGTCCTTGCTCCTGACACCATTGAGTCCATTGCTGATGTCAGCATTCGACTACCGTGGCCGGGTGGTCTGCGAGCTTTCCGTGCATGCGGCGCCCGAGACCGACCCATGCACGACGCCAACGGTTAGCCAGCGGTCGCTGCCGTGGCCACGGCTAATCTTGCGCCTTTGATGAGTTCTTCCGCTTCAGCACGGTGCTTCTCAAAATAGTGTGGATCAGCCGCAACGTACATCAAAAGGTAGAGTTTGCTGTCGGTAATGAACGCGCCCACGAGCCCCTTGTAAGCGGGTCCGTCGGCAACCGCGGCCTCGATATCGAACAGCACGCCATTGCTATTGCCGAAGCGATGCGGTCGCAGGTTGCGGCCATCGACCGTCGATTCGCCCTCCCCGAAATACTTGGCCAACGATACTTCCGTCATTTCCTGGATTTCGTTGGGCAGCATCGAAGAGCGGAACGGTGGCAATGCCGCCTGACCCTGACGGTCGACGAACATGGCCTGGCCCTGCGGCACAGCAGGAATAATGAGTACCCGGTCCAGCAGCAGGCCGTCGTGAGTCCAGACTTCGGCGTCTTTGCGCATGTACGGCAGGATGGTCGGCGGCGCACGGTTCCAGACGGATGCTGCATTGACCTGCAAGTCGCCCACGGTCACCACGCTGGGCGCGACCGTTTTGAAGGTCGTGACGCAGCCACTGAGCATTACCAGCAGCACCAGCGACAGAATACAACGACGGAAATTCATGACACTTACTCCTCCAGGTAGAACTCGATCATGGCGCGATCATCCGCATCGGGTTGGTGTTGCAGGTACTGCTGAAAGTATTGCCGTGACCGTTCCCGGTCACCGGCTTTCAGGAACAGGTAGCCCGCATTCTTGTACGCGGCCGCCGGGGCATTGCCGCCTTCAATGGAATGCAAGTACGCGTCCAGCGCGCGCTTTTCATCACCTTCCTGGCCACGCTGGCGAAACATCTCGCCATAGAAAAACCGCACCAGGCTCGGCTCGATACCCATCGCCATGTGTCGCTGCAGCAACTCCCCTGTTCGGCCGAAGCGATTGGTATCTATCTGGTCTTCCATCAAGAACAGATAATTTCGATTCAACATGGCGAGGTGATCGTCGTCCGGCACGAACTCGGCGTCCGGTGGCCCGTGCCTTGCCTGAATCCACTGCTCAAGTTCGTTCGCCCGGACATCCGCGTCCGGGTGCGATTTCGAAAACAAGCCGGGTTCCTGACGCTTAATTTCAGCCGCATCTTCCTCGGCCATGAGCTGTCGCCAGACGCGATAGCTCGCGTGTGGATCAAAGGCGGATTCGGTCATCAGTTTCACGCCAAGCAGGTCGGCCTCTGATTCCTGCTCGCGACTGTAGGCCAATAAGCTGAGCATCGCTGACATCTGGCCAATCGGTGCGTTCACACCGGTCAGAATCAACAGACTGATATCAAAAACAGAACCCGTCGCCATTTTCTTGCGTGCGGAACGCATGCGCTCCAGCGTATGCAGGCGCGTGTAGTGAGCAATCTCATGACCGACGACCGCGGCCAGTTCATCACTGGATTGTGTGCGCAACAACAAGCCTGTCCAGATCTGCATCATGCCTGTTGGCGTCATTGATGCGTTGAAGCCCGGATTGCGCATCACGTACACACGGAAGTCGCCGCAATACTCGCCGGCAACGCGGCAGACGACTGCTGCCACATGATTGTTAATATCGGGATTGGTGACCAACAGCGGCGACTGCTGGATGGATTTCTCGTACTCCTCCACCTCCAGCCACAAGCCTTTTTCGTCGGGCATTTCCTGCGGCTCATACCCCGGTGGAATCTTGTGCTCCGGCATCTCTTGCGAGAACGCAGGCGATACCAGCAGCACTGCGACCGCGACGCAGGATACGCGACGGTAGCCAATCACTGAACTTGAGTACCCGGAAGATTCTTGAACAATGTGCGCACAGCTTTGGTCGCACCGTCTGGTTCGCGCATTTCACCCGTTCCGGCCGCCACCACATTGAACCAGACAATATCGCCGGTCTTCATATCGACCAGGGACGCAAACCCATACTCGCGACCGGTAGTCGCCGCGACGCCAGCGGCCGCTGCAAGAATTGCCACGGCAACTCGCCCACCACTCGGCTGCTCGTCCCGATAGAACACGAACAATCCGTAATCGGCGTCGTGCTCAGTGCCCAGCGCTTGTATCCCGTCGCCGAGCGACCAATCAAACGTGCCGCCTTTGCTCGGCAGTTTTAATGAACCGAAATGATTATAGAGAACGGTCGTACCAACGGCGCCGTGCAGCCTGGTGTAACTGACCTCATCGGGCGTCATGTCATTGTCGTCAAGCACAATGAGGTCGGTACCAATCTCCGCAGCGTAGCTGGCCATTGCCGTCTGAAAATTCGCTTGCGCCGCTTCTGTCCACTCGGCGTGTGGCTCTTGCATACCGCCCGCTGTCAGCAGGTAGTAGCGAATGTCGGGCGGCATCAGCAGGATCGTCGGATTGTCTCTTGTCGACGTGAGCTGAGATATTTGCTGCACATTGCTGGTCGTTGCGCAGCCCGCAAAAAGCAGCAGGCAACCGGCAAGCAAGGCAAAGCGAGGCATGCTTTGAACGCGTGAAACTCGGAACAGCCGGATACTCATCGAAACGCTCTCCCCCGGATCCAGTAAGACGTAAGGTCAGGCTTGCGGCTGTGCTGCGTTATTGTTCTGCCGCTGCGATGGTCGTGCATGAAACTGCAAATCGAGCTGAGCGAGACTCTATGCTTGCTGCGCAGACAAATCAATGTCCGCTGGTCGTGGTCAGGTGCATGGTCTTTCCATACCCATTGACAGGCGAAACTGAAGTGCGGAAAAAGGTGCCGGGAACGAGTTTCTGCCTCCCTCAATACAGGCCGGCGGCACCAGAAGCGGTCGTACCGCCTGAGCGCCCCTTCGGCAGAGCCCTCCAGGCTGAGCGCCTCAGCGCTTACCTGTGCCCGCCCCTTGACGACGGGGAACAGGCGTCTGACCGATTTGGTTTGTTCCGAATGAAGATAGCCACCCAAATCCTGTACCTGTGCCAAAGACCGCCGGGTAAGCCGCATACCTTTTTCGTTGACACCTTCCAGACGCTACCAAAGGTAACGCAGTTTCAAACTCAAGCGACGCCGTGCGGCAGGCGTTCCCGGGAACTCTTCAAAATTGCTGTTGGTGAGGTTATCGGCAATCAGGCTGGCAGTGAGTCTGTCGGCGAACAATGGCGACCATTCGAATGCCATAGAGGTTGCATAGGCGCGGTGGTTGCCTGTTCGGAGGGCATTGTCTGCCTGGTCACGCAACTCATTGTCCCAGCGCAGAGTGATGCGATCACTCGGTCGCGCCAAGACGGCCAGGGTCAGGCGATGGCGCGCGTAGTTGAGTGCGTAAAAACTTGCATCCACGGAGCCCACGCCGTAGTCGGCCTGTTTATCGAGGTAGTTGTAACCGGCAACCAGTGTCACGGCTTGCCATTGCCGGGACAAAGCCAGCTCAACACCAACCACATCGATGTCGACTGCATTTGCCTGACGCGCGAAAGGCGCGCCACTCAGGTAAGTCCAGTCAACCAGATCATCGTCGCGACGGCTGAAAATTGTAACGTTGGCGTGCCACTCGGCACGTTGCCGGTCGAATGCCAGCGATAGCGTGTCAGCCCTGGCCCGACCAAGCGTTGGATTGCCGCCGAACAGTCCGTTGACGCCCGAGTTCAACGCCGTGTAACCGGGCAGTTGCGACGTTGCCGCATAATCAATCGAGATCTTGTCCACTCCTGCCGTGTCGGTATGCGCCCACGTCAAACCCAGCAGCGGCAACAGCGCGTTGTCATCCCTGTTCGATGCATCAAAAGTTGCCCCTAGGCGCAAGGTGAGATGGTTTGCGCTGTCGATCATCCAACGGCGCGACGGCGCCACACTGAGGCGGGCATAGCGCCGTGAATTAAATGTGCCGTGAGTCAGGTCTGTTGAGCGCAGCAATTCATCCGCTGACAATTGCAGTCCATAGTGCCACTGCCAACTGCCGCGCGGCTGCTTGCCCTGCAAGCCAATAGCGTAGCTACGGGTCTTATGATCAAAAGCACCCGGTGCACCAGATTCTGTCGTTCTGCGGTCAAAATCGTAGTCATTTTCCAGAGTCCGGTAGTAGCCACCCCATTCCAGGTAGGCCGTATCAGGGGCATCCTGCTTGCCGCCTATTCGCTGATTGAAGAGCAGCAGGTGCGATTGGGTATGATCGGTTTCCGGCAGGTTCGCGAAACCGGTATAAGCACCGGGCCAGCCGTAGAAGTTATCCTGATAACCCATCGCGAAATCGGTTTGGGTGTTGGTCGTTCGGTGCTGAGCGCGCGCAAAGAAGCGTTCGAAGTCGTGATCACCGTATGCGCGACTGCCCTCGCCGCTGGAACTTGCGTAGTCAACTTCGATGCCCTTATCACTGTGCGCTGCTGCGAAAACATGCGCCAGCTTTACTGATCGATACTGCAACGAATCCGAACCGACGCCGACGCCTATCCGTCGTTCCGAGTGCATGGGCTGCCACTCGTAGTTCAGCGTGGCTACCGCAGCGTTGAAACCTGCCAACGCGTTATCGATGCCGGTCAGAATGACAGGCGCGGACAAGGCGTCAGGGTTTAGCGGTACGAGCGCGGCGTAGTGGCCGGTCTGCGGGTCCATAACCGTGACGGCGCCGAGCTTGAATCCCGTGTTTTCGAACAAGCCACCGCGAATGGCAATGTCGGCCTGGCCTTCTGCATGTCCTCGCGCCTGCAAATCGACCTGAGGATCGTAACGCAGCGCGGTAGCAACTGAGGCCGAGGTGCCGGCCGGGTCGTTATTGGCGACACGTTGGCCGTAAACCGTGATTGTCGAGACTTCCTCAACGTCGGATTGCTCGTTGGCCATGTCCGCGTGGCTCAGTATGGGCAGGAACACGGCCAGTGCCGCGCCTTTTTTAAGAGCAGATCTTGCCTGGTAATTCATGGGTACTTCGGGTCTCACCTTTGGTTCAGAAATCCTGCTTAAAAAAAGGCCCTCACCGACCAGACGGTCGTGAGAGCCCGTATTCACATACTCTATCGCCGTAACCGCGTGTCGCCAATTACCGGAATTGCCAACGTACCGAATTTGATCGCCGCAACAACGTGCCGGCAATACGCGCCAACGCGCAGTAATACTTAGTCCGCCAGTGTAACCACACTGGGCATTTCCACACCTCGCTCGGTGAAATTTACAACGAGCGATAGCCGATCGAACAAGTCACTCATGCCCAGCATGATGTCGCGGGTCGCCTGCGTCACTTCCGGCGATGCGTCTTGGTCTGGCTGGATCTCGCTTGCTTCGGCTACAAACGCGTAATAGCGTTTGGCATCCATGTGCATGGCATAAAACGGCACAGGGTCGCCCGCTTTGGCAGCAAGCATGGATGACAAGCGTTGATCACCGCCGTCACCGACCGCCAATGCCAGGCCGCTGCCATTCATCGCCAGCCAGGCTTGTTCGACCGGTGCTTGCAGCAGCGGTGAATCAAAACGAACCGGCTTGCCATCAGCTTGCAAATTCAGCGCGGCGAGCTCCGGGCTGAATATGCTGCCCATCGCCACGAGGCCGGCGGCATTGTCCGTCGCCAACAGGAACCGCATGTCAATAGAGCTTGGTGGTACTTTCGCCGCCACGTTCCCACCTTGCACATCGTCTACCACTGCAAGGAAGCCCTTCAGGCTGTAGGCGACCGGCGGTAATGGTTGTTCGAGGACCATTCGCCCCTGGGCAACGCCAGCCTGTAAATCTGACAGTAGCCCGCACTCGAACGGATCAGCGTCCATGGCATCAAGGCGTGCCTCGTAGAACGAACGGAATGCCAGCAAGTCGATACTCATCCCCATTGAGAACAGGCCACCGTGATCGCTGCCGAGGCCCGGCACAGGCGCTGTCAAAGTGGTTAATCCGCTGGCGATGTCACTCCGCAGTTCCAGCACCGTGTTCGACGCAATGCGCTTTGCATTGAGTTCGGTGTAGCCGGTCAGCAATCGCGGCGCAATATCGGCCAGGGCTGAGAACTCCGCTTTGCACACCGCACTCAAAGACACACTGTTGAATTCGGCCCGCTCCAGCAGCTCGGCATTGATGCCCGTTGGCTCGGTGAGGAAGGTATCGGCTATCCGCCTGAAATCGACAAAGCCGATGCCGTGCGCCGTGAACCCGTACTCTTTACTCATCTGCTCCAGTTTTCCGGAGTCAGCGATAGACGATTCCGGTTTTGTCAGCCCGAGAACACGACGCAGCGAATCATCGCTGATGCCTGTTGGAATCACGGTGGCAACCAGTTGATTGCCAAATCTGGCCAGAATGAACGTTGCCTCATCGTCGCCGGCAAACCGGTAATCCTGATTGTCGATTTGCGCCGTCGACATTTTGCTGCCCGCGTCCGTTTCGATCTCCGCAAACGTGCGCTCAAAAGCGTCGCCGTCAGTCAGGTTGATCCGCAAAACCGGCGCCAGACCAACGCCGTAAATTGCGAATGTCGATTCCCGCCCGATTCCGGCATTGCGCAAACCCGATACCGAAAACAGGTTGGCCATCTTATCCAGGATTACCGCCGCATGCTCGCGACTGGCCTCTACCTCGTCGTCAGCGATGTCTGCACTCTCAAGCCCATCAACGGCGATGGCGCGCACCAGTGTTTGATAACCCTGCAACAGCTTGTCGACCCTCGGCTCCAGTTTATCGGCCAGGTCTTCGGGCATCGGTCTTAGAACGCCAAATAAATAAGGCGTATCGGCTGCCACGTATTGCAGCATCGGCGAATCGGCGGCCGGCATTTCGTCGGGCTTCTTGCTGCAGGCTGCTACCAATGACAGCAGCAACGCGACGCATGAAATTCTAAGGAAGTTAGTTGCTCGCATGGCAGATCATTCCATATGGATCGTGCGTGAAGTTTTGCAACCGGAATCAGGCTGCTCGCAGTTCAGGAGGATACCGGCTATGCGCGAACGCAGCGAGTACCAGGTCCCGGTTCATTAAATTACTTGACGCGTTTCAGCGGAACAGCTTCGTCGCCAGCCGTGGACTGACCCAGCGCGGCAAGATACTGCCCACGGACCTCGGCAACGTGCTGGTCCACGGTTTCCGGCCGCCATGAGTCCGTCGCGATCGGTGGCAAGACCTCGACCTCGACCCGAGCCGGCCGAATGAACAAAGCTCCCTTCGGCAATACATCGCTGGCATTGTGAATAACGATCGGAACAACCGGTACGTTTGCCTGCATGGCGATATGAAACGGCCCTTTCTTGAACGGACCCAGCCGGTCGCTGTTACTGCGGGTTCCTTCCGGGGCGATCGCCAGCGACAGGCCGGAACGTAACGACTCAACCACGGGACGTAGTGCTTCGATCGCCTTTTCGTGATTGCGCCGGTCGACGAAAACCGTATCCGCTATCCTGAATACCGGCCCCACCAGCGGGTTCAAAGCAATCTCCTGTTTCGCGATAGCCGTGAAGTCCCTGCGCAACAGCTTGGCGATAATCAAGACGTCTATAGCACTCTGGTGATTGAAGAGGAACACGGCCGGTCGTTGCTCCCAGACGTGGTTTTCACCGCGTATACGAATATCGATACCAGCGAGCGCACTGCCGAACTCGCCCCAGGTCGTTACCGCAAGGTTTACGGCATCGCGACGTGACTGGTTCAGTATCCAGGTCGGCACGATTTGCATTGCAGCGGAGAAGAACGCGCCGTACGCCAGTCCGGTACGCACCACCTCTTTCAATCCAGGCAGACCACGGCTGCTGAAATCGCGGACCGGCCAGTCACGCCGGTGAGCAATCTCGCGCAACGTCGTATCCGGGTTCAGCGGACGCGGCTTGCCGACCGCTTCCAACAAGGGCAAGTCCTCAAGGCCGTCGCTGTAAAACCAGCAGTCAGCCAGTTCGACACCGCGTTCCGCGGCAAACGCACGTGCCGCATCCAGCTTGCCTTTCGCGAACACCACCGGCTCACGGATCTCGCCTGTGAACACGCCACCTTCGACTTCGAAGTGGTTGCATAGCACGTGCCGGATACCCAGCTCTTGTGCCGCTGGCTCTATCTGGTAGGGGGTTGCAGAGGACAATACGGCCACGGTGTGGCCGCGCGCCTGATGGGCGCGTAACAACGCCCGCGACTCCGGGTAGACCGAGCCCGCAAGGTATTTGCGAAACACCGTCTCGCCAAGATCAATGAATTCCTGTTCGCGCACACCGGCCAGCGTCCGGCCCGCATCGCGGAGCAGCTGCGCATAGTCGCTGCCATTAATGCCGTGCGTCACCATGCCGAAAAATTGCGCGATGGCGTCCCGCGGCGTCAATTTCCCGGAAAAAAGTCGCTCACGAAAGACCGAGGCGATCGAGAAACCGAAGATCAATGTGCCGTCAAAGTCAAAAAACGCGATGCTGCCCGGGCCCTGAGCTGAGCGCTCCACCTCGCGCGTAATCTGACCGTATACGCCCCGGACCGACGAATTCGCTGCCACAGACTGCCTCCTGAATGCCCGCAGCTTACCGCAGATCCGGACTTTTGCGGCTTGATTGTCAACTGAGATATCAATTGGCCCTGTCGCTCTCTATAATCCGCGACCACTTCGCCACAGCACTTATTCCCATGTCCGATCTTTCCAAGCTCCGCAACATCGCCATCATCGCGCACGTCGACCACGGCAAGACCACGCTGGTTGACCAATTGCTAAAACAGTCCGGAACGCTCAATGAACGGGCGGCCATGCCTGATCGAATGATGGATTCCAATGACCTGGAACGCGAACGCGGCATCACCATTCTGGCCAAGAACACGGCCATTCGCTGGCACGACTACAATATCAATATCGTCGACACCCCCGGGCACGCCGATTTCGGCGGCGAAGTCGAACGCGTCCTGTCCATGGTCGATAGCGTGCTGCTGCTCGTTGACGCCGTTGACGGCCCGATGCCACAAACTCGTTTCGTAACCCAGAAAGCGTTTGCGCGCGGCCTCGTGCCCGTCGTGGTCATTAACAAGATCGATCGTGACGGCGCACGCCCGGATTGGGTGCTGGATCAAACCTTTGACCTGTTTGACCGGCTCGGCGCCACCGACGAACAGCTGGATTTCCCGGTGCTCTACGCCTCGGCTCTGGAAGGCTACGCAAGCCACGATTCCACGGCACGCAGTGGCGACATGCAGCCCCTGTTCCAGGAAATCGTCGACAAGGTGCCCTCGCCGCCGGTCATTATTGACGGCCCGCTGCAGTTGCAGGTTTCCAGTCTGGCCTACGATTCCTATGTCGGCGTGCTTGGCATTGGACGAATCCAGCGCGGCGCTATCGCCACCAATACCGCCGTCAGCGTGGTCGGCGCCGATGGCCGCACCCGCAATGCGCGGGTGCTGGAACTGTACGGTTTTCACGGCCTGGAACGACGCAAGATCGAATCCGCGAACGCTGGCGACATCGTCGTGTTCAGCGGCATCGACGATCTGAATATTTCGGACACGCTGTGCCCACGCGACCACCCGGAAGCACTGCCACCGCTGGCGGTTGATGAACCCACCATCAGCATGACCTTCCAGGTGAACAAATCGCCGTTTGTTGGTCAGGACGGCAAGTTCCTCACCAGCCGCCAGATTCGCGAGCGGCTGCAACAGGAGCTTAAGCACAACGTTGCTTTGCGTGTTGACGATACTGACGACCCCGACAAGTTCCGTGTGTCGGGCCGTGGCGAACTGCATTTGTCCGTCTTGATCGAGACGATGCGTCGGGAAGGATTTGAACTTGCCGTATCGCGCCCGGAGGTGATCATTCACGAAGTGGACGGCGTGAAGCAGGAACCGTGGGAACAACTGACCGTCGATTTTGAAGAAGCCTACCAGGGCGGCGTCATGTCACGCATTGCCGAACGCAAAGGCGAACTGCTGAACATGCAATCCGACGGCAAAGGTCGCATGCGACTTGACTACCGTATCCCTACCCGCGGTCTGATCGGCTTTCGAACCGAGTACCTGACCGCAACGTCCGGTACCGGCCTCATCTATCACGTGTTCGAAAAATACGACCGGCACATTGCTGAATCGCTCGGCCAACGTAACAACGGCGTGCTTATTTCCATGGTAACGGGCAAGGCACTGGCCTATGCACTCTACAATCTGCAGGAACGCGGCAAGCTGTTCATCGGCCACGGTGAACCCGTTTATGAAGGCCGGGTCATCGGTATCCACAGCCGGCAGAACGACCTTGTCGTGAACCCGACAAAGGCCAAGCAGCTGAACAACATTCGCGCGGCCGGCAACGATGAGAACATCGTGCTGTCGACACCGATCCGCTTTTCACTGGAACAGGCGCTGGAATTTATCGACGACGACGAACTGCTCGAAGTCACACCGAATAACATCCGCCTGCGCAAAAAATTACTAAGTGAGAACGAACGCAAGCGGGATTCGCGACTGCGGGCATGAGCGAAAGCGACGACAGCGCACTCGCTTATCAGGCACTGCAACCCGACGACATACTCGATACCCTGGAAAGTCTCGGTTTCAACTGCAATGGCCGCATGCTGGCACTCAACAGCTACGAAAACCGTGTCTATCAGGTTGGTATCGAGGGTGACGCGCCGGTCGTAGCCAAGTTCTATCGGCCAGCCCGCTGGACCGACGAGGCGATAGAAGAAGAACATGAGTTTGCGGCGGAACTCGCGGCAGCCGATATCCCGGTAGTCGCGCCGTTGCGGATTCATGGTGCGACACTGCATCACCACGGGCCGTTTCGGGTGTCGATTTCACCCTGCCATGGCGGGCGCTCCCCGGATCTCGACAACGACGACTTACTGCGCCAGATCGGTCGGCTGGTAGCCCGCATTCACCTGCAAGGGGAACGTTCCGAGTTCCGGCACCGGCCGCACGTGGACATCGAGAGCTATGGCATCGATTCGCACGATTACCTGCTCGACAACCAGTTCATTCCTGAGGAACTGGAAGAGGTTTACATCGGCATAGCGGACCACCTGTTTGACAACATCGAAGCGGCATTTGACCGTGCCGGTGCCGTTCGCGAGTTCCGTTTACATGCTGATTTTCACCCCGGCAATGTTCTCGTGCAGGAAGACCGGGTGCATATCGTAGACCTCGACGACGCCCGCACCGGGCCGGCGGTTCAGGACTTGTGGATGTTCCTGTCCGGCGACCGCGACGAGCAGACGCCGCAGCTAAGCATTCTGCTCGAGGGCTATCAGGAATTTCGCCAGTTTGACGCCCGCGAACTGCACCTGATTGAAGCCCTGCGCAGCCTGCGCATGATGCATTACGCCGCCTGGCTGGCGCGTCGCTGGGAAGACCCGGCCTTCAAACAGGCATTTCCCTGGTTCAATTCCCGCCGCTATTGGGACGAGCACGTTCTGAGCCTGCGTGAGCAAACCGCATTGATTCAAGAGCCGCCACTGGCATGGTACGCCTAGCCGCACTCGGCCCATATCCGGCTGCAAAATCGCCCTGTTGCGAATCCACCGGACCCGGTCTAAAGTCAGAAACGTCAGAGTCAGATGGTGCAGAGTGGAACTAAGCCCGCCCAAATGGCTCAAAGGAACGAATAACCAGCGGTGTAATGCGCTCTCCGCAATCTCGGGGATTTGATGTCAGTACGGCTCTATTCAGGTATTTTCTTGCTGATGCTGATCACTCTGCAAGGGTGCAGCTCGCAAGTTGCAATGAACGACCCGAGAATTCCTGATCCGCTCGTTGCACGAATGCCAATCAGTGTTGCCGTGCGCTACCCGGAGTCATTCGAACATTTCGTCCACGAAGAGCGCGTCATCGGTAAAGAGACCTGGACGATTGATCTCGGCAAGTCGAACAAGCTGCTGTTCACCAAATTGTTCGGCGCAATGTTCGCCAACATGCAGATCATAGACGCCAATACCGATCCCGCCTCTCTCGGCGTGGACGCATTGATCGAACCCGGTATCGACGCGTTTGAATTCTCGGTGCCGGAACAAAGCCAGACTGACGCGTTTGCCGTGTGGATTCGTTACCGAATCAAGATCTTTGATGACGCCGGAACTCAGATAGCGAACTGGCCGATCAGTGCCTATGGGAAAAGTCAGTCATCCACCTTCGGCGGCGACGATGCACTGCAACGTGCCGCCGTATTGGCGATGCGCGATGCCGCCGCACTGGTCATTCTGCAAATGGACAAAGCCACTGGCATCAGCCAGCTTGGCAAGAAAGCAGCGCCTGCCACCAGCCCGACCGCCTTGGAACCGGCGCTGACGCCGGCCGCGCAGCAAACCACCGCAACGGAGGTCGATCCCGATGAACCCGGTTGATTTCAGTGCTAGCCGCCTGCAAGGCGCGTGGCAACGATTGTTGCTCGGCATGTTGTTGCTGCCCCTGAGCGCCTGCGTGACATCGCGGGTCGAAGATTCCCGGCAGGTCGGCACCGGCATCAATGCCGGCGAAGGCATTGTCATCATGGCGAAGAGCTACCACCTCGGCAATGAGACAGAAAGCAAATTCATTTCCTGCGTCGGCGATGCCATCGGACGGGGCTCCGGCGGTCTGCGCGTGGTTCCCAATCAGGAATTTGTTGATGCACTGTTCCCCTGGTTTGAACCGCGCACCGCTCCGGCCGATACCAAAGGCTTGCCCAGCCTGATGTCGCGGCCAGGTGTGCAGCAGGCAATCGCCAAGAAAGGCGTACGCTACGTAGTCTGGCTGGATGGCGAGACAGATCGCGTCGCCGGCGGCGGCAGTCTGTCGTGCGCAGCGGGCCCCGGCGGTGGTGGTTGCTTCGGGTTTGCCTGGTGGCAAAATGACGCCAACTACGAAGCCTCGGTCTGGGACCTGTCAGGTCTCGAGGATGCCGGTACCGTCAGCGCTGACTTCAGCGGTACTTCATTCCTGCCTGCCGTGATTGTACCGATACCGCTCTTTGCAAGAACCCAGGCCAAAGCCTGCAAAGGTCTGTCCGATCAACTCAAGCTGTTCATCGTTGACGAAGACGCCTGAGCTTTACATCACTCAGGGCCGACCGGCCCGAATGAAAGCACGCTGATAGAACGGCGAATCCAGCGCTGCAATCGTAACCTCCCGACCACTTGACGGTGCATGCACGAACCGGCCGTCGCCAAGGTACATGCCCACGTGCGACATCCTGCCGCGAATGCGGAAAAACAGCACATCACCGACTTGCATATCGTCGCGATCGATCGCTCGCAGGCCACGCCATTGGCTGCCGGTCGTACGCGGAACCGTCACGCCGGCCTGTTTGTACGCGTATTGAATCAGGCCACTGCAGTCGAAACCATCGCGGCTGGCACCACCATACCGATACGGCATGCCGACCTGGCGAACAGCGACGACAGCAGCTCGTTCGCCCACTGAGCGCACAGGGGCCGACTCACCAGGAGCGGGAGTGGCTGCGACAGGAGCCGGCGACACCGGGCGATCAGTCCGCGGCTGCGGTGTGTGTCCCGCGCAAGAAGACAGGCCTGCGCTGCAGACGACGATGACGATAAGCCGGGCAAAACTGGCTGGCTGCAAGATCATATGAAACACTTCGGCCTCACTGACGGACAAGCATACATGGAGCAGACTGAATCCGGCATGAATGGCAATCCAGGACAGGACATTCCGACCAGACAACCAGCGGTTGCCGACAGCGACCCTTGTCGCTCGTCAGCGTGGCGTCGCCGCATCGCAGTTGCCGCTGTAATGATCTGCGGCTACGCCTGCGGGGCCTTGGCTGCTGACGCGAGCGGAGAACGCATCTACGACGTCGTCTACACAGTTCGGCCGCTGCCCGATTCCCACAGTGCTGAAGTTGAAATGGCCGTGAGTCAGACCCGTGGCATGCTCCGGCAATTGAGCATGGATTTGCCCGGCGACAATTTCAGCGGGTTTCATGGTGACGGCGAAATCGCAGTAGAGGGCAAAGAGTTGCATTGGTCTCCGCCGCGCGACGGCGGTAATTTGCGCTGGACCGTCAGCATCAATCATCAACGCGACAACGCCACCTACGACGCTTGGCTGGATGCCGACTGGGCGGTGTTCCGCGCTTCTGACATCATACCGCCCGCCCGTACCCGGGCATTGAAGGGTGCGCAAAGCCGCACCTATTTGCAGTTCGACTTGCCGGAACAGTGGTCATCGCTGACTCAGTATGCCGAGCGCGCTGGCCGTTACCGCGTGCAGAATCCGGAACGCCGTTTTGACCGGCCGACCGGCTGGATCTTGCTCGGCAAAATTGGAGTGCGGATCGAAACCATTGCTGGCGTCCGCGTACTCGTCGGAGGACCTGCCGGGCACGCCGTACGACGGCTGGATCTGCTTGCCCTCCTGCACTGGACACTGCCCCACTTGAAAGGCGTGTTGCCGGACTTCCCGTCACGCCTGACTATCATCAGCGCTGGCGAAAACATGTGGCGCGGCGGATTGTCCGGACCACGTTCACTCTTTCTGCACGCGGAGCTGCCCTTGATCAGCGAGAATGCAACAAGCACGCTGCTGCATGAAATCCTGCACCTGGGAACCCGCTTCAGTGCCGGGCCCGGTGCGGATTGGATCGTTGAAGGCTTTGCCGAATATTACTCACTGGAACTGTTGCGACGCAGTCGCAGTATCTCGAAGAAACGCTTTGATACCGCAATCGAGAACCTCGTGGAATGGGGCGAAAGTGCTGAATCGCTGTGCACGCCGCAATCCACCGGCGCGACCACGGCGCGCGCCGTCGGCATCATCGCCGCATTGCACAAAGAACTGCGCCGCAGCGGTGGCGACCCACTCGATGATCTGCTGCGCAACCTGGTTGCCGCCGACAGCAAAGTGAGTGTCACCGAATTGCGCAGCCTCGCCAGCGAAATCCACGGCTCGATGCCCAAGGCGTTATCAGCGCGGAATCTGCGCGGGTGCAAGCTCTAGTGCACCGTCAGGATCAGCAACGCGATCTCGAGCTGATACTTCGATCGCGCACGCCGCTTGTCACCATTGAGACCCGCGATGAACCGCGGGTACTCGAGATGCTGAAGGCGATAACGCTAAAAGGCTTTGCGAGCGAGCACCTGCCGTTGTTTCGATGGACCGTTACCGATGGCCTGCAGCGCCTCGACATTTCGCTGGAACCGCAACTGCACAATGCGGAACCGACCGAAGCCTTACGGCATATTCGGGCAGTGACCAAAGCGGGCGTCTACGTCTTGCTCGACTTTCACCCGTACCTGAAAGACCCGGTCAATATTCGCTTGCTCAAAGATATCTGCATCACGTTCGCGACCAATGCGCGGCAACTGATTCTGCTCAGTCACGAGATCAGCCTGCCCAAAGAACTTGAAGCCTACGCTGCACGCTTTGAAATGGCCTTGCCGAACGAAACGCAACGGGAAGCCATCGTGCGCCGGGTTGCGCGCGAGTACGTCGATCAACACCCAGGGCAGTCTGTGAAGACGGATTCGTACGCTTACGAATTGTTAATCCAAAACCTGGCTGGTCTGACCGAGGGCGACACCGAACAACTTGCCCGCAATGCCATCTTTGTCGACGGCGCCATTACCCACAGCGACCTGCCCGGAGTCATGCAGGCCAAGTACGAACTGCTTAACCGCGGCGGCACTCTGCACTTCGAGTACGACACCCGGCAATTCGCCGACATTGGCGGGCTCGACAAATTGAAGAGGTGGTTGGCACAACGCAAACCGGCCTTCGCACACACGACCCAGACGGCTCACCTCGATACGCCGAAAGGTGTGTTGCTGATCGGCGTGCAGGGCTGCGGCAAAAGCCTCGCAGCCCGCGCGACCGCCGGTATTCTGGGCATTCCCTTGTTGCGGCTGGACTTTGCCGCGCTCTACAACAAGTACCACGGTGAAACGGAACGCAACCTTCGTGAGTCACTGCAGACCGCCGATGTCATGGCACCCTGCGTTCTGTGGATTGATGAGATTGAAAAGGGCCTGGCCGGCAGCGGTGGCGAAACGGGTACCACGCAACGCGTACTCAGCAGCTTTCTCGCCTGGCTGGCGGACAAACAATCCCGGGTGTTTGTTGTCGCCACCGCCAATGACATTAGCGCTCTGCCGCCCGAGCTGGTGCGCAAAGGCCGATTTGACGAAATATTTTTCGTCGACCTGCCCGATCACGAGGTCCGACAAACCATCCTCGCCATTCACCTTAAAAAACGCGAGCAGCCCGGCGCTGGCATTGATCTGGATGCGGTGGCGGCCGCCACCGAGGGCTTTTCAGGCGCCGAGCTGGAGCAGATCGTGGTTTCCGCGCTGTACGCGGCACACGCTCAGAATTCAGCCCTGACCACCCCCATATTGCTGGCTGAAGTTGCGGCTACCCGGCCGCTGTCTGTCGTGATGCAGGAAAAACTGCTGGCGCTGCGTCGATGGGCGAAAGGCCGTACAGTCCCCTGTAACTAGCACCTCGCAGTAGTACCCATCCGCGATTTGTGAGCGCAATCACGGAACCTGCACGCACGTTTCGCTAAGGTAGGCAACACTTTCAACCGCCGCCGATTCCGACGAATGCTAATCAATACAGCCAATGAAGCGCAGGACCTCTCGAGTACCCGCGTGTTCGTTTCCAGGGCAGGCAAACTCGCGACGCGCAAAATCTGGTTGCCGCGGCTGGTCTACGATGCCCTGCCTTACTTCTACCTGAGTTCCGGCTTCGCCGCATTGTTCGCGACGCTGTATATCAGCGACTGGTTCTGGGTACTACCGCATTACTTGTTGTTCTCAGCCGCTTGTCTGCACCTCTCGCTGGTTGTATTGCGCCGCAGAAAGCAGCAAAGCCAGGAATCGTCCGATAGCACGGCAGCAGACGACACCCCGCAATAACCCCCTGCCGATCACGGCAATTGCTTGACCCACCGGACTGGGCCGATAGGATTGGCGATTCAAAGCCCCATCGAGCAATGATCCATGTCTACATCGAACAAGAGCGCCGCCCTGCGCTGGCGAAACGAAACCATTCTGTTCGGCGTTCTGTTGTTTATCGGAATCACCATCCTCCCGGTCGCCATCTATGCGGTGGGCCACGTCGTGTTCGGCGCTTACGGTGGCGGGGAGTACAGCGATTTCCACAAGACCTTGCTGACCGGCTTGTTACAGGGCCAGTGGGCGGTGATATTCCTGGTGCTGTCTCCCTATTTATTGCTGCAAACACTGCGCATGACGATCAAAGCCTTTCGCAGGAGACAACTGCCGGCGACTCGCCAGGGCTAACTGCATGCGGCTTTCAAATGTGACACGATTCACATTTTCTACTTCTCAAACAAGCATTTAGACCAAGTTTCATGGCAATTATGTAAACCCTGTTGCATGATTCCCAATGGCTCGACTGTCCGTGCCGAAATATTGAACTGCGTTGACCCAACACCGTCCATCACCACTATGCACAGACTACTTTCGAAACTTCGCGAGCTGATCAACGCTCGCCGTACGCCCGAGCCGGATTTCAGAGAGACGGCCGTTCGGGTGCGCCCGCTTGCCGAGCGCGCAGGTAAAGCCACCCGACCCGAGAAAACGAAAAAGCCCGCCGCCAAAAAAGACCTGCATTTCGAAGCAGAAATCGGCGGACGCATTGAAGAAGCCGGGCCGGGCAAGAACGTCCTGGTCAGAAACAAATATATCCGTGAAGACTCCGGAACCCACGACAACCTGAAAATCATTGACCCGGACTCGCTGGAAATCAAGGAAGACGACGGTATCGACCCCTACAATACCGGGCGGTTTGATCGGTCTCAGTCCTGGAACAGCCGGTTCCGCAAATAGTTCGCAGCGCAACTGACCGCTGGCCTTGAAACGACGCTGAAAAAAGCCCGCAGGCCGCGTTGACGGCCTCCGGTGCCGGACGTTAGTCTGCTCGCCCCGCACCCGGAGCTACTCGCATGACCCTGCGCGTTACTTTCGAGCTCGAAGAGAGCGACCTGCAGCACTTCCGTCTCATCATGAACGAGGCAAGCAAGGCTGCAGCCACACTCAGTCCTGAAGATATTGTTGCCAGCGCCAAGAACTTGCTGCGCGAGGTGGCGGCAGTGCAAGTGCCCCAGTTCATCAGTGAGCGCCTGGAACGGCTGGCCATCATGATCCAGATGCTGGAAGACCATGAATGGCGGTTGCCAGCGGCGGAGTCGGCGCGTGTGCTCAATGCGCTGGCTTATTTCCGGGATCCCGAGGATCTCATCCCGGATCACGTGCCCGGTTTGGGCTTTCTCGACGATGCCATCATGATCGAACTGGTGGTTCGCGAGTTACGCCACGAAATGGATGCCTACCGGGATTTTTGCGATTACCGGGAACGTATGGCACCGCGCACCAGCATCAAAGCCAAGACGACCGACGTGACCCGCGATCAATGGCTCGAGGAGCGTCGCAAGGAACTCCAGTCCCGCATGCGCCGGCGACGGAAAAAAAACAATGAGCCCGGGCGCCCACGCCCGCTCAAACTTCTCTAGGCGAGCTGGCTGAACTACGGCCAGTAATAAAAGACCACAACGGAGAGCCCCAGCCACATTGCGGCCTGCGCGAATTTGCGGGATTTATGGTTAGTTACCATTGAATAGAAACTCCACGCAGTAATCGCGGTCATAGCTAGAAATATCAGCAAACTGGATACCAGCCCGCGAAATTCGTACTGAAGTCTCGGGTAATCATCGCCAAGGATCAGAAAAATGAGCAATACCGCCATCAAACTGATTGCAACTGAAGCGCATGAGCCGAAAATAATGCCGGTAATTACGGTAAGTGGACGCATAACAATAGCTTCCGCCCCTACGGGCAGCAGTACGGATTCCGATAAAATTGCCAAATGCACCCTTGATCGGGGCGCTGGGGACATCTAGCCTAGCTCAACTGAGCTCAACACAACACCTTCGGTGGCCTTGTTTGGAGAAAGACTTGACGCAATATGTGACCGGCGCCCCGCTACGGATAGCCGCAGCCATTCTGAGTTTGTTTTTGCTGGCTGCAGCGGCCTCACCGCCAACAGCAGAAACCAACAGTGAACTCGCTCCACTGCCCCGTCATGAAAAAATCGGCCAGTTGGTAACCGAATTCGTCCAGAAATCGCATTACCGGCAGGCGGCCGTGGACGACGATTTGTCATCCCAGGTCCTTGATCGCTACATCGAGTCGCTGGACAACAACCGCCTGTACTTGCTGGAAAGCGATGTTGCGGCATTCGAAAAGTACCGCTACAAGATCGACGACATGGTGCGCGCTGACCCGTTGACACCGGTCTTTGACATGTTTGATGTGTACCGTACACGTGCCCGTGAGCGCCTGAGCTACGCAATACAATTGCTCGAAACCGAGCCCGACTACACGATTGACGAAGAGTACGAGTTTGATCGCGAGGAAGCACCGTGGGCGAAGAGCAAGTCAGAGCTGGATGAGATTTGGCGCAAGCGGGTTAAGAATGACACCTTGAGCCTCGCGATGGCCGACAAGGAATGGACCGAGATTCAGGAAACATTGCACAAGCGTTATTCGCGTTTCCTGAAGCGCATGGACCAGGTCAAAAACGACGATGTATTCGAAACGTTCATGAATGCCTTCGCGCATACATTGGACCCCCATTCCAGTTACCTCTCGCCGCGGAACTCGGAGGAATACCGGATCCAGATGAGTCTGTCGTATTTCGGCATTGGTGCGTCGCTGCAAGTCGACGATGACTACGTCATGGTTATCAATATCATCCCGGGCGGCCCTGCTTCTATCGACGGGTCGCTGCAACCGAAAGACAGAATCACCGCCGTCGGCGAAGGTCCGGACGGGGAACTGGTCGATGTCATCGGCTGGCGCCTCGACGATGTCGTGCAACTTATCAGGGGGCCTGAAAACACAGAGGTGCGCCTGCAGATCCTGCCCGCGGGCGCTTTGCCCGGCAGCCCGGAAACCATACTCAGTTTGACCCGCGATCAGGTGAAGCTCGAAGAACAAGCAGCCAAGAGCGAAATCATTACCGTGCCGCGTGACGGCCGGGAGTGGTCGATTGGTGTCATCGAGGTCCCCAGCTTTTACCGCGACTACCGTGCCCTGAGCAACGGCGACAAGGACTACACCAGCACAACCAAGGACGTGAAACGCCTGATAGATGAACTGGAAGAACAGGGCATCGACGGCCTGGTCATTGACCTGCGGAACAACGGCGGCGGTCATCTGACGGAAGCAACGGCGCTGTCCGGCTTGTTCATCGACAACGGACCCGTGGTGCAGCTGCGTAACTCTAACGGCCGTATCAGCCGTCTCGACGACCCTGATCCGGTCGCTCGGGTCGCCTACAATGGGCCGCTCGCAGTGCTGGTCAATCGCTACAGCGCGTCCGCATCGGAAATTTTCGCCGCGGCCATTCAGGATTACGCACGCGGCGTGATTATCGGCCAGCAGACCTTCGGCAAAGGCACCGTGCAGAACCTTTACTCGCTGGACCAATACGTCCGTCGACAGGACGAAGAAGGGCTGGGGCAACTGACGCTGACCATTGGCAAGTACTACCGGGTCACCGGCGAAAGCACACAACACCGTGGCGTAAACCCGGACATACTCCTGCCCTCGCCGATTGATGCCAGCCAGGTTGGAGAGAGCGTTCGCGAAACCGCTCTGCCGTGGGACACGATTCGTACGACCCGCTTCCGCGCCGGTGAGCCCCTGAATGCCACGATTTCATCGCTTACGGCAAATCACCTCGAACGCAGCAAGGTTGATCCCGACTACCAATACCTGACGGCCGGAATCAAAGAAGTTGAAAAGGCCCGCGCCCGCAAGACGGTGTCGCTGAATATCAATAAGCGGCTCGCCGAACGCGAGGACGATCGGCAACGGGGTCTGGAACGTGAGAATCAGCGCCGCGCTGCACTGGGCATGGAGCCCATAGAAAGCGTTGAGGAACTCGAAAAGCTCGAAGGACCGGACGTTCAGCGCAACGAGGCCGCGGAGATTGTTTCAGATCTGGCGCAGATGCGGGAAGTTAAAGCCCATCTGCCGCAAACGGCTGGAATTCAGCCGTAAGCGGTGCGGCAGAGCCTGGCCCATGCGTCTGACAGACACACGGGTCCGGGCTTGCGCGGCATTAAGCCGCTGTTATACTCAGCTATAACACCTTACGGGGCAGAGCCCCGACCGGAGGTCGAAATGCAGCCGCACAACGTAGTTACCGCGCAGCTCTGGCCTGGAACCGGCCACCGCGCCCGCCTGACGGCCATCGCGCTGTTCGCGAGCGTGGTTCTCAGCCCGTCAGCGTTTGCCGCAACCGACAATTTTTTTGATTGCGATCAGCTTGCGAGCGAATTGCGCAGCCTCGAAGTGCCAGCAACGGTTTTGCCACTCGAAACCGTTGATCACGGAACGGCCAGCGATGCGGAGCAGCTGTCCGCGTCTCTGGACAGCGATCTGGATACCACCGACGCCGTGGCCCCGATATTGTTGCTGACCCCCCGGGTCGCAACAATCATGCGCAAAGTCTTTGACGCGAACCTGCTGGAAGACGATTCCGCTACTGAAAAAAAGGCAGAAATACCGGCTGCAACGAATCGGCCTACGGCCTCCAGCCCGCCATTGGTTAGTGCTCCTGCGGTTCCACCTGCAAACGACTCACTGACCGGCGAAAGCAGCAGTGATTCAAGCAACAACCAATACGTGCCGCGCTTCCAGCGACAAATGTACCGCACAGATATCTAAGTTGGCCTCATACGAAAAAGCGCTCTGAACCAACAGGTACAGAGCGTTTTTTTTTGTCTTGTCAGAGGCAACTTGGCTAGCGGCTCAGGTATTTCGCGATTCCCCAATAATTTTCGCCAAGTATGTTCGCTTTGGACTCCGTGATACTTGCGTCACTACCAAAGCTGAATACAGCCGCCACACTGGTCGCGACGGGCACGGCGTCGTCATCGCTGCGAAATACGGCTTTCTCTCCGATCAACTGTGACCGCTTCTGCAAGACCGCCGCAACGTCATTGCTGCGATCCATTATCGCTACGTGCTTTTGAATTCTCCGCAGCAAATGTTGGCAATCCGTATCGTTGCCGTACTTGATTCCGCCGACGCTCTTGTCATTCGCCTCTTTGGCCAAGGCGGCAAAATCGCTGTCGCCAAAGTGCAAAAAGAGCTGTTGTGCGTAGGAAATAATCATGAAATTGATAGAACGCTTGGTGGCGATATCCAAACCGTGATTTTCCGGTGGACGCCGGTCTTTCAATTGTTGCAGCTTGTCCAGTAACTCCAGTTCCTGCTGTTGAAGTTCAGCAATCTGGTTACTGGTCTTTTCCAGTATCGCCGTGACGGTCCGCCGACGAAACACCTTTAGAAACCCTTTCATCCGCACCAGCTTGGCTTTCTCGGCCTTCAACGCTGCACCAAGCTCAGTGACCGTCTCCCGGACCCCGGCCAGTTTACGCTCGATGATACGTCGCTCCCGCATTCGTTCGTCATTCCAGCTAACAAGCAGCTGATTGTGCTGCTTTTGCTCGCGTTGTTGCTTGAGCTGTTCGGCGAATCTGGCTAGCTTGCGCTCGCAGCGCAACGCCAAACCCCTAAGTTGGTAGAACGTTACTGCATTACTGGCCCACTCCGGGTCGATCAACAGGTTTTCCAGGTGCTCGAGCTTTTGCTGCAGGCGCGCGGTCGCGCCCTCTTGCTGCTTGACAAGATCACGCAGACGGAACTGTTCTTTGCGCAGCCCAGCGAATTCTTTCTTTAGTTCCGCGCGATTCCAGTACAGGTGCAGCAATTTCTCGCTGTCATGCGATTGGTCGGGCGCGCTTCCGAAAAGACCCGCAAGCACTGACAATGCTCACTCCTTGACATAATCCCATGGCCAGAACAGGCCACGGCAATGTATTCCAGCAGCGATAATGCCTCCCGGCTCCGCAGGATTCTTTGACTTAACACTCATTTTCAAGGCCCAACGGGGAATACGGGGCTGCGCTCCTGCGCTTCGGGGCGAGCCTGCGGGACCGCAGGCGTGGTCAGGGATGCAGTCAGACGGTTTAGCGTTCGAGTATCAGGTGACCGTGATCGCTCAGATATTCCAACCACTTGTTAAGCACAATGTTTCGCTGCCAGCGCGCGTCGAGTTCTTTCTTATGCTCCCGAACCAGCCGTCTGAATCCGGCATGCCGGTGATTTCCACTGAGGCTCATTGCTTCGGCCAGGTTGCAGTCAAGGTAAAGCCGAATTTGCATGTCCGGATCGGCGATTCGCTGCGCTCCCTCGTAGAAGAAATAGGTCAGCGACAGGGTCACCGTGTAGCGACTCCGGTCGAGAATTTCCAGATGCAGATCGCAATCGCCAGCCACGCCCGACCGGTAGTAGCCGTCGAGTCTTTCGATTTCCGGAACCAACTGCAGCAATCGTAGATAGTTGCTTTCGTACAGCGCCATCAAGCCAACGAAACTTCCGGGTTTCGCAACAGCCTGTGGAACCAGTTGGTGCTCAAGTAACATGTCAGGAATATAGCACACAGCAAATGCTATTCACTGTGCGCACCCTGCCGGAATCCGCAAATAGGCCACTTGACAGGTCAGGGGCGAACACGGCGTTCAACTCCGGTACCGTCGAGGATGCGACTGCTAATTTCTTCAATTGAGAATTCGGTTGTATCCACATACGGAATATTGTGGCGTTTGAAGATTTTTTCCGCCTCACGCACTTCGTAACCAACCTGTTGCGTTGACGAGTACCTTCCCAGCGGGCGTCGTTCCTTGCGAATCTGGCGCAGTCGCGTCGGCGCGATAGTCAGCCCGAACAGCTTTTGCTTCATTTTGAGCAGAATATCCGGAAGCTCACCGCGATCGAATTCTTCGTCGGTCAACGGGAAATTCGCGGCGTATACGCCGTACTGCAAAGCCAGGTAGAGGCACGTTGGAGTCTTACCTGATCGCGACACACCCACCAGAATAACGTCCGCCTTGTCGTAGTTTCTGGATATACCGCCGTCATCATTCGCGAGGGCGAAGTTGGTTGCTTCGATTCGACGCATATACCCTTCTATATCGCTCATGCCGTGGGCTCGACCGGCCATATGCGTCGATTTCTGCTGCAACTCCTTTTCCAGCGGCTCCAGGAAGACATCGAATATGTCCAGATGCAGTCCTTCTGCCTCGCGGATGACCGCACGGAAGTCATCCTGAACCATCGTCGAGAAGATAATTGGCCGCAAAGCGCTATCTTTTGCCGCCAGATTAATCTTTCGTACCGCCTCCCGTGCCTTGTCAAGGGTATCGATAAATGGCAAAGTCACCTGCCGAAATTTCTGGCCGTCGAATTGTGTCAAAAGGCTGTGACCGAGGGTTTCTGCGGTTACGCCGGTCTGATCCGACAAAAAGAATACAGCTCGCTCACTCATAGGTAGTCAGTCCCGATCATTTGCCGTCACCCGCTGTACGGCTTGCTTGTGATATCCATGATTGATTGTGCACGTCCTAAGCGTTAACACAAGGGAGTCAGGTTTGGAGCCTTACGTCATCAAGCTGGATCAGCTTGGCATGCAACACGTAGAAGTCGTCGGTGGCAAGAATGCCTCGCTCGGCGAAATGATCAGTAATCTCAGCGAACTCGGTGTTTCAGTACCGGGCGGTTTTGCCACTACCGCCAGCGCCTACCGGGACTTTCTCGGCAATAACGGCCTTGATCGGCGGATCTCTGAACTGCTTCGCGAGCTTGACGTCGACAACATCGACGCATTAACAGACGCTGGTCGAACCATACGTAGCTGGATTATCGACGAACCGCTGCCAGACACTCTCACCGCCCAGATTGAAACAGCGTGGGACGAGATGTCCGGCGGCAAAGACATTGCCGTTGCCGTCAGGTCGTCCGCCACTGCCGAGGACCTGCCCGACGCATCGTTTGCCGGTCAGCAGGAAACGTTCCTGAATGTCCGCGGCAAAGAGCACCTGTTCAATGCCATACACCAGGTTTACGCCTCCCTGTACAACGACCGCGCCATCGCGTACCGGGTACACCAGGGTTTCGAACACGACATCGTTGCCTTGTCCGTTGGCGTCCAGTACATGGTGCGCAGCGATATAGGCTCCGCCGGCGTAATTTTCACTCTCGATACCGAATCCGGGTTTCGTGACGCCGTTTTCGTTACATCTTCTTACGGCCTCGGCGAAACTGTTGTGCAAGGCGCAGTTAACCCCGACGAGTTTTACGTCTACAAACCAGCGTTAGCCGACAATCGCTTTCCGATATTGCGAAAGAATCTTGGTGCGAAAGCTATCAAGATGATCTACAGCAACGACCCGACGCCCGGCAAGACCGTTGATACCGTCGACGTGGACGACGCGGATGCACAGAAGTTTTCTCTGACTGACGACGACATCATCGAACTGGCTCGCATGGCGGTTACGATCGAAAACCATTACCAGCGGCCGATGGACATCGAATGGGGCAAAGATGGCAGTGACGGCAAGCTGTACATCCTGCAGGCCAGACCAGAGACCGTGCAAAGTCGTAGCGGCCAGTCGATTCGCCGATACATACTCAAGAGCCAATCCAACGTCATCTGCGCCGGTCGAAGCATCGGCCAGAAGATTGGCGTAGGCACAGCAAAAGTCATACGTGACGTCAGTGAGATGAATCGCATCCAGCCCGGCGACGTGCTGGTATCCGACATGACCGACCCCGATTGGGAGCCGGTAATGAAACGTGCCTCGGCGATCGTGACCAACCGCGGTGGCCGCACCTGTCACGCTGCAATTATTGCGCGTGAACTGGGTATACCGGCTGTTGTCGGTTGCGGTGATGCGACGAAACTGATCGAAGACGGCACACCCGTGACGGTGAGTTGTGCCGAAGGCGATGAAGGCTACGTGTATGACGGCCTGCTTGAATTCGAAGAACGCGAAATCGCATTGGATTCACTGCCGGAAATCCCCGTCAAAATCATGATGAACGTTGGCAATCCGGACCGCGCGTTCGATTTTGCATCCATACCGCATCGCGGTGTCGGCCTCGCACGGCTGGAGTTCATTATCAATCGCATGATTGGCGTGCACCCGAATGCCCTGCTTGAATACGATGCGCTGGATGCCGACACCAGGGAACTCGTTGACGGCCAAATGGCGGGATACCCAGACCCGATCAATTTCTTCATCGATAAACTCGCCGAAGGTGTCAGCACCATTGCGGCGGCGTTTGCACCCGAACCGGTAATCGTCCGCATGTCGGATTTCAAGTCGAACGAGTACGCCAACCTGATTGGCGGCGAGAAATACGAACCGGACGAAGAAAACCCCATGCTTGGCTTCAGAGGCGCGGCGCGTTATGTATCCGAGGCGTTCCGCCCTTGCTTCGATCTCGAGTGTGCCGCACTACGAAAAGTACGTGACGAGATGGGCCTGACCAATGTCGAGATCATGATCCCGTTTGTGCGTACTGTCGCTCAGGCGAAACAAGTCATCGACATCATGGCGGAGAACGGACTGAAGCGCGGTGAAAATGGCCTGCGTGTCATCATGATGTCAGAACTCCCGACCAACGCTCTGCTCGCTGACAAATACCTCGATCATTTCGACGGCATGTCAATTGGCTCGAACGACATGACCCAACTGACCCTCGGACTGGACCGCGACTCCGGACTGATTGCCGACCTGTTCGACGAACGTGATGAAGCGGTCAAGATCATGCTCGAAATGACGATCAAGGCCTGCCGCAAGCGTGGCAAGTACGTTGGCATTTGCGGTCAAGGCCCATCGGATCACCCGGACCTTGCGTTGTGGTTACTGGAACAAGGCATCGAATCGATGTCGTTGAACCCGGACAGCGTGATAGAAACCTGGATGTCCCTGGCAGGTGAGAAAATCTGACCATTCACCGCGTTTCTACGCGGCTCGGACAAAAAAAAACCCGCTCCCGGAAACGGGGCGGGTTTTTTTGTTCTGAGCTAGCCTACAGGCGATCGTAACGCGAGCGACGTTGCCAGCGAACCCGTGGCAACCAGATGCCCAGGATGATACCCGCAATCAATACGGCCGCCCCGGTCAAGAACCAATTGCGGTTTTGCTGGCTACGCAGGTTCTGATTCTCCTGCTGCAAGGTATCCGCGCGAATCTCTGTGTCGGTCAACTTCTCCTGCAGCCGCTGGTTCTGGCTGTCGATTGCCAGCACATCGGCCGCCGTTCGTTTGATCGTATCCAGCTCGCTCTGCAGTGCCTGCTTTTCCCGCTCGAGCGTTTCGATGCGCTGATTGGCAGCCTGATGTTGGCCGCGTATCGCATTAAGCTGCTCACTGAGGCCACTGCCAGCGGACTTTGCATCCGTCAGCTGGCCGGTCAGCTGCTGCAGCTGCTCGCGCGCCGCGGGCTCACTCATGAGGTAACGCGTCAACACCCAGCCTTCGGTACCGCCCGACGTTCTGACTCGCGAATATCCGCTGGCCGCGTCACGTTCGATGACTTCCAGCTGAGTGCCACTGTCCACCATCAACTGGATGGCGTTACTGGTGCTGGGCCCGGTTCGCAGCATGACCTCGAAGCGGTCGCTAACCCACATAGGCTCGGCCACAGCCAGGCTCGTCAGCAGCAGGCTACAAAGTAGCGTGTACGCCGGAATTTTTGTGATTCTGTACATCAGGATAAATAGCTCACATTGCAGTCCGCCGAGTATAAGACATTAGCCGCCGCTGTCAGTCAAATTCTCTTTGAATACGGCGGCTTAAGCGATCAGGCACTGCCGGCGACTGTCGCCATTTTGCGCCACACTGCGATGAAGTTATTGGCCGGCATGGCGTACAGTGCCGTTCGTTGCAATTGTGCCAACGCTGCCAGCTCGTCGAGGTACTCGAGATCCCGGATACCCATCGCCGAATCCCGCTGTTTAAGCGACGTGTCGAACTGCTCGTTGCTGTCACTGGTAAATTCGCCATCGATGCGGAACGGACCGTACAGGCAAAACGGCGCTCCCTCAGGCAGCAATCGACCCACCAGCGCGAACAGCGCGACAACCGCCTGGATACTCATGATGTGTGCGGTGTTAGCGGAGAAGATGCCATCATACGCTCCGTCCGGATCTTCATCGTGCAACACGTCCAGTGCCAGTGGCTCCCCAATGTTGTCGCGTGCAACGCTATTCAATCGGTTGCTGATGTTCGCAAGGTTCTCTTCACGGTCGCTGGTTTGCCAGCGCAACGTGGGCAAGTGCTCAGCAAAATAGACGGCGTGCTGCCCGGTTCCGGAACCAATTTCGAGTACGTTCCGGCAATCACGCAATTCCTGCTTCAGGACCTCAAGAATCGGTTCCCGATTGCGCGACGTCGCCGGCGCATCTGCCAGCCTTGTCATGAATGACCTGCCAACACGTTCTGATCAAACAACGTGCTCCGGTATGCCGCAAGCTCCGCGATCGAATCCCGGATGTCCGCCATGGCTCGATGTTCCGTTGATTTAAGCGGAGCGATAGCGGCGCCAGGCGCCCATAGCTGGGCAAGAATTTTGAGCGTACTGACGTCGAGGTTGCGGTAATGAAAATACGCTTCAAGTTGTGGCATCTCGCGAGCCATGAAACGCCGGTCCTGGCAGATGCTGTTGCCACACATCGGCGACTTGCCGGGCAAGACATGCTGCGCAAGAAACGCGATAGTCGCTTGCTCTGCTTCTTCCAGCGTTAACGAACTGTTCAGAACGCGATCCGTCAGACCCGAATTTCCGTGCTGCCGCGTATTCCATTCATCCATCGCAGCCATCACCGACTTCGGCTGCCGTATGGCCAGAGCCGGCCCTTCGGCAATTTCATTCAAGTGCCGGTCAGTGACGATAGTCGCAATCTCGATGATGTGGTCGCGTTGGGTATCCAAGCCGGTCATTTCCAGATCTATCCAGATCAGGTTGTCGGCGGCAGGCTGCAATTCAGGTTCGTCCATCCTGTCCTCTTTCGTCGCTGGTTTCCGGTCGGCAGTGTCGCATGGCCAGTGCCCGCGGTTCCAGCCCGTCACCTGCCACGCAGTTCGTGCATGCCTACCCGACGCACGGCATACTTCCGCGCTATGCGAGAAATAAACCCCAACACCGCCAGCGCCGCGCTGTGAGCAAACGGCACGAAGCTGTCGTCATTGCGACCTTCGGGCGACGCATGAATTTGCGCATTTTGGCGGATGGCACGACAGTACGAGCGCGAATCAAGGGCCGTGACCTGAAGCCGGTCTGCGGAGACCGGGTGCTCGCCGAAACCATTGAAAACGAACCCGACTTGCTCATCGTCGAAATATTGCCTCGTGACAACGAGCTGACGAGGCCTAATATGCGCGGCAAGACGGAAATCCTCGCCGCGAACATCGACTTCGTTGCCGTCGCCTGCGCCGCCGTGCCACGCCCGGACTGGTACATCGTTGATCGCTATCTGTGTGCCGCTGAACTGATGCGCGTCAAAGCCGCCATCGTGTTTAACAAAGTTGACGACGGCAGTGCCGAGCCTGAAGCCGCCGAGGAGCTGGCCGTGTATCGCGCGCTCGACTACGACACGGTTGTCTGCAGCGCAAAAACCGAACGCAATATGGATGCACTGGAATCCATACTCGAACAACACGTTGCCATCATTGTGGGTCAATCCGGGGTCGGTAAATCCAGCCTGATCAATGTGCTTACTCAGGGCGAACAACGAACGGCCGCCGTATCGACGGCGAAAGGCGGCGAAGGCCGGCACACCACGGTGAACTCGGTAATGCTCGCGCAGCCACGCGGTGGCTACGTGGTCGATTCGCCGGGCGTGCGCGACTACGCACCCGCTATCGCCGAGCCTGCCGAAGTTGAGTTCGGCTTCCGGGAAATTCATGGCCGCAGCGAGCACTGCCGCTTCGCCAATTGTCGCCACCGTCATGAACCCGGCTGCGCGGTTAAAGCCGCACTGGAATCCGGCGATATCAGCGAACGGCGTTACGAGAGCTACAAGCGAATGCTATTGCTTACCGAACAGCAAGGACGCGGTCGCTACTGATTAGCCGGGTGGCCAGCTGAATGCCCTGCCACCCAACATGTGCAGGTGTATGTGAAAAACACTTTGCCCGGCGCCTTCCCCACAGTTCATCGCCACACGATAACCTGACTCAAGCAGGCCTTCTGACACGGCCAGTTCTTTAGCAGCCAGAAACAGCGCTCCGACTATGGCAGCGTCTTCGTCCTGCAAGTCATTAATAGTGGAAATATGTTTCCGCGGGATGATCAGGATATGGGTCGGCGCTTGCGGATGGATATCGCGAAACGCAATGAGTAAGTCGTTCTGATATACGATTTCGGCATCAATTTCGCCGCGTTCTATGCGACAAAACAAGCATTCGCTGTCGGACATAACTGGACTCCTTGGCTTACCGGCTCTGGCCGCTACAGGGCTCGCCGGCCGAAAAATGCGTGTGACAATGTGCCGCCATCGACGTACTCAAGCTCGCCGCCGAGCGGCACGCCGTGCGCAATCCGGCTTGCCTGTATCCCGCGCTGTGCGGCAAGCCCTGCCAGAAAATGCGAGGTGGCATCGCCCTCAACCGTGGGGTTCGTGGCGATGATCATTTCCTTGGTTTCATTTTCCCCAAGCAACTTTTCAAGCGCACTGGCACCGAGCTCTTCCGGGCCAATTCCGTCCAGCGGCGACAAATGCCCCATCAGTACGAAATAAAGACCGCGATAGCCGGTCGCATCCTCGATGGCCATGACGTCGGCCGGAGATTCCACAACGCATAACAAGCTGCGATCGCGACTACCGGCCGAACAAATACTGCAAAGCTCAGTCTCGCTGAACATCCTGCAGCGCTGGCAATGGCCAATACCGGCCGCTGCCTCAGCGAGAGCCGTTGCCAGCAAGTTCGCGCCGTCGCGATTCCGCTCAAGCAAATGAAACGCAATGCGCTGCGCTGACTTACGCCCGACGCCCGGCATGCAACAGAGCGCATCAATCAGGCGAACCAGTAACGGGGAATAGGACACTGCGGATCAGAACGGCAGTTTCATGCCCGGCGGCAGTTGCAGGCCGGACGCCATGCCGGAAAACTTTTCCGCTACCGTCGTCTCTACACGCCGTACGGCATCGTTGAAAGCGGCAACGATCAGGTCTTCGAGCATGTCTTTGTCTTCGCCAAGCAGCGAATCGTCGATCTTGATGCCCTGCACTTCGTGCTTGCAGCTCATGCGAATCTGCACCATGCCAGCGCCGGATTCGCCCGTGACCATTTCCTTGCCCATTTCGGCTTGCGCCTTCTGCATCTCTTCCTGCATTTTCTGCGCCTGCTTCATGAGCTGGCCAATACCACCTTTCATTCAATGCTCCTGGTTTGCTGGGTGTCACGGCTGACTATTTCGACGGAGTCCGGGTTCAATGTTGCGCCGAACATGTCCTGCAATGCTTTTACATTGGGGTCAGCTTCCAGCGACTGCCGGGCCGCCTCCAATTGCTCGTCCGCAATCCGCGCCTCCGCTTGCACGGGTGTCTCAACCGCATTGTTGCCGATTTCTATTTCTACTCGCAGTTCTTCGCCGAACTTTTGCGTCAGTGCATTCGCGATCGTGTCCTTGCGCAACGGCGTCAGCATGGCTTCAGAACGTTTGTCGAGCGTCAGATGCACGGTATTACCTTCCCGACGCAAGTAGCCACAATTGCTGGCCAGCATGCGAGCGGCACCGTTCAGGCCCAGCGTTGTTATCAGCACTGACCAGTCCGGTTCCTGCCACTTGCTGCTGGTCTCCGCCGGCCGTGACGGCGGCGCAGCCGGCGCCGATGCGGCCCCGCTGACAGATGCCTTCTTCGCCGCGGTCGCTTTGACCACAGCCGGACGCCGCTGGCCACCAGCAGCCGAGGGAGGCGCACTGCCTGGCCTGAACGCCAGCATGCGCAACAACGTCATTTCCGCGCCGCTGCGTGGGTCCGGCGACAGATGCAGATCGCGACGACCGATGATCGCAATCTGGTAATAAAGCTGAACGTCTTCGGCCGCGATTCTTGCGGCGAAATCCGCAAGCTGGGCTTCGTCCAGTTCATCGTGCAGGTCACTGACTCCGGTTACCTGATAGACCGCGATGCGTTGCAAAGTGCGCGCCAGATCGTCCAGCAAACTGGCGTAATCCGGGAATTGTTCGTCTATCTCGGCAACCGCTTGCAACAGTCCGGCCGCATCACCATCCGCGAGCAGGGCCAACAGCCGCGCCACGTGTTCCCGATCGATTGTGCCCAGCATCGCCGCCACGGACGCGCCCTCGACAGCGCCGCCACAATAAGCAATTGCCTGATCCATCAGGCTCAAGGCATCCCGCAAGCTGCCGTCAGCCGCGCGGGCGATCAACGCCTGCGAGTCAGCATCGCATTCCAGCCCTTCCTCCTTGCAGATGTAGTCAAGGCGATCGCGGATGAGCTTTGGCGTCAATCGTTTGAGATTGAACTGCAGGCAACGTGACAACACGGTGACCGGCAACTTTTGAGGATCGGTAGTTGCCAGCAGGAATTTCACGTGCGGTGGCGGCTCTTCCAGGGTCTTGAGCAAGGCATTGAACGAGCTCTTGGACAACATGTGCACTTCGTCGATCAAATACACCTTGAAACGTCCGCGAGCAGGCGCGTACTGCACGTTGTCCAGCAAGTCGCGGGTATCGTCCACTTTGGTCTTGGAGGCGGCATCGACCTCGATCAGGTCCACGAAGCGCCCTTCGTCGATCTCGCGGCAGGCGCTGCACTCGCCACACGGGTCGGCCGTCAGGCCCTTTTCACAGTTCAGGCATTTGGCGAGGATCCGCGCAATGGTGGTTTTACCAACACCACGGGTACCGGCGAACAAATAGGCGTGATGCAGGCGTTCGGCTTCCAGCGCGTTCGACAGCGCGCGCAGGACGTGGGTTTGCCCGACAGTGTCGGTGAAATTCTTTGGTCGCCACTTTCGAGCGAGAACCAGATAACTCATACGCCAGCCATTTGGGTGCCTGATTCGGCAGGATTCAGTGCAGAGCGACCAGTGTAACCATTGGCGCGAGCGTAACAAGCCGCATTTGGTCAATCGCCGGTAGCTGTAAATGAGTGGTCCGCGCCAGCCGCTCCCCGGCACCCGGCTGCACCGCTGCCGCTGCTCCCTTCCGGGCCTGACGGAGTTCACGGCTGACCGTCGCGAGGTAGCCGACGCGGACCGGGCGGGATTATCACCTTGGAAGACGCTCGTTACAATGCATGCAGCCCGATACTGACCAATCCTGCAGAAACGCGTGTCCTGTATCGCTCAGCCGCTCAAATTGGCATGGTCTGCACCGTAACAGGTTGATATCCTCCCACACCGCGAGGGCTATCGTACGCCGCGCCACACCCATCAGGAGAGCACTATGCCCAAAATGCCGGAATTCGCTACCGCCGATCCGTTCCATGGCATGACCGCCGACTCGCCAGGTGTGGTGCAAAATCTGCTGGCAGGTGCGTGGAGCAATGCGAGCGCCGTTCGCGAGGACATCGTGGACCCGATGAACGGTGCTGCCTTTCTGCGGGTCCCTGATACACAGGATTACGCCGGGTACATCGACTCGTTGCGCCAGTGTCCGAAAACCGGCTTGCACAACCCGCATTCGAAACCGGATCGCTACCTCATGCTCGGCCGTGTTTGCGCGCGGGCGGCGGCGCTGATGGCCGAGCCCGAGGTGCAGGATTACTTCACCCGGCTCATTCAGCGTGTCATGCCCAAGAGTTGGGCCCAGTGCCAGGGTGAAGTGGTCGTCACGCGCGTTTTCCTCGAAGATTTTGCCGGTGACGGCGTGCGCTTTCTCGGCCGCGGTTTTTCCAATCCCGGCGATCACGATGGCCAGGAATCCCGCGGCTATCGCTGGCCGTTCGGCCCCGTCGCGGTGGTCGCGCCGTTCAACTTCCCGCTCGAAATTCCGGCGCTGCAAGCCATGGGCGCCTTGTTCATGGGTAACAAGCCACTCGTCAAGGTTGACTCCAAAGTCAGTACCGTATTCGAACAATTCCTGCGGATGCTGATCCACTGCGGATTGCCGGCAACGGACGTGGATCTCATTCATTGTCCCGGCCAACAAATGGGAAATCTCATCCACGATGCACGCGATGTTCTGCGTCTGGTGCAATTCACCGGGTCGAGCAGCATCGCCGAACACCTCGCGCACGAATTGAATGGCCGCGTCCGGCTGGAAGACGCCGGCTTTGACTGGAAAGTGATCGGTCCCGACTACGCTCCGGAGTGGCTTGACTACGTAGCGTGGCAGTCCGACCAGGATGCCTACAACGCCACCGGCCAGAAATGTTCCGCACAAAGCCTGTTGTTCGTGCACCAGAACTGGCGCGCGGATTTGCTGCCGAAACTGGCGGAACTGGCAGCGCGCCGCTCACTGGACGACCTGACGCTGGGCCCGGTACTGAGCTGGAGCAGTGATCGTATGCAAGCGCATGTCACCGCCGTGTCAGCATTGCCGGGGGCAAAATTGCTGTTCGGCGGCAAGCCGCTCACCGGTCACCACATACCGGCCTGCTACGGCACCCTGCAGCCGACAGCCGTGGAAGTGCCGTTGGCGGCCCTTGCCGGCGAACACTTCGAACTCGCGACAACCGAATTGTTCGGCCCGTTCCAGGTTGTAGTCAGCTATGACGACGACGATCTGCCGACAGTACTCGGTGTTCTGGAACGTATCTCACACCACCTGACCGCCGCCGTCGTCAGCAACGACGTAGCCTTCCAGAAAACCGTACTGGGCGCGACCGTCAATGGCACGACGTATTGCGGCATGCGGGCGCGCACCACGGGCGCACCGCAGAATCACTGGTTCGGGCCCTGCGGCGATCCGCGCGCGGCCGGCATCGGCACTGCAGAAGCGATACGCGCTACCTGGAGTGGCCATCGAGAAATCATCATGGACCAGGGGCCGTTGCCGGCCGACTGGACTATTCCTGCTTCAGCCTGAGGTCAAGCACATTCCTACTATCGACAGTAAGTTGCCGGACGTCGGTACCACGATTTTCGCGGTAATGACACAGCTCGCAAATGAACACAATGCAATCAATCTCGCCCAGGGGTTTCCCACCTTTGAACCAGACTCGCGATTGTTGGCACGAATCAGCTACCACCTGCAGAACGGCGCTAATCAGTATGCGCCGATGGCAGGCGTGGACGAGTTGCGCGAGTCTATTGCGGAAAAAGTACAACGCCTGTACGGCCGTAGCGTGGACAGTGACACAGAAATAACCGTCAGCGACGGTGCCACTGAAGGTCTGTTCAGCACAATACTGGCTGTCGTACGACCGGGCGATGAAGTCATTATTTTTGACCCCGCATTCGACTCCTACGCACCGGCGGTCATACTGGCGGGTGGCCAGCCGCGACACCTGCCATTGAGAGAGAGTTCGGCCCGGCCGGGCCAGCACATCGACTATGACCAGTTAAGGGACTCGATCAACGAACGTACCCGCCTGATCATAATCAACTTCCCGCACAATCCCAGCGGCTCGATTCTCAATCGCGGCGATCTGGATACGCTGGCCGAGATCATTCGGGATACCTCGATCTACCTGTTATCGGACGAGGTCTACGAGCACATCGTTTTTGACGGTGAACAGCACTGCAGCGTCCTCACCCACGATGAATTGTGGGAACGAAGCTTTGTCGTTACGTCTTTCGGCAAAACGTATCACGCAACAGGCTGGAAGATCGGTTATTGCATTGCGCCCGCGGCATTGTCCGTTGAGTTTCGTCGGGTTCATCAGTTCGCCTGCTACGCCGTAGTCACGCCGATCCAGCATGCGCTGGCCGACTTCATGCGCGAAGCACCCAATCACTATGCGGAGCTGTCAAGTTTCTATCAGAAGAAGCGCGATCACTTTTGCAACCTGATCAAAGACTCTCGCTTTAAGCACAAACCCGCCGCCGGTACGTTCTTCCAGACGCTCGATTATTCCGGAATTTCGAACGAGAGCGAACTGAGTTATGCACAAAGACTGACTCGCGAGATCGGGGTTGCAGCCATTCCGATTTCCGTATTCTGCAAGGAAGAGCCCGCGAGCCGTGTCTTACGATTCTGTTTTGCAAAAGATGATGCCATGCTCGAGGCAGCCGCCGAACGCCTATGTCGACTCTAGACCTGACAATAATTCAAACGGAGCTGGACTGGCATGATCCGGCAGCCAACCGCGAACGTTTCGCTGCCCGTATCGGTGCGCTTGATACTGAAAGCGACCTGATCGTCCTGCCGGAGATGTTCACGACCGGATTTTCCATGGATGCGCCGGGACAGGCGGAAACGATGGCTGGACCGTCACTGCAGTGGCTCGCTGATCAGGCTGCAAACGCAAACGCGGCGATCTGTGGCAGCCTCATCATTGAAGAAGACGGGCAATACTACAATCGTTTCATATTCATGCAGCCTGACGGAGCGTTTGCACACTACGACAAACGCCACTTGTTTCGGCTGGCCGGCGAAGGCGAGCATTACCAGGCGGGCTCAGCGCTGCCAACGTTCACGCTTAAACAGTGGCGAATTCGACCTATGGTTTGCTACGACCTGCGATTCCCGTTGTGGAGCCGACGACGTCAGGATGACGACTTCGACCTGCTGATTTACGTCGCCAACTGGCCAAGACCCCGGCATCACGCATGGGAGACCTTGCTGCGTGCACGCGCCATTGAGAATCAATGTTACGTTGCCGGCGTCAATCGCATCGGCACGGATGACAATGGACTGCCCTATGCCGGCGGCAGCACGGTGATTGATTACCTCGGCCAGAACATGGTCGATCTGGGTGAGCAAGACGGGTCAGCGCATGCTGCGCTGGATAATGCCGGACTCGTGAAGTTTCGGCAGAAGTTTCCGTTCGCTGCCGACGCGGACCGGTTCACGCTTGAGCGATAGAGTCGCTCACTGCGACAGCTGACACACGCCACTGCAACGTCAACTCCGGGCGTGCGCCGGATCGCGCAACACTTCGAGAAAATGCGCGCCGTAGCGATCCAGCTTGGTCTGCCCTACGCCGCTGATCTCGAGTAAATCGGCCTCGTTCTGTGGCCGGTCAATCAGCATCTGTTGCAGCGTCTTGTCATGAAATATGACGTAAGGCGGTACATCGTGTTCGCTCGCCAGCTTCTGCCGGCAACTGCGCAGCGCATCCCACATGCCGGCGTGCTGCGGCGCGATCGCTGGTCCCGAGCTTGCCGAGGTGCGCACAGTGGCGGGTCGTTTCGGGTCCTCACGAAACTGTACCGTGACTTCGCCACGCAGCAAGCCCCGACTTTGTTCCGTCAGTACCAGCGCGCCGAAGCGTTCGGCATCGGAGCGCAAATAGCCTCGTACGATGAGCTGGCGTATGACCGACCGCCAAACCGTCGCATCAAATTCGCTGCCTATACCGAACACACTTAGCTCCGTATGCCCGTGCTGGCGAACCTTGTCCGTCGTCTTGCCCGCCAACACGTCTATAACGTGCGCCGCACCAAAGCGCTGGCCGGTCCGATACACAGCCGACAACAATTTCTGGGCTGCCTCAGTACCTTCCCAGGTACGCACAGGTGTCAGACAGCCATCGCAGTTCCCGCAATCGTTTTCGGGCTGGTCGCCAAAATACTCCAGTAAAGGCCTACGTCGGCAGCCGGTAACTTCACACCAGCCCAACAATGCGTCGAGTTTCTGCCGTTCGTGACGTTTGAACTCTTCGTTAGCGTCCGAATCATCCAGCATCTGCCGCAAGCGCACCACGTCCTGCAAGCCGTACACCATCCACGCATCTGCGGGTTCGCCATCACGTCCAGCGCGGCCGGTTTCCTGATAGTACGATTCCATGCTTTTCGGCAGATCCAGATGGGCCACGAAACGCACGTCCGGTTTGTCGATACCCATGCCGAACGCGATTGTCGCCACAATGATGACCGCGTCCTCGTTCAAAAACCGGCGTTGATGCTCACTACGCACGTGACTGGCCAGCCCTGCGTGATAAGGCAACGCGTTGTAACCTTGCGCAAACAACCAGTCTGCAGTGCTTTCGGTTTTCTTGCGGGACAGGCAATAGACGATGCCGGCTTCCTTGCGGTGGCCCTGCAAAAACTTCAGGAGCTGCCGTTTTGCATCGGTTTTCGGTTGTACGAGGTAAGAAATGTTGGGCCGGTCAAAGGGACTGACGAATATACCCGGATCGTCGAGCGCCAGTCGTTCCACAATCTCATTGCGGGTGAGTCGTGTTGCTGTGGCTGTCAGTGCCATGCGTGGCACACCCGGAAACAGCGTCTTCAGTTCACCGAGTTGCAGGTACTCCTGCCGGAAATCATGTCCCCATTGCGACACGCAATGGGCTTCGTCAATCGCGATCACCGATAACGGTACTTCACGCAGCAAGGCCCGGGTGCTGCCGTTGGCCAGCCGCTCCGGGGCAACGTAAAGTAACTGCAGTTTGCCGTCGCGCAACTGCCGGACAACGTCACGTTGTTCTTCATCGGTCTGGCTGGAGTTTAAAAAACCCGCCTCGACGCCGGCTTCGTGCAGCGCGGCGACCTGATCCTGCATCAACGCAATCAATGGCGAAACAACGAGGCCAGCCCCTGCACGCAGCAAGGCAGGAATCTGGTAACAAAGCGATTTACCGCCGCCGGTGGGCATAATGACCAACGCGTCCCGGCCTGCGATAACTGACTCAATTACCGCTTCCTGCGCGCCACGAAAGGCGTCATAGCCGAAGACCCGACGCAACGTTTCCTGTGCTGTACTGCTCATTGGTTCTGCAATTGCTCCAACTCATCGCAAACCCGCAGCCAATTAAGCTCCGTGTCCTCCAGCGCCTGAGAGTTCGTGGCCTGCTCATGCAGCAAGCTGTCGAGGGTTGCCTTGTTCTGCCGCTCGTAGAGCGCAGAATCCGATAGCGCCTTTTCAATACGTTCCTTTTGCACCTGCAAATCCTCAAGCTGCCGCTCGTACTTCTGCATACGGTTTCTAAGTGGAGACAGCAACTGTCGTTTCTCGGCATCCCGTTGCTTTTGCGCCTTGCGTTCGGCAGCCGATTGCTGAGCACTGTTGTTGCTCGCCTTGCTGTTACCGTCACGCTGCTGCTGTGCCAGCCATTCCGGGTAATCGTCGAGACTACCGTCGAAGTCTTCAACGCGACCACTGTGCACAAGTAACAGTGTATCGGTTGCAACCCGCAATAAATGCCGGTCATGCGAAACAATCACCATTGCACCATCGAAATCCTGCAACGCGGTGGCGAGTGCCTGGCGCATCTCAAGGTCCAGGTGGTTGGTAGGTTCGTCGAGCAACAACAAGTTTGGACGTTGATACGCTAACAACGCCAACGCGAGCCGCGATTTCTCGCCACCGGAAAATGGCGCTGTATTCATGAAAACGGTATCGCCGGTAAAGCCGAAGCCACCGAGCCAGTTTCGCAACTCCGACTCGCGCGCTTTCGGGTTCAAGAGCTGCAGGTGCTCCAACGGTGAACTGTCCGGTCGCAGCTGTTCGATCTGGTGTTGCGCGAAATAGCCAATCTTGAGATCACGCGCCGCAACGACCTCGCCGCCCTGCGCCTTTATCATTCCTGCCATGAGTTTGATCAGGGTCGATTTGCCAGCACCGTTCTTGCCGAGCAAACCCACCCGATCTCCGGGTCGCAGCGTCAACCGCACGCCTTGCAAAACCCTGGTTGCGCCATAGCCCGCCGCAACCTGCTCCAGGGTCAGCAGTGGTTTCGGGTTTTTCTCGGGGGGCAGGAGTTTGAAATGAAAAGGTGAATCGACGTGCGCAGCAGCGATCATGTCCATGCGCTCCAGAGCCTTCAGGCGGCTCTGCGCCTGTCGCGCCTTCGATGCTTTCGCCCGAAACCGGTCCACAAAGGAACGCATGTGTGCTATTTCGCGTTGTTGTTTCTCGTATTGCGATTGCTGCAATGCCAGTCGTTCGGCCCGCACGCGCTCAAACGCTGTGTAATTGCCTTTGTACAGGAGCGCGTTGCCGTGCTCGATATGCACGACATGTTCGACGACGCTGTCCAGAAAATCCCGGTCATGCGAGATGAGTAGCAACGTGCCCTGGTATTCGCGCAACCAGCCCTCGAGCCAGATAACGGCATCCAGATCCAGATGGTTGGTGGGTTCATCAAGCAATAACAGCGACGAACGGCACATCAATGCGCGTGCCAGATTCAAACGTACCCGCCAGCCGCCGGAGAACTCATTCACCGCGCGCAGTTCCTCGCCCACACCGAAGCCGAGGCCGTGCAGCAAGCGGCCCGCACGGGCACGCGCTGAATAACCATCGATATTTTCCAGGCGGCCGTGCAACAAGGCGAGCTTTTCGCCATCCTTCTCGCCGTCTGTCGCGGCGATGAGGCGCTCAACTTCGCGCAGCTCGGCATCACCATCCAGTACGTATTCAATCGCAGGACGGACATCGTGGGGCGTTTGCTGCGCGACGTGTGCGATCACCCAGTCCGACGGGACCGACACACTGCCGCTGTCTGGGCCGAATTCACCCAGAATCAACGAGAACAGACTCGACTTGCCGCTGCCGTTAGCGCCGGTCAGACCGACTTTGTGGCCCGGGTGAATTTGTAGCGAGGTGTCCTCGAGCAAGAGGCGCACACCGCGCCGTAATGCGAGATGGGTGAACTGCAGCATGGCGGCGATTGTAGCGGTTCTGCGCGCCAGCGCTAGCCGCAATCGGCGTCAGAGCGATCCGCTGGTAAACGTATCGCAGGCGTCCGGATTGCCGGTATCGAATCCGGTTTTGAACCAGCGTTTGCGTTGCGCAGAACTGCCGTGCGTGAAACTGTCCGGCGCGACAGTGCCACGCGATTGACGTTGCAGTCGGTCATCGCCTATCGACGTCGCCGCATTCAGCGCTTCATCCAGGTCACCTTCTTCCAGGATGCCGAACATCTGCTCCGCCCTATTGGCCCACACGCCCGAAAAACAATCCGCTTGCAACTCCAGTCGAACGGACAGTTGATTGACTTCGGCCTGATTGCGTCCCTGTTGTTGCAGCTCGCGGACCCTGCCGGATACGCCCAGCAGGTTCCGCACGTGATAGACAACCTCGTGAGCCACTACATAGGCCTGGGCAAAATCACCGGGGGCACCATAGCGGTGTTGCAATCAGCTGACTTAGAGAGTCATTCTGACGTCAACATAGTAGTAGCGCCCATAGTCACGATGCGCGTCTGCAAAATAGCCAAAGTACCGGTCAGCCAGCGGAGCACGCTCATTGGTCAGGTTATTGATACCAAAGCGGAAACGCGTATTTGTGCCAAACAGGTCAGTGCGATAGTCGAAACTCGTGTTGTAGGTGGTCATGGACGGTATCACCCATTCTTGACCGTCCTGCGTACCCAGGGAACTCTGGTAAAAATCACTCAGGTAGTAAGCCGAGACTCTTGCGGCCATGGCGTCCTTGCTCCAGGACAGGCGAGCATTGAACTTGGTCTCTTGGTTCCCATCCTGGCGCAGCAAGTCACCAAAGCCAGTTGGAGTGGTGAAAGTCTCCGGAAATACACCCGCTGCCGAAGCATCGATCAATTCTTGAGTCGCAGGGCCGGCTGACTGTTCGTACTTGTCATAGAAGGTACCTCTAAGACTCAAGTCCCAGGACCCGAAGGCACTATCCATGCCATAGAACAGACCGATGTCATGACCTTCGACGGTTCGGTTGTCCAGGTTTGCATAGATATCATTGATGGTTGCCATCTCACCGGCCGGGCAAATTCCAGCCGCTGTGTAGAATGGGATGTCTTCGGCATCAACATCCAGGTAGCCGACCGCCGTGTTGCCTCCAAACGTATCGCAGCTGTTCAGGCCATTCTCGATACGGAGTAAGGCATCAAGGAGCGAGTGGTTGGTTTCGCCAAACAAACCGATAGTGTCCTTCTTTTTGATGCTCCAGAAGTCCACCGTCAGTGTCAGGTTGTTAGTGGGCTGCCACACAAAGCCGGCAGACGTGTTGGTAGACTTCTCGGGGATCAGGTTTTCGGCGCCCTGTGCCTGGCGTTGAGTTCCCGTAAAGCAATTGAGTTCTTCTTGAGCCGCATCGAAATCGGGCTGCCCTTCATGCGCTGCTTCCCACGTATCGACGGCATATTGGCAGACATAATTGGTACGGCTGTTAATGCGCACAACCAGGCCCTCGTTGACCGTGATCAGGTTCGGTGCACGGAATGCCTCAGACCAGGAACCGCGGAACAGCAGCTGGTCGATAGGTCGCCAGCCGAAGGACAGTTTACCAACCGTGGTGTCACCAACATCCGACAGGTCCTCGTAACGCACGGCGGCCTGCAAATCTAAACTTTCGAATACGGGTACCGCCATCTCCATGAACAGGGACGTGACACCCCGTTTGCCACTGCTGTCCGACGACGGGCTCGATTGGGCCACGTCGGAGACGTACGGGAACGTGTCGCCATCAACATCGGTAAACTGAATAGTGCCATCCAGTCTGTCGTCACGGTCATCCACGAATGATTCTTCGCGGTACTCGGCGCCAAGCAGAATACCGACCGGACCGGCCGGTAAGTCAAACAACTCGGCATTAGTCATTTTGAAATCGACCATCTTCAGGTCGGTCTTGTTTTTCCGGTATACGGTCACCAGCGCTCGTTCGATATTCGACGGTAAAACGTTGCCGTGGAAAGGGTTATAGGCAGCCGGGGTTGTATCCTCCAGAGCCTCTTGCAACAAGGTGTAGGAAACGCGGTTATGGTTGTTGTCATTACGTTCGGCTCTTGACCATACCAGCGCCGTATCCCAGTCCCAGTCCTGCCAGGCCCCACGAAAACCCTGCAGGAAGCGCCAGGTCGTGTTGTCATTGTCTACAATCCTCGGGACCTCGACAAAGCGGTAATAATCCTCGATCAGGGGTACACCTTCACACGGCACATCAGGGTCATCATCCGGCACAACTCGGTTGTCCGAACCGCAGGGGCCGAATGGGTTGTAGTAGTTGTCTGCGGGAATGACGAACTCGACACCCGTGCTGGTTGAAGCAGGGGAACGGGTCGAATGAGTCTTCGCGCTGTACCAGGACAACTCAGTATAAGCCTCAGTGCCACTGTCAAATTCATGATTAAAGGTCGCGAATACGTTGTAACGGTCCAGTTCTGAAGCCAGGTCACGATCTTCATTCAGGTTATAGCGAACGTTACCTACGCGGCCATCGTCGTGCGTGTACACGCCATCAGGCAGACCACAAACCGCCTCGTTGATTTGCCACGCATCCGCATGCTGGCAATACGAGTCACTCATCGGCACGACCTCGAACTCACCGCCCGAATCGGTGAATCCTGCAGGGTCGGCATTGCCGCCGGTGCGGCTGTCTTCGGCGTCAAACTGCCCGAACCCTGAATTTATTGAATCGTTCCGGAAAGACGTCAAGGAAGCCCACGGGTTATCCTCGTCGAGGAGCCAGCGTTGGTCTGCATTCGCCCAACGCGGATCGTCCTGAGCCCTGACACGGTCGCGGTGGTAGTAATCGGCAAACACGGAAATGTTGCTGCGTCCCTGGTTAAAATCATGCCCCCATTTGATATTGACGCGCTGGTCGTCACGGGGAATATTTTCATACGAATCGAGCCGCGCCCCGATCGTGAGGCCGTCGTAGTCAGTTTGCAGCACCGTGTTTACAACACCGGCTACGGCATCGGCGCCATAGATGGCCGACGCGCCATCACGCAAGACCTCTACTCGCTCTATACCCATAGTCGGAATCGCGTTGGAGTTAACCGTGTTGACCGGCACGAAACTGCCACCCACCAGCTCGGTCTGATAGCCGGCGGCCTGAACCATACGGCGGCCATTCAGTAGAACCAACGTATTGCCGGTGCCCATATTGCGCAGGTTGAACGCGCCGATGTCGCCGCGTACCGAGTTAATGCCGCCGGCCTCAGATTCCGCCTCGGTCTGGAAGTTCTGGCCCTGTTCCGGGATATAGTCCAGCAATTCGTCACCGGAACTGATTCCCATGGCCTCGACATCCTGTTGGCCGAAGACGGATACTGCGAGCGCGTCGGAAATTGCAGCACCCTTGATCTGCGTACCAGTTACAGTGACCTCGTCCAACACTTCATCTTCGGCGTCGTCTTGTTCGGACTGTGTCTGCGCGAGTGCTCTGGGCACACTCACAGTAAGAATCATGAGCATGAGGATTCCCATGCCGGCGCCATGACCAATGCATTTGAAGTTTTCGGACGTAGTCATCTAATTTCCCCCGGTGTTAGCCAAAGCGTGTGTTGCTCGCTTTTTTATTGGCTTGCGAAAATATCTCCCGATTCATGATGGACGCCAGTAATCCAGTCGCATCGCGTATATACCCACAGCCACCAATCATTCTTGCAATGAAACTAGCAGCTCGTCAGAAATTCAGCCAATAGCGTTTCTTGGAAAACGTATAGCCTCTCGTTATAGCGCAGAACAAAATATCAACGAGAAAATGTCAGTGGCTGCCGGTGATTTATTGCTCGCTGGGAAGAGTCAACCTGCTGATACGCAGTAATTTTTCTGCGGAAGCACTGCAGAACTTTTGGATGCTGACGACCATCATTCAGTGGAGTAGCGTATGCGATTCGATAGAGCCGGATTTATAAAATCTGGTCGACGTACAATCTTCGCTGCATACTTCTCTTGCAACAGGAGTTGCAGTTTCTAAGCAAGAGTCGTGGCATCTTCAATATTATCTGACTTCAAAAACGCAGCCGCGCGGAACGGTTCCCATAAGGACTCTGACGATGTTTCAATGTCGATAGCTCCTTAGTGGGAATGACAAATTTTTCGGAGCCGTACTGCTGCTTGGTTGCGGAGTTCGGGCGTGCGTATTCGACTTCTGAATGGGTTGCCCGCGATACCAACTTGCGAACTGTCGATTACCCGAAATTGAAGGGTAGTTGCGTGCAAAGAATATCCATCAGTTTGCCAAAGTGAAATGCTGATTGAATAGGAATCATAGTATGTCGCCTGGCGCCGGCATGCATTGCATCAGGATTTTTTCTGTCCCGGGTATGCGATCAAATGACAACCTGATCCTGAACGCCCGAATTTACCCGAGAGCAAGTTGCGGAGTTTTCAGCAAGTCCTGGGGTTGGCAAGAAAGTCCGCAAGACTAAACGTAAGCTGTCCGGCGTTAGCGAAGCTCGTACCTTGAGAAACTCGGGACTCGCGTTTTATTGCGATAACACTCATTCCCAGTTCAGCGAAGCAGTATCTAATTGTTATCCCGATCACACCGACATCGATAACAGTTACTTGGAGAACGGCAACAGGATGTCGATATCAGGTCTCTGCATTTTGCTAATGTGCATCCGAGCGGTGAATACACATAACGCACGCGATGGGCAATCGCCAACCAACGGCTGACCGGGCTGATCAAGCCGATATAGCTGCTGCCGTTAGCGCCGGTCAGACCGACTTTGTGGCCCGGATGAATTTGTAGCGAGGTATCTTCGAGCAAGAGGCGCACACCGCGCCGTAATGCGAGATGGCTGAACTGCAGCATGGCGGCGATTGTAGCGGTTCTGCGCGCCAGCGCTAGCCGCAATCGGCGTCAGGGTGCGACGCTGGAAAACGTGTCGCAGGCGTCCGGGTCGCCGGTATCGAAACCGGCTTTGAACCAGCGTTTGCGTTGTGCGGATGTGCCGTGGGTAAAACTGTCCGGCGCAACACTGCCGCGCGATTGTCGCTGTAAACGATCATCGCCTATCGCCGTCGCCGCGTTCAGCGCCTCCTCAAGATCACCGTCCTCGAGGATGCCGAACATCTGCTCTGCCCGATTTGCCCATACTCCCGAGAAACAGTCCGCCTGCAGTTCGAGGCGCACGGACAGCTGATTGACCTCGGCCTGATTGCGTCCCTGCTGTTGCAACTCGCGGACCCTGCCGGATACGCCCAGCAGATTCTGCACGTGATGGGCAACTTCGTGAGCCAGTACATAGGCCTGGGCAAAATCACCGGGGGCACCAAAACGGTCTCGCAGATCCTCGAAAAAGCTGAGGTCGATGTAGGCTTTGCGGTCAGCCGGGCAATAAAACGGTCCCATTGCGGCTTGCCCCAGTCCGCAGGCAGAACGGGTGGAACCGGTGAACAGCACCAGCGTTGGAGGCTGGTAGGTTTGCCCACCGCTGTCGAAAATCCGGCTCCAGACCTCTTCCGTGTCGGCCAGTACGACGGCTACCCGGTTGGCGGTCGGGTCGTTTTGCAGGTCGTCCGGCAGCGGTTGCGAAGACTGGCTCGAACTGTTGACCACCTCCAGTCCCTGCATCAGCAAGCTCGGATCAATACCGGTGTAAGCCGCGAACAGGATAACCACAATCGTCCCTATCCCGCCGCCCAGCAATTTGCCGCCACGACTCGCGCCCCGGCGATCTTCTACGTTGGTACTGCGTCTGCGACCTTTCCAGCGCATAACGGTCTCCGGAGCCATCGGTTGCAATTCTGTCGCCGAAGAGTATCACCGGACAGCGCGTAAAATGTCGTGAACAATCGTTACAGCGGGCACGCTTCTTGCGGCCAGCGATGCACGCCTATCGTCCGCCATAGAGTTCGGGGCTCATGCAACCGAGCACTCATGCCCCACGAAAGCTGCAGCAAAAAAAAACGCCCCGCAACAGCGAGGCGTTTGATCTTGCCTTCTGACGTTCGGGTGTCAGCGCGTGCGGCGTCGCGAGAAGCCGATACCGGCCAGTCCAAGACCCAGAAGGGCCAGCGTGCCAGGTTCCGGGACACTGGCGATCGTGATGCTGGTACGCAGCCAGGCACTGTTGTGCATTTCAATGTTGTGATTGTAAGGCGTCCAGATCCATTCGGCATTGCCGCTGATGCCGGACACCGGGCCACCGTTCACAGAGTTCCAGATGTTGTTGCCGCCATTCGCGCCGTAGGAGGTAGCCACTTCCCACGTAGCACCATTGTCGGTACTGACTTCCCACAATGCGGAAGACGAGTTGCTGCTGCCATCCCAGAGGATTTCGGCCAGCAGCGCGGCCGGGTTGTTAGCGCTGCCGGTGCCCGTGTTGCTGACCAACCACGCGAACCAGTGCGTACCAACGCCCAGATCAACGGTAACGCTGTCAGCCGCACGCCAGTTTGCGGAATTGGGTACAGCACCCAATGCCGCCCAGCCGGTGCCACCGAGGCAGTCCGCCGTAGCGCACAGCCCACCGGAATCAGTCACGTTGTCGGCGGTAAAGCTAATTTCAACCGGTATCGCCTGCGCGCTCGCCGCGCCAAATACCAGCGATGAAATTGCGAGTGTTTTGAATATGCCTTTCATTGGATCGTCCCTGCTTTGTGCGAGTGTTATAGGTTACAAAGCAATGATCATGCCGAAGTCATATTATTATTAATATTCAATAGCTTATAATTCTTTCTGTAAGCGGGATATCAGCCAACTGTAAAAGACGCCGACAGCTTCGGTCAGGCGCCAGGGCCACGGGACGCAGCCCTCAATGCAGAAATCAGCACGGCGTTCAGGGGCCACTACTGGCATTGCTATCGCCGTGAGCTGCAGGCCGGAAACAGCGACTGCCCAACCAGCGCTGCACGAGCGGCGCAGGCAACACCCGTCGCGCCGGCCTGCGCCGCCTTGCCCCGGGGCCCCCACTCCGGTGACCTCGGGCGACCGTGGCCTGATGACCCGTGACGCTCCCCTTGTCCGATTGAGCGTACGCGTCTTCCTGCTTAGAGCTGGCTGGTGCCTTCCGCAAATTCGGCCGGCACTATCAGCTCTTCCATGGCCGGCAATACCTGCCGCAGCACCCTTTCGCCGTTCTTGCTTTCCACCAGTCCAACCAGAATGTAGTCACGCCACTGCGAACCGCGCACCATGATCGCGTCCGCGTGCCACTGTTTCCAGGTGCCGGACTTGCGAAACATCTGCGCATCCGGCGCACGTTCTTCAACCTGCGATACGAACTTGTGGTGCAGGTGCGGGTCAGCCAAGTCATCCAGCATCTGCGCCGAACGATCCGGGCTGATCAGTTTTCCTTTAGCCAGCAGGTAAAAAAAGCGACAGACCTGGGTGACCGTAGCACCGTGCGAAATGTTGTACAGCGGATCGCCGACTCGCGGACCATCACTGGCGTAGCGCTTGCCAACCCACAGTCCACCGCCGCGATTTTCATCGTAGAAACCGAATTGGGGATCTTTGAGGACCGTCTGTATCTTGGCCATGCCGACCTGATCGATCAGGCGGGTTGCAGCCGAGTTACTCGATACGCGAATCATATCCGCAAGATCGGCGTGTACCGCATCGGTCTCTGCCAGCGAGCCGTCCTCAAACGAAACATAGGCACCAAGCAGGATGGCGATCTTCGGCAGGCTGGCCGCATACATCATCTGATTGCCATTGACCCGGGCGAACCGCGGCTGCTTTCCGCTCAGATCAACAAGTCCGATGGCCATCTTCTTGGAACGGATCAGGCGCGCCCATTCCGGATTCTCTTTAAGGCGCTTCTCCATGGCCAGCTGCAGCGACGGATCCACCCTCGAATACAGGGGCTGCCATTCCGTTGCAGCGGCGGCGAGCTGGGCCAAGGTCAGCAACAGGACTGCCGGCAAGAAACTCCGTATTCCAGCCCTTGTTCCGCTTTGCCGCAGAACAGGTCTGACGATATGACAGCATCCCGCCAGCTTTAACAGGGCTGCCAGACCGTAACCGACCCGAGTACGCGAGGTGTCAGGGCCTGGCGTGCCCCGGGAAGAAAGCGCGCCGGAGGCCGCCGCGCGATACGCCTTACGCGCCGGGGCTTCGATCGAACAAGCGCCTGAATTGGTTTCTTTTTTCATGATTTGGAATAAGCCGGAAGAAGGACGAACACCACGGACAAGTGGGCCACCAGTGACGCAAGCGGCGTTACCTGCGGTAACACGGATCAGGCCACTGCAACGCAATACTCTGGCAATCGCGAACACCTGCAACGGCGGCATGCGGTTGATCGAAAAGTACTACCGCCCAAAAAACCCGCGCGTAAACCCCTAACAAATCCCCCTTGGTTGTCGGGGTCAAAGCCTGTTGATCGTGCAATTCGCCGACTGTAGCACCCGCAATTGCTGCCGAAAACAGGCGCATTGCAGAGTACCTAAGGCGGGCAGCCGGCGTACCGGACTTAGCAGCCGGTGCGCCGTGGCCCCACGCTCATTCGCTTCTCCCCGCATCCTGGATTTCGACGGCCGTTGCGTCTTCGCGCAGGCTTTGTGTGGAATCGGTGAGAATCGTCTCGTGCAAAGCCGCCGCAATACGCGAGTGGTCCCATGCCGAATTGAATCTCAGGACGTTGGACATCAGTGAAACAATATAGTGCGGGCCTGAATCACCCGCCCCCTCGACGACCGCCACCGAGTTCATCAGGTTACGCACGTTGCCCATGTACTTGTCACAGCGGAAGCCTTCTTCCGGTTTGCACGAATAAAGTGAACCGCTCTTGAAAAAAACCGCAGCGTCACGTAACTCAGGTGCATAGCTGTAGCGGTAACGTCGTTTCGTGAGGTACATGTACTTTTTCATTTCCAGACTCGACCACTCATCGACCAGTCGACCCTGCTCGAGTCGAAACGCCAGGCGTGCCAGCTCTCTTGGCGTGGCAAACGAGATCATGCCTGGCACGATGGCTTTGGAGGTTGTCGTCCAAAACGAGCCTTGCTGAAGATTGGCGGTGTCGATGCCGGCCGCCAGCAATGGCTCGCTGATCACCGATCGGGCAAGGCTGGAAAGAACGCCTTTCGGTGTCTCGCGGAAAAAGCGGTCGTTTTCCTCGTCGCTTCTCGGATAGCTGGAACCGAAGTGGCGAATGAGCATCGCTTCTCGCCAGATGATCGAACCGGCGCCGTTCGCGGATGCGGAAATTGCATGATCAATCCATTCGCTCAGCCGGAAGCGGTCACCCGGTTGAATGACCGAGTAACGGTTGCGTTGTTCCGCATCGCTCCACTTCGGTACTTTGTGAATCTCATTGCTGACCCAATGGCCGGCGGGCGACACCGCATCGCGCAAGATGCGCGCGCGATCCGCGGGGTCCGGGAATGCCTCCGCGAGTGCATAGAACAGGCCGGTCATGCAAAGCAACTTGCCGACGCTGCCGGCATTTTGCTTCAGGTCCGGCCGCAACCCGGCCCAGCGTATCTGCGCCGGATCAGAGAAATTGACAACGACCATGCTGTAGCTCGGGTCTCGAGCTCTGAGATTTCCGGCAAGAAACGCCGCCAGCCCGGGATCCGGCGGCAGCTGGTCGAAATCCGGCCCGTCGTAGCCCAGCAGACCCAGCTGTATGTCCGCCGCACTCCAGAGCTGACCGGGTGCGAGCTTTGGCCCGTTCGGCATTTGCTGTGCGAGACGCTCACCTTCCAGCCGACGAATCCCCGAGGTCAGATCATCAAGCGGGTATGCGTGCGCCGAAGTCGCTGCAGTGACCAAGGCCAAGGCCAGGACCCGGCGCAAAGACTGACTTGACGGGCTCACAGCTGGACCCGTTCATGCAGAGCCACGCTAGCTGACCTGTCGCCGGGCGATGCAATATCCGGCAACAACTGCCGCAGTATCGAATCGGCATCGCGGTTGCCCCGTTCAACCAGAGGCCGGATCTGAAACAGCGTCAACTCACCGTCGACAAACCCGAACTCAATATCCCAGGGACGCGGATGGCCCGCATCGTCAAAAACCGCGGCGTACTTCTCATTGACTTCGACAGCCAATCGCCGCAGCGCATCAATTTCGTTTGCCCGCAGCACCGGGCCCGCTGGCGCAGGTTTCCAGGCAACGCCACCGCTCGCAAGAATTTCGCGCCGGTACGCTGATTTTGCCTCCGAGTAAATTTCACTGCTGTCTTTGTGAATGACAGTCGTTTCTGCCGGCTCCCCGGCCACCGCGCCACCGACGCCCCAGGCCACGGAAGCAGTCAGGGCCGGTACGTCGCGATCGAAGAGATTCGCAGTGACCAGCACGCCCGACTTCGTCGCGGGCACACTTTTCATCAAGAGGACCGAGGCATAAATATGTTCGGGGTTCTCCAGCACGTTGGATCGCCAGGCAAGTGCACGCGGGCTGAAAACAGACGACCAGACGCGCGGAATCGCGTTCAGCTGCGCGTTAAGCCCAACCACATTCGGTATCGTTTCATTCAGTCCCGCACCGGTAAAGCGCGGCAGATCCTCAACGTTCGTATCCGACCTGACGAACACACCGTACGTTCCCGGCTCGCCGAATTCTTTGCGCATCAGTCCGGTCAGTTCAGATCGTACCCGGCCATCGAGATTCAGCGCCGCAATTTCCGCGCGCACGGCAGCGATCGCCTTGTCGAATTCCTCAGTGCCCAGTGCACCGTTTTCTTTGGCGGCAAATAGCTTGCCGATTCGTTCGCCGAGGCTGGCCGCTTGCAGGTGCGCTGCATACACACCAAAGGGAATAGCAATTGCCGGCGCAACCCGGCCGGGAAAGAGGCGATTCAGTTCGCCAAGGTTGGCTGCTTTCGGACCGACCAACCTGCCGGAGAGCTCCCGGCCAAGAGCCGACAACGGCAACAGCTGTACGCCCGACAAATCCGGTAACGGCACTCGGAAACGTTCGGCCGACCGTGCCTGTGCCGTGGGCTGACCGGACAAGAGTCCGGCCGTCGCGGTGTCGGCTGGCCGAAGAATGACATTGCCGTCGTTATCTACAACCAGCACTACCGTGGAGTCCGCAACGGCTCGCAAATACTCGACGGCGTCCTGACCAATGGCGACGTTGGGTATCCCGAAATTTCGCGCCAGCAGCTGCACGTGCGACAGGGGGTTGCCCTCCCCCAGCGTCAAGATCCCGGCGACCGGTGACAACTCCGCGATGGTCTCCGGCAGTAGAACGATATCGCTTGCCTGCAATACAGCCGATTCAATGGCCTGTATTGATTCAAATATCCGCAGTCTGCCGGTCGCTATTCCGCCGTTCAGTGCAACGGCAGATGCAACCGTGCGACCGTTAAACTGCACAACGCTGCCGCGAATGGCATCGAGGTCTCGCGACAGCACTTTGAGCGTGTCCCCCAACAGCCACATCGACGAACCGCGAAGCAGGTCGTCGCTGAAGCGCAATGCGCCCGGTTCGAGCGCTGAGTAGCGCACCAGCGCTTCCGCAAACGTATGTCGAATTGAGCCAACAGCCCAGCCCGGGGCGCGCTTGAGACGAGCTATGATTCGGCGGTAGTCGTCAAGCGCAAGTGCATCCACGCTATCCAACGACAGGCCGGTCAGCAGAGTCGACCGCTCGGTAACGGAAAGCAGACCCGCACCGTACGCGCAATCGACCAGCGCAGCGCTCAGCATCAGGAGATCCGCGCGGGTCATGGACTCACGGCCGTCGATGTCCTGGTACACAACGAAGACTTCGGTATCGAGGTTCTGCATTGCGTCCAGCAACGCCAGTCGTCCCCGCGCAGGCAACGTATGCAGTAGGCTCGACCGGGCCTCGGCAAGCGCGCTGCAAAGTCGCGGGATTTGCTCCCGGGCGGGTAACGCAGATACACCGGCAAGTCCGGCGGCCCAGTTCGAACTGGCACGAGTGTTACGCATCCGCTCAAGTGACAGATCGAGTCGTTCGCGGCGGCCATCACGGCCGTACAAACGTCCCAGATCAGCGACCAACGCGTAGCCTGCCTCAGTCGTCGCTGCCTGCCGCCCCTGATCCAGCCACTGACGTAACCGCGCCGCAATGCCGGGGCCCGGGTCCGAGTGAATCTCCGCACGCCACTGCTCTGCATCGGCATCAAGCTCTGCCAGTTCGATCGCGGCACGGCGAATCCGGCGCGAAAGATCGGTGTCCTCACCGTGCGGGATGACCCGGACCGCTTCCCGTGCCAACAGGAAGTTCTCGCTGACCCAGGACGAATCCTCCAGCAGCCGGAGTAACAGCGCCATGCCCGCCGCTATTTCATCCTCGACTTGCACCCGCCCGCGATAACTCCTCGCACGTCGCAGAACCCAGCCCGCGTCGGTATCGATCAAGTAGCGTTCGAGTGCCAGTTCACGCAGCCTCTCTTGCCGTTCACCGGACTCGAACAGTTCCTCGAAGGTCAGGCCCGCGAACACGGTGCCGACCGACCACCCCATGTCGGCAAGCGCTGTACGCTGGGCTGAATATTCGGCGTGTTGCCGCCCGCCCCCGTGTTCCCGGCAGGCATACGGGACCGGCGCCTGAACCGTTCCATCGTTGCAATACCAGCGAATGCGGCTGTACGGACCACGCGGATTCGCGATCATATCCTGTACAATCGCGCGCGCCGCAGTTACAACAGCAGGGGATGGCGGGTCCAGCGGCGCAGCGCCTGCAACGCTCGTTAACAGCAACAAAGCTGATCGGGCAAGCAACTTCATGAGCATTTCTCCGGGGTCCTCACCATGAGCGCCGGTACCAAACAGGCGGATAACTTTTCCCGATTCGAACGGTTCTTACGGGTATTCGCCGACGTTCAGCCGCGTGAAGGCGTTACCTGCCTCGTACTGGTAGGAAATATATTCCTGATACTCGCTGCATACTATCTCATCAAGCCGGTTCGGGAGGGCTGGCTAGCCGTCACGGACATCGCGGGACTGACGAAACTGGAGGTCAAAGCCTACTCGGCATTCGCACAAAGCATGTTACTCGTGGCCATTTTGCCTACCTACGCGCGGCTGGCGGCGAAATGGTCACGCCGCGATCTTATCCTGCGGGTCGGCGCTGCCTTTGCCTTCGTCCTTATCGGCTTCTGGCTGTCGCAGCCGAACCTGATGTTCACGCGTATCCCCTTCGCGGGCATACTTTTCTACCTGTTTGTCGGGATATTCAGTGTGACGCTGGTCGCACTGTTCTGGGCGTTTTGCGCGGATATTTATGGCGCCCAACGAGGTGCGCGGCTGTTCCCCCTGATCGCCATCGGCGCGGCGCTAGGCTCAACCACGGGGTCATGGCTTGGTGAGAAGTTGGTTCGGCTGCCCTACGTGGAAGCGTTTGACCTGCTCCTCGTAGCCCTGATTCCGTTACTGGTCGCCATGCTGCTGGCTGCCTGGACTGACCGGCGAGGCACTTATGGCGACCCATCGGCGTGGACCAAAGACCGCTGGAATGAGCCGGCCGCTCCGGTCAACGAAGGCCCGTACCACCTGATACTGAAACACCGCTACCTCACCATAACGGCATTGATGATCATGGTATTCACCTGGGTCGTAACCAGTGGTGACAACCTGTTGTTCGGTATCGTGCAGGAGACCATTGGTGGAACACTGGTTGAGCTGCAAAACGATCCGCTCGCCTACAACGTCGCACTGAACGAAGCGACCACGGCGTTCTACGGGGATTTTTATTTCTGGATCAACTTCTCGACGCTGTTCCTGCAAGCGTTCATTGTCTCGAGAATTCTGAGCGCAGGCGGGATGCAGGCACTGTTGTTTACCACGCCATTTGTGTCGCTGGCGGCGTACGCGTCGATGGCATTTGTGCCCATACTCGGGCTCATAAAAGTACTGAAGATTGCCGAGAACTCCAGCGCCTATTCGATCCACAACACAGCCAGACACATGTTGTGGCTGCCAACGACCAAGGAAATGCTCTATCAGGCCAAACCAACGGTCGACACGCTGTTCGTCAGGCTGGGTGACGGCCTGGCCGCAATGACCATATTGATCGGCACACGCGTGTTTGATCTGGACTACATGGGATTCGTAGTTATCAATATCTTGCTGGTACTGGTATGGATAGCGTTAAGCACCTACCTGCACCGGGAGCACAAGCGCTGGAAGAAAATGGCAGTCGTGCCGGATACTGTTGCGGCAGCTGCGCAGGAATCCCGTTAGCCGCTTTGATCTCTGGGGACTCACGTTGTTGAGTGGCGGAGAGGGGGGGATTCGAACCCCCGGTGCGGTATTACCGCACACTCGCTTTCCAGGCGAGCACCTTAAACCACTCAGCCACCTCTCCGAATTTTCTACTTACTGACAGTCAGCACACTCGCTTTGATTCGCGGCGTCCTGCCGCTCACCCTGCGGGCGCCTGCGCTACGCTGCGGCGTCCAAAACGGCTTCCTGCCGCTTTGTCCAGGCGAGCACCTTAAACCACTCAGCCACCTCTCCGAATTTTCTACTTACTGACAGTCAGCACACTCGCTTTGATTCGCGGCGTCCTGCCGCTCACCCTGCGGGCGCCTGCGCTACGCTGCGGCGTCCAAAACGGCTTCCTGCCGCTTTGTCCAGGCGAGCACCTTAAACCACTCAGCCACCTCTCCGAATTTTCTACTTACTGACAGTCAGCACACTCGCTTTGATTCGCGGCTTCCTGCCGCTCACCCTGCGGGCGCCTGCGCTACGGCATCCTGCCATTCACAGAGCGCGTGAGCGCCCACGGCGGCCGGTATTCTAACCGGCTGAGCGCTGTTGTCTATTTATTGGAGGAACTGGTGCTTAAGGTCGGCGGCGCGTCCAGGCAGGTTCCTGGCGGTGGCGGCGCTTGTGGGGATGCCTTGGGCACAGTCAACTCGCGGTTCGCGGCCAGGGCGTCGAGTCCTTCCGGTACTTCAATGCGGTTACCGGGAACAGCGCTCTGGTACAACTGTTGCTCGTCACATTCGACCGTAGCCGTGCCGCCGCAAGCGCTGAGCAGCACGGTGGCGGCCAGAGTCGCCGTTATCAGAGTCTGCTGTTTCATGACGCCGCCTTCAGTGCAATTCCTGCCGTGTTCATCGCATTAATCATCTGTTCGTGATACCGCTCGCTGAATGGCGTCAATGGTAAGCGAATATGCGCTTCAATGAGACCCATTTCTGCAAGCGCCCATTTGACCGGAATGGGATTCGACTCGACGAACAGCGCAGTGTTCAATGGTTGCAGCGTTGCATCCAGTGCCCTCGCCGCCTCAAGCTCACCATTGCTCGCCAGCCGGCACAGCGTTGCCAGCGCTGCTGGCGCGAGGTTACCGCTCACGGTGACGACACCGTGACCGCCCACTTCGATGAAATCGCACACCGTGAAGTCGTCGCCGCTGAACAGCCGAAAACTATCGGGTACGAGAGCCTTGATATCCTTCAGGCGCTGCACACTCCCCGTGGCTTCTTTGATACCAAATATCTTTGGGTGTGCCGCAAGACGCGCAACGGTCTCGGGCAGAATGTCGGTTACCGTGCGGCCCGGCACGTTGTACAACATGATCGGCTTGTCGACCTGCTCCGCGATCGTCACGAAATGCTGGTAGATGCCTTCCTGCACCGGTTTGTTGTAATACGGCGCCACCATCAGGTAGGCATCGATACCGCACTCCGCGACTTCGAGCGACAGGTCTATAGTCTGCGATGTCGAATTGGAACCCGTACCCGCGATCACCGGCATGCGCCCCGCCACCATGTCGACCACGTTTTTGATCAACTCGGCGTGTTCGCCCTTCAGCAAAGTAGCCGACTCACCGGTCGTACCGGCGACGACCAGACCATTGCTCCCGGCGGCCACATGAAATTCAACCAGACGTTCAACAGCGCCATAGTCGACACGGTTACGCGAATCAAACGGAGTGACCAGCGCCACCAGACTGCCTTCGAACACAATATCTCCTCGCCACGACAAAGGCGGCGATGTTACTGTTCACCCCCGGTGCTGGCAAGCGAGCATCGTCTTGCCTCAGCGGCACCCGAGAAACTCAGTAAAAATCGAGAAAAATGTCACAACTTATTGTTTTATCCGCGATTGGTACCGATCGCGCCGGTGTAGTCAACGACCTCACCAAAGTGATCCTGGATTGTGGCGGCAACATTGAAGAAAGCCGCATGGCGGCGCTGGGTACCGAGTTTGCGATGTTGCTGCTGGTGTCCGGAAACTGGCACACGCTGAGCAAGCTTGAATCGAGTCTCGACAAACTCAGCAAAGACCGCGATCTGACGATCAATATCAAGAAGACCGGCGTTCGCAAGCGCAGCGAAGAAAGCATGCCCTACGCCGTTGATGTCGTCGCTCTGGACCAGCCTGGCATCGTGTTTCAGCTGTCGCATTTTTTCGCCAGTCGGAACATCGAGATCGCCGACCTCGCAACCCGCAGCTACCCCGCCGCGCACACCGGCTCACCGATGTTCGCCGTGCAGATGAGCGTCAATGTCCCGGGCTCAGTCCACCTGTCCCAGCTGCGCGACGAGTTCATGGAAATCTGCGACCAGCTGAACCTCGACGGCCTGATCGAGCCGGTCAAAGCCTGACCGGCCGCGCCTAACCGCTACCCAGGAGATAACATGCCTGCACCACGCCTCAACCGCGTTGTTGCCGACTTCAAGTGTCCGGCAACCGGCGCACAAACCATCCAACTCAAAGCACTGCGCGGCAAAAAAGTCGTGCTGTATTTCTATCCGAAAGATGCGACCCCCGGCTGCACCACCGAGGGACAGGACTTTCGCGACCTGTACGCTAAATTCAAGCGCCAGAATTGCGTCATTCTGGGCGCTTCCCGCGACAGCATCGCCTCGCACGAGAAGTTCAAGGCCAAACAAGAGTTTCCGTTCGATCTGCTGTCAGATGAGGACGAGAGCTTGTGTAAGGCTTTCGATGTCATCCGCGAGAAAAACCTGTATGGCCGCAAGTACATGGGCATCGAGCGCAGCACCTTTCTCATCGACGAGGACGGCAAATTGCGCGCGGAATGGCGCAAGGTCAAAGTCAAAGGACACGCTGCAGAAGTACTGGCTGCCGCCAAGAATTGTTAACCCACTTTCCTCTTATTTATCAGAGGATTATAAAGCTTCTACCGAGGTGGAACGGCAAAACTCCGCTTGGCAGCGCACAGCAGGCGGGTATTATCGGGAACGCGGCTGGCATCGCGGAGTCCGAAGAGCTGATGCCAACCACTTTACCCGGGTGATCCACGAGTGAGAAAAACAGTGACCTGCCACGTTCGCCTGCTCATCGCGTTGCTGACTATCGGCAGCTCGACGATGTTGTCGGCGGCCGAGATCAATTTGCCGAACATCGGCAGCCCGGCAGATGCCGTACTCTCGAAATCCAACGAAGCGCAAATTGGTGCAGCGATCATGGCCCAGTTGCGGGCCAGCGGTCAGGTTATCGAAGACCCCATCCTGACCGAATACATTAATGAAATCGGTCATCGAATTGCCGCGCAAGCCAACGATGGCGAACAGAAGTTCACCTTTTTCGTGGTGGACGATCCCAACATTAACGCCTTCGCCTTACCCGGCGGCTACATAGGCGTGCATACCGGCCTCTTGCAGGCAACCCGCAGTGAAGACGAACTTGCCGGCGTGCTTGCCCACGAAGTCGCACACGTTACGCAACGCCACATCGCGCGCGCCATTCACGCGAATCAGCGACAAAGCATTCTCAGCACGGCCATCATGTTAGGCGCTGTATTGGTCGGCGCGGCGGGCGGCAGTGGCGACGCCGTTCAGGGCGCAATTGCCGTCGCCCAGGGTACCGCCGTACAACAGCAGATCGACTTCACGCGCAGCAATGAGTACGAGGCTGACCGGGTTGGCATGGAAGCGCTCGCGAAAGCGGGCTTCAATCCGGAAGGTATGGCCTCCTTCTTTGAAGTGATCTCGCGCGACACCCGTCCGGTAGAATACCGTTTGCCGGAATTCCTGCGCACTCACCCGGTCAGCAGCGCGCGTATCGCAGAGGCTCGCAGTCGCGCCAGAGACTACCCGCCGGTGGCCAGCAGCAACAGCCGCAGCTACGGCATTGCCCGGGCACGCACTGAGGTCGAGAGTTTTGAGCGCGCCGATCAGGCAATCGCTCGCTTCGAGTTGCAGGAATACAGCAAACAATCGGCAGCCGACAAATACGGCCGTGCCCTCGCCTACATGCGGGCAGGACGTTACCGGGAGGCTGAGCCCATCTTCGAGGAACTCGCCAGTCGCGATCAGGACGTCATCCCCTACCACATAGGTCTGGGTCAGGCGCAACTCGCACTGGAAGACATTGACGGCGCCTCGGCCACGTTCGAGCGGGCCCTCAACCTGTTTCCGCGCAACGTGCCGTTGGTCGTACATTACGCCGAAGCATTGCTGCGGCTCGGCCAGCCGGCCGAAGCGCACCGACTGTTGCTGGACCTGCTCAATAACGTGCCGCCGACCCCGGAACAGGTGCGACTGATCGCCCGTGCCGCCGACGAAGCAGGCGACAGCGCGGAAGCGCACTATTACATGGCCGAATATCGTTTTATGATTGGCGACCTGGTGGGTGGTGTTGGCTTTTTGCGGCAGGCACTTGCATTGCCCGAGTTGCAGGAAATTCAGCGCATACGTTTCGAGGCGCGCATCGATCGAATTCAGGAATACATGTCCGAAGAACAACTCCAACAGTTGCGACGTAGCCGCGTACCCGGCGCAGTCCGCCGCCCGGCAGCCTACACGCATTAAGCAGACAATGGCGCTGGCCGTCTGCGTCACAGGACCCAAACCCAATGCCCCACCGATACACTGCGGTACTGCTATTGATCGTTACCCTGGCGTTGAGCGCGTGCGCAAGTAATGGCTCTGCCAAAGCAGGGGCGGCCGGCGCGGCAAGTGACCCCTGGGAAACCGTGAACCGCAAGACGGATGCGTTCAACACTGCCGTCGACAAGGCCACCCTGAAGCCACTGGCGAAAGGTTATCGGAAGATCATGCCGGACCTTGCGCGGCGGGGTATCAGCAACTTCTTTGACAACCTGGGCACGCCAGCTGTGGCGCTGAACAACTTCCTGCAAGGCAAAGGTCGTGATGGTTTCGTCGATATCGGACGATTCCTGATGAACAGCACGGTGGGTATCGGCGGACTCATCGATGTCGGCACGGAATTCGGACTGACTGAACACGACGAAGACTTCGGCCAAACACTGGCGGTCTGGGGCGTCGGCGACGGCCCTTACGTCGTCATTCCATTCTTTGGGCCCAGCACCTTGCGCGATGCACTGGCCCGGCCGGTCGACATACTCAGTGGCCCGCTGCACTACTACGAGAACTCGTCAGTGCGCGACAAATTGCGCGTGCTGCAGGCAATTGACTTGCGAACCCGTCTCTTGACCGCCGAGCGCTTCCTCGAGGATTCGAACGACCGTTACATCACGTTGCGGGAATCGTACTTGCAGAATCGCAATTACAAAATCTATGACGGCGACCCGCCAATGGACGACGACTTTTACGACGACATTTATGACGACATGCTGGACGAAGAGCCTTAATTCAGTCGTCTTCGTCGTTGGGGGCCTCGATGAAGCCCGACCAACGCTCTCCTCGCTTCAGCAAGCCATCCACTTCAGTCGTACGCGCGATAGCCGTGATTTTATCCGGCGTGTTGAGAAACCGAATTTCACGCACGGTGTGGTTGGCCCAGGTGATCCACTCAAGCAATAATGCAAGGCCCGCCGAATCCGTCTTGTCGACCCCCTGCAGATCGACCTCGATCCGCGTGTGCTCGTCGAACAATGCTTCACTGGCACGCAGTATCTGGTCAGCCGAGCGAAAACCCATTTCGCCGGAGAGCGCAAAGCGACCTTCGCCCAGGTCCGCCAACTTGAAATTACTCATGACGCGTCGTTTGCTGCCGCTTCAGCCTCGAGGCGTTCTATAACCGCTTCCAGGCCTTTCTCGTTGATCTCCGAATTCATCTCGGCACGAAAGTTTCTTACGTAGGAAATACCTTCAATCGTAACGTCAAACATCAACCATTTGCCGTCACGGTTAACCAATGCATAGTTGACCGGAACCCGCGTGCCATCGTCGAGCGTGACGAACGTCCGCACCGTCGTGCGCTTGTCATCGTCGCCGCCGCGGTACGGCAGAATTTCGATCTTCGATTGATCAAATTCAAGCACGCCATCCGCGTAGCGGTGCAGCAAGGCGCGGTAAAATGCATCAACAAATCGCTTGCGCTGAGCAGCGCTGGCGGTACGCCAGGTACGCCCCAGAACCAGTTGTGCTGCGTAGTCGCGATCGAAACGCGGCAGCAATATGTCGTCAATCATCTGGTATAACGCGGCGCGATTCTGACGAAATTCATCCTTGCGGCCATCGATACGTTGCGCCAACGTGTCCGCTGCTCCTTCAATAAGGTCGGTCGGCGACTGTGCATGCGCATTGAGCGCAAAAACCGCGAACAGTATCGTTACCAGGTATTTTTTGATCTTCATATCGTAAGCCTTACTCATTGCTGCCCGCACTGAACAAATACTTGCTGATCAGGTTCTCCAGAACCACGGCGGACTGCGTGAATTGAATTTCGCTACCGTCTTCAAGATACATATCCGAGCCACCCGGTTGCAGTCCGATGTACTGACTGCCCAGGAGGCCCGCAGTAAGAATGCTGGCGTCCGAATCTTCCGGGATCATGCTGTAACGCTGATCAATCACGAAAGTCACTTCAGCGTTTAATTGTTCGGGATCAAAACGTACCCCGGTTACCCGCCCGATAGTGACGCCGGACATTGCGACCGGTGCACGGTTCTTCAGGCTCCCTACGTTTTCAAAGCGCGCGGTTACCTCATAGGTGTTTTCGCCGGAAAACGCGTCCGTGCCCGTGGTCTGAGTCGTGAGAAAAAACAGCGCACCCATGCCCAGCAGAACAAACAGGCCGGTGCCAAGCTCAACGGAACGTGTCTGTTGCATTGTTATTCCTTACATCGCAATTGCGGTAATCATGAAATCAAGGATCAGGACGGTTATTGCCGTAATGACCACTGTCCGTGTAGTGGCGCGGCCAACCCCTTCCGCGGTGGGAATCGCATTATAGCCCTCCCATACCGCGAACAGACTGGCGGCAATGCCAAATACAAAACTCTTGATGATGCCCTCGTAGACATCACCGGGGCTCACGGAGTTCTGTATTTGTTGCCAGAAGGCGCCGGCATCGACGCCCAGCAGGTTAACGCCGACCACGTGTGCGCCAAACAAGCCCACCATCGTAAACACGGCGGTCAGCAGTGGCATTGAAATCACCCCACCGAGAAAGCGCGGCACCAGGACCCGTCGTACCGGATTGATCGCCATCATTTCCATGGCCGAAAGCTGATCGGTCGCTCGCATCAGGCCAATTTCCGATGCCAGCGAGGTGCCTGCACGGCCAGCAAACAGCAATGCGGTAATGACCGGGCCCAGCTCCTTCAATAACGAGAAAGCCGCGAAGGTGCCGACAGAATCTTCCGCATTGAAGCGGGCCAGATTCGAATAGCCCTGCAAGCCGAGAACACCGCCAACGAACAAGCCACAGACCATGATAATGACCAATGACAATGCGCCGGTGTTGTAGACCTGCTGGACAACCAGCCTGAAGCGTCGCACGAAGACCGTTGGCGAATTGCGCACCAGTTGCAAAAAGAATAACTGCAATGCGCCAAACGTACGCAGAAATTCTAAGAACGTGTAATAGATTTCTCGGAACATGTTCTATACCGCCGGGCCGTTGAGCGTCACTCGGTATCCCGCCCAAGCAGTTGCTCGGCGTAGTTGGGCGCCGAATAGTGGAACGCTACAGGACCGTCAGCCATCCCGTGCATGAATTGCCGGACCAGTTCCGAGGACGTCTGATTCAGTTCAGCAGGACTGCCTGATGCGGCGACCTGACCGTCGGAAATCAGGTAACTGATATCCGCCACCGTCGACACCTCCTGTACGTCGTGGCTTACGATGATGCTGGAAATGCCAAGCGCATCGTTCATTTTTCGTACCAGTCGAACGATGACCCCCATGGATATCGGGTCCAGTCCCACAAACGGCTCGTCGTAAATCAGGATCTCCGGGTCCATGACCATGGCGCGCGCCAGGGCAACCCGCCGCGCCATGCCGCCGGACATCTCTGAGGGCATCATGTCCGCTGCCCCGCGCAAGCCCACCGCATGCAACTTGGTCAGGACAATGTGCCGGATCAAACGATTGGTCAGCCGCGTATGTTCGCGCAACGGAAAGGCGACGTTCTCAAACACTGACAGGTCGGTCAGCAGCGCACCGTTCTGGAACAGCATGCCGAAACGCTTGCGCAGCTTGAACAGCTCCCGTTCTTTGAGATGGGAAATATCCACGCCGTCCACGAGCACACAACCGCGGTCCGGAACCAGTTGCCGCGTTATCAAACGCAGCAACGTGGTCTTGCCGGTGCCGCTGGGTCCCATGACCGCAGTGACCTTGCCAGGAGCAATCGTGATATTCAGATTCTTGAATATCTGCTTTTGCCCGCGGGAGTAATCGAGATCGCGAATCTCGATTAAGGCGTCAGTGTTTTTATCCATGTCGGTTTCGACTTGCGCGGCATTCGCCGCCCGGCGGTCTCAGGCTGCCGCTTCCATGCTGCTGTCGTATTTTCCAAGGTGTGCGAGGCTGTTCAGCTTCGCGCGCTTGATCAAGGCGTCCTGACCGGCTTTGTAGTTTTCTTCCTTGCCGCGCCAGGCGTCCAGCGCCGGAGCCTGCAACGCGCGACCGTACGAGAAAGACAACTCCCACGGCAGGTCGCCTGCCGCGTTCATCAGGCTCAGGTGTTCGGTCGCCTCTTCCGCTGTCTGGCCGCCTGACAGGAACGCAATGCCTGGGACGCTGGCCGGTACGTGGGCTTTCAGGCAACGCAAGGTCGCCTCGGCCACTTCCTGAGTCCCGGCGCGATTACTCGCTTCGGTACCGGAAATAACCATGTTCGGCTTCAGGATTATGCCCTCGAGCGCCACCTTGTGAGCCGCCAACTCCGCGAACAGCGCTTGCAGCGCAGCCGATGTCACCTCTGCACAACGACCGATGCTGTGATCACCGTCCATCAGCACTTCAGGTTCTACGATCGGCACGATGTTCGCTTCCTGGCACAGAGCCGCGTAGCGAGCCAGCGCATGTGCATTGGCCTGCAAGCAAAATTCGCTCGGCAGACCTTTGCCAATGGTGATGACCGCACGCCACTTGGCGAAGCGGGCACCCAGCTTGTAGTACTCTTCGAGCCGGCCGCGCAGACCATCAAGGCCTTCTGTGATGGTTTCGCCGGGGAAACCCGCCAGCGGCTTGGCGCCCATGTCGACCTTGATGCCGGGGATCATGCCGAGATCGGCCATGTACTTCGCGAACGGCACGCCATCACTGGTTGCCTGACGCAAGGTCTCGTCATACATGATTACGCCACCAATGTATTTCTCGACGCCCGGCGTCGTAATCAGCATTTCGCGATAGCGACGACGGCTTTCCTCGGTGGATTCAGTATCAATCGTGTCGAATCGCTTCTTGATCGTGGGCGAGCTTTCGTCGGCCGCCAGAATACCTTTGCCATCGGCGACCATCGCCTTCGCCACTACGTTCAATTGCTTGAGAACCATGCCACCGTCTCCAAATTCCAGTTTGCTGATGTGAATGTGAGCAGGGGCATTGGTCTGCGGCCCCTTTGCGACGGCGTAGCATAGCAAATATCGGTGGCAGGCAATGCCTGTAAGGCTTGTTGTCCGGGCTGGTCTCTGCCTGCAAATAGGACTAAAATAGTCCGCTTTCAGCTTTGAGGTGATTTCGTGCTGCGAATCAGCAAACTGACCGACTACGGTACCGTTGTTCTGGGCCATCTCGCGCACAGCGAAACGGCACTGGTCAGCTCGGCCGATATTGCCGCAGCCACCGGGCTCGGCCTGGCGACCGTGAGTAAGATATTGAAATCATTAAATAAAGCGGAGCTTGTCGTGTCCAGCCGCGGTGCCCAGGGGGGCTACCGGCTGGCCCGCGAGCCGGGTTCAATCAGCGCCGCGGATGTCATCGATGCGCTGGAGGGCCCCGTGTCCATTACAGAGTGCAGCGGCCATGAAAGCCATTGCGAACTTGAGGCGGTATGCAGCGTTGGCGGCGCCTGGCAGCGCGTCAATGTCGCCATTCGCCGTGCTCTCGACGATATCAGTCTCGCGGACCTGGTCCGCGCCAATGCGCCGCTCCCCCAATTCAAATTTGCCGGCATGCCCGTCAATGTCGAACGGAAAGAGAAATAATGTCTACTGAATCGCAGGACATCGAGTCCTTCGTCAATCGCCGCTATCAACACGGTTTCATTACCGACATTGATACCGACAGCCTCCCACCCGGTCTGAACGAAGACGTCGTACGGGCCATATCCGCACGCAAGCAGGAACCCGAGTTCATGCTGGAATGGCGGCTCAAAGCCTACCGCCACTGGCTAACCATGAAAGAGCCGGAATGGGCACATGTGCACTATCCGCCGATCGACTATCAGGAAATTTCCTACTTTTCCGCACCCAAGTCTGAAGCGGACAAGCCACAGAGCCTCGACGACGTCGATCCGAAGCTGCTCGAGACCTACGACAAGCTCGGCATACCGTTGCACGAACGCGCGCGCCTTGCGGGTGTTGCCGTCGATGCCGTGTTTGACAGTGTGTCCGTCGCCACAACGTTCAAGTCGAAGCTGGCCGAAGCCGGGGTAATCTTCTGCTCGTTCTCCGAAGCGGCCCGCAATCATCCGGAACTGGTCAAAAAGTATCTGGGCACCGTTGTCCCCTACCGGGATAACTTTTTTGCGACGCTGAACTCGGCGGTATTCAGCGACGGCTCGTTTGTTTACATTCCGAAGGGTGTCCGTTGTCCTATGGAACTGTCGACTTACTTCCGCATCAATGCTGCCAATACCGGCCAGTTCGAAAGGACGCTGATTATCGCCGAAGAAGGCAGCCACGTGAGCTACCTCGAAGGCTGCACCGCGCCAATGCGCGATGAGAACCAGCTGCACGCGGCGGTTGTCGAGCTCGTTGCATTGAAGGACGCGGAGATCAAATACTCAACCGTCCAGAACTGGTACCCGGGCGATGAAGACGGCAAAGGCGGCATTTATAACTTTGTCACCAAACGCGGTGATTGCCGCGGCGACAACTCCAAAATTTCCTGGACACAAGTTGAAACCGGCTCTGCGATTACCTGGAAGTACCCGAGCTGCATACTGCGCGGCGAGAATTCCGTTGGCGAGTTTTACTCGGTCGCGGTTGCCAACAATATGCAGCAGGCCGATACCGGCACAAAGATGATTCACATTGGGCGTAACAGCCGCAGCACGATCGTCTCCAAAGGTATTTCGGCCGGCCGCGCACAGAATGCCTACCGCGGCCTGGTAAAGATTATGCCGCAGGCGGAGAACGCCAGAAATCATACCCAGTGCGATTCACTGTTGATCGGAAAAGAATGCGGTGCGCATACATTTCCGTACATGGAAATCCGCAATCCGAGCGCAAAAGTCGAGCATGAAGCAACGACCTCGAAGATCTCGGAGAATCAACTGTTCTATTGCCGACAACGCGGTATATCGGAAGAAGACGCGGTCAACATGATCGTCAATGGCTTCTGCAAGGAAGTGTTCAAGGAATTGCCCATGGAGTTTGCCGTCGAAGCGCAGGCGTTGTTGAACGTCAGCCTCGAAGGCGCCGTTGGTTAGTCAGGAAGAAATGAAAATGCTAGAGATCAAAGACCTAAAAGCCAGCATCGGCGAAACCGAAATCCTTCGCGGCCTGAGTCTGAACGTAAACGCCGGCGAAGTGCATGCCATAATGGGACCCAATGGTTCCGGCAAGAGCACGCTCGCGCAGGTCATTGCCGGTCACCAGGACTACCTGGTTACCGGCGGCAGCGTGCGTTTTAACGGCAAAGACCTGCTCGATCTGGATCCGGAAATTCGCGCCCGTGAAGGCGTTTTCCTTGGCTTCCAGTACCCGGTGGAAATACCCGGCGTCAACAATGCGTATTTATTGAAAGCCGCTGTCAATGCTCGCCGCAAACACAACGGTGAGAACGAAATCGACGCTTTCGAGTTCATGCAGCTGGCCAAAGCGAAGATGAAGCTGATGGACATGGATCCCAGCTTCCTGAAACGCGGCGTTAACGAAGGCTTTTCCGGCGGTGAGAAAAAGCGCAATGAAATTCTGCAGATGGCGATGCTGGAACCCCAGCTCGCCATACTGGATGAAACCGATTCCGGTCTCGATATCGACGCGTTGAAAGCCGTGGCCGGCGGGGTCAATGCGCTACGCAACCCCGAGCGCGCAATCATCCTCGTCACCCACTACCAACGCCTGCTTGACTACATAGAACCCGACTTCGTGCACGTGCTTTCGCAAGGCAAGATCGTGCGCTCCGGCGACAAATCGCTGGCATTGAAACTCGAAGAACAAGGGTACGACTGGGTCCGTGAGGCTGCCAGCGCATGAACGAGCTCCAGTTAAATCGGGCCTTGCTCGAAAAAGCGCAATCGGCGTTGCCCGATGATGCGCTGCGAGCAGTGCGCGAGAACGCGCTGAGCGAATTTGTGCGTCAGGGGATTCCCACCACGCGAGACGAAGACTGGCGTTACACCAACCTGAGCAACGCCACGAAACTCAGTGAGCAATGGCTCGAATCGATCGCTGCCAATGCCGCAACCGGCGTGCATGGCAAGGCGGAATTGCCGGCCATAGACGCCTATCCATTGCTGGTCAGCAACGGGCAAGTGGATGACGCCATGTTCGCGGCGGTACAAAGCGCGACCAACGGCGTGCTGCAATTGCGCCGACTGCGCGACGCCGCTGACCAAGTCTCCGCCGACGGGCCGATGGATGCCTTTAACGCGGCATTGCTGCAGGATGGTTTGCATATCACGGTTGCTGCCGGCCAGACGCTCGACAAGCCATTGGCTATTTTCATTGCGGATGGCGGACCCGCTGCAAGCCAGACCCGTCTCGTCATTCAGGTTGCGGACAATGCCAGCATCGATATCGTCGAGTACCATACCAACGGCACGCCTGACGAACACTTTGCGAACACAGTGACGCAGTTGGGGCTGGCCGCAGGCGCGCGTGCGAACATTGTCAGGGTACAGAACCGCAACAGCGCGCAGTCACAGGTTGGCAAGTTGAACGCGAAAGTGCAGCGGGACGCGACGCTCGACTACGCCTCTGTCGATCTGGGTGGCAGCATGATTCGCCAGGACGTGGTCGCTGACATTACCGGCACCGGCGCTTTGGTCAGTCTGCACGGCCTCTATCTCGCGACCGACAAGCAGTTCATCGACAATCACACGCGAGTTGACCATCGAGTCGGCCCGGCAAACAGCCGGGAGGAATACCGCGGGATTCTGAATGGACGCGCGCGCTGCGTATTCAATGGCAAGGCTGTCGTCCACAAGGGTGCTGACGGCACGGACGCACAGCAGGCCAACCACAACCTGCTCTTGTCCGACAAAGCGGAAGTGGATACCAAGCCGGAGCTCGAAATCTACGCCGAAGATGTCAAATGCAGTCACGGTGCGACGGTCGGTCAACTGGACAAGACAGCCCTGTTCTATATGCAATCGCGGGGCCTGGATCGCGAGCAAGCAGCGCACTTGCTAACCCGGGCGTTCGCCGCACAAATTCTCGCAAAGCTGCCGATCAAGTCGCTGCATGCGCACATTGAAACTCTGGTCGACGCAAAACTGGATGTTTTGCTGGAGGATGCAAGCCAGTGAGTGCTACCAGTCCTGTAGGCAATACCGCTGCCGATTCGCGCCCTATGACCGACTATCGGGCGGATTTCCCGGCGCTGACGCAGAACATCAATGGCCACCCGTTGGTGTATCTCGACAGTGCGGCATCATCGCAGCAACCCGCCGTCAGCATAGACGCCATGACGGAATACCAGCGATACAGCCATGCCAACGTACACCGTGGTGTACACACGCTGAGTCACCGTGCCACAGACATTTACGAGGGTGCCCGCGACGCCGTCAAAGCGTTCATCAACGCCCGCAGCCGCAGTGAAATTGTCTATACGAGCGGCACAACGGAAGCGATCAACCTGGTTGCACAGAGTTACGCCCGACCGGACTTGCAAGCAGGAGACCGGATTGTAATAAGCCATCTCGAGCACCACTCCAACATCGTTCCGTGGCAGATGGTTTGCGAACAGACCGGCGCTGAACTGGTTGTTGCGCCGATTAACGAACGCGGCGAAGTGATACTCGAGCAACTCTACGCGCTGCTTGATGAGCGGGTCAAACTGCTGGCGATCAGCTACGTTTCAAACGCACTGGGCACGGTCAATCCCGTCCAGGAAATCATCGCAGAAGCACATCGCCGGGAGATACCCGTGCTGATCGACGGCGCGCAGGCAGTACCGCACGTCGCGCTCGATATGCAGGCTCTGGACGCTGACTTTTTCGCGTTCTCGGGGCACAAGATGTTCGCCCCGACCGGCATCGGCATCTTGTACGCGAAAGAACGCCTGCTGGAAAAAATGCCGCCGTGGAAAGGCGGCGGCGACATGATCCTTGAGGTCAGTTTCGACGGCACCAGCTACAACGAACTGCCGTATAAATTTGAAGCAGGCACGCCCAACATCGCGGCTGCAGCCGGCCTTGGTGCAAGTATTAGCTACCTGCAGTCAATTGGTATGCAGCGCATTGCCGAATACGAAGCGCGTCTGTTGGACTACATGACGACGGCCCTGCAAGACATCGAAGGCATCCGGCTGATCGGAACAGCCGCGAACAAAGCCAGTGTTCAATCGTTCTTGCTGGATGACATTCACCCGCACGATCTCGGCACTATCCTTGATCATCAGGGCGTTGCGATCCGCACCGGCCACCATTGCGCCATGCCGGTCATGCAACTGTACGGTATACCGGGAACCGCTCGCGCATCGCTTGGCTTTTACAACAATCAGGACGATATAGACCGGCTCGCGGAGGGATTGCTGAAAGCTCGGGAGATGTTTGCAGGGTGACCAGCGACAGCAGCGAACTGCGCGACCTTTACCGTGAACTGATCCTGGATCACGCGCGGAATCCCCGGCATTTCGGTGAACTACCAAACGCCACGCACCAGGCTGACGGGGTCAATCCGTTGTGCGGCGACAAGCTGCACCTGTACATGGAAATTCTCGATGACGGGATAATCGGCAATGCGGCGTTTAACGGCACGGGCTGTGCCATTTCAATGGCTTCAGCCTCGTTATTGACCGACACCGTCGTCGGACTCGACAAGAATACGGCGCTTGCGTACTTTGCAACGCTCGTTAGTCGCCTGACCGGCGATGGCAAGCAATCGACAGACGCCACTATAGACCTTGGCAAGCTGCGTGCATTGGAAGGCGTGCGTGATTATCCCTCTCGGGTAAAATGCGCCACGCTGGCATGGCACGCATTGCACTCCGCGCTTAACAGCGAAACGCAGACAGTAACAACCGAGTAGCCGCAGAATGTTTGGACACACCAATGAGCCCTTCACGCTCGAAAGAGACGTCAACGCCATCATCATTCCGGCTGGCGAGACGATAATCCTGCGCGAAACCACTACAGGTTTCATCACCCAGGCTTTGGGTGGCAGCTTCACAGTTTATGTTGAAGGCAACCTGTTCCGTATCGCCGGCATAGATGCCGATGCGCTGGGCAAAGAACCGGTCGAACCTCCCTCAGTACCTGCCGACGCCACAGACAAAGACATAGAAGATGTCATTTGGCAGCAACTGCGAACCTGCTACGATCCGGAAATTCCGGTGGACATCGTCAACCTTGGCCTCGTCTATCGCTGTGAAGTCAGCAAGCGGCCCGATGGCCAACGTTCGGTTGCTGTCGACATGACCCTGACCGCACCTGGCTGCGGCATGGGCGAGGTACTCGTGCAGGATGCTCAGGATAAAATCGCCATAATCCCGACGGTAGCGGACGTTCATGTCGAGCTGGTTTTTGATCCGCCGTGGAATCAAAGCATGATGTCCGACGAAGCTCGTCTGCAAACAGGTTTGATGTAGGGAAAAGTCAGTCGCAATGAAGACGCTTACGATACTGCGCCATGCCAAATCCAGCTGGGAATCAAACAGCGTCGCCGACAGCGACCGGCCGCTCGATCCGCGCGGCGAACGCGATGCGCCCATGATGGCGAAGCGTATTCAGGACGCCGGAATCCGCCCGTCCCTGATGATCAGCAGCCCTGCCGTACGCGCATGGAGCACAGCGAAAGTCGTCGCACGTAAACTGAATTACCCGCTGGAGTTCCTGCAACGGGAGCACGATCTCTACCTCGCGTCGAAAAGCCGCTTGCTGGAAGTCATTGCCAAACAGGATGAAGGCTTCAACAACATGATGCTGGTCGGCCACAATCCGGGGCTGACGGACCTTGCCAATTACCTCATTCCCGATCTCACCGGCAATTTGCCGACTTGTGCTGTCGTATCGATAAGCATCGATATCGAACACTGGGACTTGCGAGCCGAATGCAGCAAGGAACTGTTGATCTACGATTACCCTAAAAAATCACGCCGCTAGACTGCTGCACCAAACGCACATCAGCACTCCGGCACATTGACCGCAAGACCGCCGCGTGAGGTTTCCTTGTAAATGGTCGACATATCGATACCGGTCTGCCGCATCGTGGCAATCACCTGATCGAGCGAGACCTTGTGCGTGCCATCACCGTGTTTGGCCAAACGTGCCGCATTAATGGCCTTTAGCGCGCCCATGGCGTTGCGTTCGATACACGGGATCTGCACCAGGCCACCGATCGGATCACAGGTAAGGCCCAGGTTGTGCTCCATACCGATCTCGGCAGCGTTCTCGATCTGCTGATTGCTGCCGTTCAGCGCGGCTACCAGGCCGCCTGCCGCCATTGAGCAGGCAACCCCTACCTCGCCCTGGCAACCCATCTCCGCACCCGATATCGACGCGTTGATTTTGTACAGAATCCCGATCGCGCCGGCCGTCAACAAGAAGCGTTCAATGCCCGCATGTGTCGCGCTCGGCACCAGCTCATTGTAGTAATGCAAAACTGCAGGGATGATGCCGGCGGCACCGTTGGTCGGTGACGTAACCACCCGGCCACCGGCCGCGTTCTCTTCATTGACAGCGATGGCCCAGGCATTGATCCAGTCCATCGTGTCAAGGCCACCGCCGTCGCTGCGTTCCTGCAGCGTGCGATGCAACTTTGGCGCGCGCCGCAGCACGGACATCTTGCCCGGCAACACACCTTCTGTGATCAGGCCGCGTTGCACACAACTGCGCATTGCCTGCCATATTGCTTCAAGACGTTCCTTGATTTCCTGCTCGGAGCGCCAGTGCCGTTCGTTCCGCAGCATCAGCTCGGGAATGCTGATTCCGGCATCGGCGGCGAGCCCGAGCAAGGTTGCGGCATCGGTAAACGGATAAGGAGGCTCACCTTCCTGCGCGGTTGATTCCGGTTCATCGCCACGAACGACGAACCCGCCACCGACCGAGTACCAGTCTTCACTTAATCGTTGCGTACCCGCTTGATCGCAGGCAGTGAAGCGCATGCCATTCGTATGCCGCGGCAGTTCGTCTTCGAAATCAAAAACGAGGTCCTTCTCCGGATCAAAATCGAGCGCACCGACACCCGGCACATGCAGGCGCCGCTTGGCATGAATATGCCGCAGCGTCGGTTCCATGGTATCCGGGTCTATGCTGGCCGGATGCTCGCCGCTCAGTCCCAGCAGCACAGCCGAGTCAGTGCCGTGCCCGCGGCCGGTGTAAGCCAATGAACCGTACAAACGCACATTGATGCTTGTCACCTCAAAGGAAGCGGCAGCCAGCGTTTGCGCAAACTCAAACGCCGCTTTCATTGGACCGACCGTGTGCGAGCTGGAAGGCCCTACACCTATCTTGAAAATATCGAAAACACTGATTTCAGCCATGAGGCTCGCCTTTTGTTTCGTTCAGGACTCTGACAGTGACAACAAACCCGCGTTGCCGCCAACGGCGGCAACGTTGTTGCTAACCGCGTACTCGGTGCCGAACCGTGGTAAATAGTTGGGCCCGCCCGCCTTCGGCCCCGTGCCGGACAGACCACGCCCACCGAACGGCTGCGAACCGACAATGGCGCCGATCATATTGCGATTGATGTAAATATTGCCTGCGCCGGATTGCTTCACGAAAGCCTTTGCGCGGGCACCGATCCTACTGTGCAGCCCCATCGTCAAACCGAATCCGGTCGCATTGACGGCCGCGATCGTTTCCGCCAGCTTGCGGCGCGGATAGCGATAAACATGCAGCACGGGCCCGAACACTTCTTTTTTTAGTTGATCGATGCTGCTTATCTCGATAGCCACCGGTGCGAAATAGGTGCCTGAACTTGCCGCAGCGGGCAATCGACACTGACGTATCACTGACGCTACATGACTGATGTCGTCAAGATGAGCCTGCAGTCCTGCACGCGCGGCATCATCGATGGTCGGTCCAATATCAGTTGCCAGGTCGCCGGGATCGCCAATCACCAACTCCTGCATGGCACCTTGCAGGAGCGCGATGACTCGCGGTGCGATATCTTCCTGCACACATAGAATACGCAACGCGGAACAACGCTGACCGGCAGCGTTGAAGGCGGACGCCACGCAATCATCAACAACCTGTTCCGGCAAAGCGGAGCTGTCTACAAACATCGCGTTCTGACCACCCGTCTCAGCGATCAGCACGGCAATCGGACCCTCGCGCTGTGCAAGCGTACGGTTGATCAATCGCGCCGTATCCGTCGAGCCGGTAAAGGCGACGCCAGCAACCCGCGGATCGGCAACAGCGTGCCCTCCTATCCCGGCACCATCGCCCGGCAGAAAATGCAGAATGTCGTGCGGCACGCCCGCTTCCAGCAACAACTGCACCGCCTTGAACGCGATCAGCGGGGTCTGTTCGGCCGGCTTCGCCAAGACCGCATTACCGGCCGCCAGTGCCGCAGCCACCTGCCCGGTAAAGATGGCCAGCGGGAAATTCCAGGGACTGATACAAACGAACACGCCGCGCCCGCGCATACCTAGCTCGTTGCTTTCACCCGTCGGGCCGGGCAACACCTGGGTTGCGCCAAAGTGTTGCCGCGCCTGCTGTGCGTAGTAACGCAGAAAATCGACGGCTTCACGCAATTCCGAGATTGAATCCGGAATGGTCTTGCCGGCCTCGCGTACGCACAAGGCCAGCAATTGCGCCGTATCGCGTTCATAGAGGTCGGCAGCACGCTCCAGTATCGCCGCACGTTGCTCGATGTTCATCGCATCCCACGCAGGCTGTGCGGCCACCGCGAGATCGAGCGCCTTGTCGACCGCCGCTGGCGTCGCCTGCTTGCAATGCCCGACAACCTGGGCGTTGTTGGCCGGATTAACTGAAACAACCGGTACCCCATCCTGCAGCTGGCCGCCAACCATGGCGGCCGCGGACATCGGTGCTGACTCCTCCGCTTGCATTGCCTTCAGCAATGCCGAGGTGGCATCGCGATCTGCCAGATTGTGTCCGGCGGAATTACGGCGCTTATCACCAAACAAGCCACTGGGTGACGGTATCCCGGAATGCGGCTGGAACCCTTTTGCCTGCGCCAGTGCCACCGGGTCGGTAACAATATCCTCGACCGCGACGCTCTCGTCGACTATCCGGTTGACGAAAGAGGTATTCGCGCCGTTTTCCAACAGGCGGCGTACAAGGTAGGGCAACAGGTCTTCATGACTGCCGACCGGCGCATACACCCGGCAGGGCTTGTTGTACTTGTCGGGGTCGGTAACTTCGTCATACAGCTCTTCACCCATGCCGTGTAAACGTTGAAACTCAAAATCACCACGATCACCGGCAATATGCAGAATGCTCGCAAGCGTGTGCGCATTGTGCGTTGCAAACTGCGAGTAGAGTTGCGTACCCGCTGCGAACATCTGCCGGGCGCAGGCAAGATAGGAGACATCAGTGTGCGACTTGCGGGTAAATACCGGGTAGCTGCCAAGACCCAGTTCCTGTGCGCGCTTTATCTCCGTGTCCCAATAAGCGCCCTTGACCAGCCGCACCGGAATACGTCGTCCATGTTCTCCGGCGAGACCGGCAACGAACCGTAATACGTCCGTTGCGCGTCGTTGGTAAGCCTGCACGGCAAGACCCAGCCCTTGATAGTCGGTCAGACGTTTGTCGCGATACACCGCGGCAAAAACATCCAGCGACAATTCGAGCCGATCCGCTTCCTCGGCATCGACAGTTAACGCAATGCCTGCCTGACGCGCTTTCGTCGCGAGTTCGGCAAGCACCGGCACCAACTCGTTCATTACCCGTTTGTGCTGAGTGTATTCGTAACGCGGGTGAAGTGCCGACAGCTTCACCGAAATACTCGGCGCGCTGAAAATGTTTTCGTCCGCTGTACTCTCGCCAATTGTTGCAATAGCCCTGCTGTACGATTCGAAATAACGTTCAGCATCAATGGCGGTCAACGCCGCCTCCCCTAGCATGTCAAACGAATACCGGTAGCGGGCATTGTCTTTCTTGAGCGACCGTTTGATCGCCTCAGTGATACTGCGACCCATTACGAACTGATGTCCCATGATGCGCATCGCCTGACGCATGGCAGCCCGCACCACCGGCTCACCGGCACTACTCGCCAACTTGCCCAGATAGTGAGCCGGATTGCGCTTCGCGGCGTCTTCGACTTTCAGTATCTTGCCCGTCAGCATCAAGCCCCAGGTCGATGCGTTGACGAACAGCGAGTCGCTGGCACCAATATGATCTTGCCAGCGCGCCGCGGTAATTTTATCGGCGATCAACCGATCTGCAGTATCGGCATCGGGAATGCGCAGCAACGCCTCTGCGATACACATCAGCAACACGCCTTCCTCGGACGACAAATCGTACTGCTGAAGAAAGGCATCAATCCCGCCGTCATTGGCTGAATGCCGACGCACGGCTTCGACCAGAGTGGTTGCTGTTGCCTGAATCTGAGCGCGACCCGCCTCACCGGCGTCGGCCTCCGCCGCCAATCGATTGAGCAGCGCCGCCTCGTCTGCGAGGTACAACTTGCTGACCTTGCCAAGCGGATGCGTACTGGCCGAACCTTGTTCAGTGAACTTCATAGCGTGATCGTCCGTGGCAACAAAATGTCATTGCTAAGCGGGTGAAGGATGCCCAGAGCGGCACACCTGAGTGTAGCCGCTCGATACTGCGCATAAAAGTGACTGCAATGTTTACTCGCCACGGTTGCGCTGCCGTAGCAATCGCCGTGTGTGCTTGTCGGGTCTGCCATCTGTCACAGGCATCTGGCGCCGGTCGCTGCTGATCTGGCGTCGCAATGCGTCACGTTGCGCCACCACGTCGGAATCCTCGCTATAGCAGGCGGACATTTCGCTGGCCGGACCGCGGCGCGCCGGAATGGCGACCACCTCAAACTTCCAAGGCAGCTGGTTCTTGACGAGCTCAATACTGTCTCCAGCCGCTGCTTTTTGGCCTGGTCGCGCCCGTACACCGTTGATGCGCACGTGCCCGCCCGCGACCGCCTGCCCTGCCAGCGTGCGGGTTTTGTAGAAGCGTGTGAACCAGAGCCAACGGTCAATTCGTAGCCCTGCCCGCGTATTCGTCTGCATTAGCGGCTCTGTACCATGGTTGCGCCCTGATATACTTTGCTGCCTTTGGCGAAAGAGAGCAATCCCGTGTCAATTACCTTGCTGGACCAACTGGCGACACAGACTGAAGCCCTCAAAGGCGAGGGCCTGTACAAACAGGAACGGTACATTACCGGACCGCAACAAGCCGACATCAAAGTCGCGCTCAACGGCAGCGAAGCAGAAGTCATAAATCTGTGCGCGAACAACTACCTCGGCCTTGCCAATCACCCCGCCATCATCGAAGCCGCTCACAAGGCACTGGACGAGTTTGGCTACGGTATGGCATCCGTACGGTTTATTTGCGGCACGCAGACGATACACAAGGAGCTGGAACGCCGAATCAGCGCGTACCTCGGTACCGAAGACACCATACTGTACCCGTCCTGTTTCGATGCCAATGGCGGTTTGTTTGAAACCCTGCTGGACGACAAAGATGCCGTTATCAGCGACGCACTGAATCACGCCAGCATTATTGACGGTATCCGGCTCAGCAAGGCCAGCCGCTTCCGTTACCAGAACAACGACATGGACGACCTTGAGTCGCAGCTGAAAAGCGCGGCTGGCAGCCGGCATCGCCTGATCGTCAGCGACGGCGTGTTTTCGATGGACGGAACCATTGCCAACCTGAAAGGTATTTGTGACCTCGCCGACAAATACAACGCGGTTACCATGATTGACGATTGCCATGCGACCGGGTTTCTGGGCGCCACCGGTCGCGGCACGCATGAACACTGCGACGTAATGGGCCGTGTCGACATCATTACCGGCACACTCGGCAAGGCATTGGGCGGCGCATCCGGTGGCTACACCTCCGGCCGCAAGGAAATTATCGGCTGGCTGCGGCAGCGTTCGCGCCCGTACCTGTTCTCGAATTCCGTTGCACCGGCCATCGCCGCCACCTCCATTGCTGTGCTGGATCTCCTTGAAAAGGACGACAGCCTGCGACGCCGACTGCACGACAACGCGCGTTACTTCCGACAGGAAATGTCGGCACTCGGCTTTGATCTCAAACCCGGGGAACACCCCATCGTTCCGGTGATGCTTGGCGATGCAAAACTCGCAACAACCATGGCCGACAAGCTCCTGGAGCACGGTGTCTACGTGGTCGGTTTTGCGTTCCCCGTCGTACCCAGAGGCCAGGCCAGGATCCGCACTCAGATGTCAGCAGGCCTGGAGCGTTCGCACCTGGAGAAAGCCGTTGCTGCTTTTGCAACGGTCGGCCGCGAACTTGGCGTAATCGAACAGGGACAATGATGAAAGCACTGGTCAAGGCAAGAGCTGAACGGGGTATCTGGATGGAAGACATTCAGAAACCAGAGATTGGCCACAACGATGTCCTGATTCGGGTGCGACGCACCGCGATCTGCGGCACCGACATTCATATATTTCAGTGGGACGACTGGGCCCGCAAGACCATTCCGGTACCTATTGCGGTAGGCCATGAATTCTGTGGCGAGGTTGTCGAATTCGGCAGCGAGGTCGTGGGCTTCGAGGCCGGTGACCGGGTTTCCGCGGAAGGCCACATCACCTGCGGCGTCTGTCGCAATTGCCGCGCCGGCCGACGACACTTGTGCATGAATACCAGCGGAGTGGGCGTTAATCGAGCAGGCGCCTTTGCGGAGTATATTGCCGTCCCCGCCTTCAATGTCTTCAAGCTGTCCGATGCCATTACCGATGACATGGCCGCTGTGCTGGACCCTTTGGGCAATGCAACCCATACCGCGTTGTCTTTTGATCTGGTCGGCGAAGACGTCCTGATCACGGGTGCGGGCCCGATCGGCATAATGGCGGTCGCTATCGCCCGCTACGCCGGCGCTCGTCACGTGGTGATTACCGACATCAACGACTACCGCCTTGAACTGGCAAGCAAGCTGGGCGCCACCCGGGCCTTGAATGTCACCCGTGATTCGCTGGACGACGCCATGCGGGAACTTGGCATGACCGAGGGCTTTGACATCGGCATGGAGATGTCCGGCAACCCGCTCGCGTTTACTGATCTGCTGCGAACCATGCACCACGGTGGCAAGGTCGCCCTCCTCGGCATCCCGCCCGAGAAAACCGCGATAGACTGGAATCAGGTCATATTCAAAGGGCTGGTCCTTAAAGGCATCTATGGCCGCGAGATGTTCGAAACCTGGTACAAGATGTCGAGCATGCTGCAAAGCGGCCTGAGCATCGAACCGATCATCACTCATCGCTACGCGGCCGATGACTATCAGGAAGCATTCGAGCTGATGGAATCCGGCCAGTCCGGAAAAATCATTCTTGACTGGACCACCTGAACCGCCTGGTCGCTAGTGGCTGTGCTGCCTGTACTGGAAACACCGCGGCTCATCCTGCGCAGCTTTGTGCCTGAGGATGCCGCCGCGGTAACCGAGCTTGCTGCCGACCGCAGGATCGCCGACACCACCCTGAACATTCCTCACCCGTACGATCTGCGTATGGCGGAAGAGTGGATAGGCACGCATGCGCAACGACTGGCCAACGGCGAGCAAGCGGCCTTCGCGGTGACACTCAAGAGCAATCTTGCACTGATCGGCGCCGTTAGCCTCGGTATCGAGCGGCGCTTTCGGCGCGCCAATCTGGGCTACTGGATTGGTGTTCCCTGGTGGCATCAGGGCTACGCCACGGAAGCCGCACGCGTTGTGGTTGACTTCGGATTTGCGGAGTGCCGGCTGCACCGGGTGCACGCTGTCCACCTGCCACGCAACCCGGCATCCGGCAGGGTCCTGCAAAAAATAGGCATGCAACAGGAAGGTGTGCAGCGCGAGCACACCTGCAAAAATGATGTTTACGAAGATCTCGTCTTATACGGTGTGTTGCAACGGCAATGGCAAACCGACAAAGACTACAGCTGACTGCGGCCTAGTCGAACCTGCAAAGGCAGTGCGCGTACACGCCGCGCGGGTCGTTGAATCGCGTCAACGGTCGCAGCGTGGACTCGACCAGCGTAGCAAGACGGCGCACCGCCGTTGGCTCACTCCGGAAGTCAGCAATATCCACTCCTATCGCCTGGGCGCCGCCCAGAAACTGCAACGCCAGCATTTCCGCAGGGCTTAGATCCGGTTCATAGAACTGCAGGCTGTAGTCACCTTCCGCCAGGGACGCAAGTTCCGCGGCAACGGATACCGCGTATTCAAAGTCGCCGATTTCGTCAATCAGTCCATTGTCCAGGGCATCGCGCCCGGTCCATATCTGGCCCTGGGCAACGCGGTCGACTGCTTCTTTACGCATGCCACGGTGGTCTGCAACGTAGCCAATGAACTGGTCATAACCGTCATCGACAGTTGCTTGCGCAATACGTTTCGACTCGTCGGTCATTTCCCGGTCAGCTCTCGAGGTTCCGGCCAACGCACTGGTCCCCACGCCATCGGTGTAAATGCCCAAGGCGGCCAGCGAACGCTGAAACGTCGGGTACATGCCGAAAATGCCGATTGACCCGGTAATGGTCGCTTCAGAGGCGACGATCCGGTCTGCGGCCATCGATATCCAGTAGCCACCCGACGCCGCGGAGCTACTAAGCGACGCCACCACCGGCTTGCCGGCGGCCTTCAGCGCCAGCACTTCGTGCCGGATGATTTCTGAAGCGAAGCTGCTACCGCCAGGGCTGTCCACCCGCAGCAGCACGGCTTTGATTTCGTCATCCAAGCGCGCGCGCATCAGCAGTTCGGCAGTAGACTCGCCGCCGATGGTACCGGGCGGCTGATAGCCATTAAGTATTTCTCCGGAGGCCACAACGACCGCAATCTTGTTCGCCGAATCATTCACCGAATCCAGCAAGCGCATCTGCGCGACATAGTCTCCGAGTCCCGCGGCCTGGTAGCCCAGCGCACTCTCGTCATCGCGTCCGGCTAACGATGCAATCCGTTCGCGCAATTGTTGTCGTGTCAGCTGAGCGTCCACCAGTCCGGCAGCCACTGCGAGGCTCGCGACGGTGTTGCCCGGTTGCTCCAGATCCTCTGCAAGACTGGCCACCCACTCATCCAGGCCATCCGCCGGTATACCGCGAGCCGTGCTTACCCCGTCTTTGTAGAGCCCCCAGAGCTGGCCAAGAATCCGGCTCATCGAACTGCGGTCCTCGTCAGACATATCGTTCCGCGTATACGGTTCAACGAACGACTTGTGGGTACCTACCCGGAATACGTTCCAGTCGATCTTCAGTTTGTCGATGGCGTCTTTGAAATAGTTGCTGTACACACCATATCCTTGCAGGCCGAGGTAGCCCTGTGGGTGTATGTACACCTCATCAGCATGTGCTGCGAGGTAATAGGCCGTCTGACTGAAATAGTCCGCGTGGGCGATTACCAGCTTGCCTGACTCGCGAAACGTCACCAATGCATCAGCAATCCGCCGTGCTTTACTAAGCCCGCCACCACCGAGTCCGCCCAGGTCAAGAACCACCACTTTGATTCGTGGGTCATCCGCAGCGTAGTCGAGAGCGGCAACCACATCGCGAACCAGAACCTGCGGTGCCACGTCATCCATCAGTTCCGCAAGAGCGCGATCAAACGGATCGCCCTCAAGCTGCTCAACCAGATTACCGTACAACGGAATTTGCAGGGCCGCCTTGGCCGGCAATGACGGTGCACTCGAGGTCAATGCGGCGACAATTATGGAAAAGACAAACAGCAGCACAATCAAGTGCAGGACTTTGCGCACGCCATCGATGGCACGCCAGATTGCAGCAAGACCCCGTACCAGTACGTTGCGATCAGACACGGAAAATTCTCCTGACACTCAATATTGCCGACCCTGCGAACAGTGCTCGAATCAAAGAAGCAACAACGACAGATCGGACCAGTAAGTAATGATGAGCACCGACAGCATGAGGATCAGCAGGAACGGAAAGGTCGCTGCATAGACCGTCATAATCGGCTTTTCGAAACGATAGCTGGCGATGAACAGGTTCAAACCCACGGGTGGCGTCAGGTAACCCAGCTGCATCGCCGCAAGAAAGACAATACCAAGATGCACTTCATTGATGCCGTACTGCGACGCTATAGGCAGTATCAGCGGCACTACCAGAACAATCGCTGAAAAGATGTCGAGTATGGCCCCGAGTACCAGCAGGAATACCAGTAGCAATGCGAGAAAGCTGGCCGGACTCGACACGAGTTCGGTCACTATCGACAACAGTTTCTGCGGCACGCCTGCATCGATCATGTAATTGGTTGAGGCCAGCGATACGCCCAGAATGATAAGGATACCGCCTACCAGCAGCATCGATTCGCGCATGACTTCAGGCAATTTTCCGAACGAAATTTCGCGCAGAATGAGAACTTCCACGATCAGTACATACAGTGCCGTAATTGCAGCGGCTTCCGACACGGCAAAGTAGCCCGAATAAATGCCGCCGAGCACAACCACCGGTAACGGCAGCTCCCATTTGGACTCCCATAATGCGCCGCCAACTTCCTTCATGGAGAACGATGCCAATGGTTTGCGATTGGCGCGGTTTACCCACAGGCTCCAGCCGGACAACATGGCGAGCATTAGCAACCCCGGCAAGACTCCGGCGCGAAACAGATCATCAATCGATACTTCGGCGACGATGCCGTACAGAATCAATGGTAACGACGGTGCGAACAGGAGCCCCAGACTGCCAGAGGTTGTCACCAGCCCCAGGTTGAAATTGTCAGGGTAGCCGTCCTGACGCAATGCCGGATAAAGAATGGCACCGAGTGCGATGATCGTCACGCCGGACGCCCCTGTAAACGCCGTAAAGAACGCACAAGCCGCGAGTGACACCAGTGCAAGACCACCGGGCATCCAGCCCAACAAGGCGCCTGTAAGTCGAACCAGTCGCCGAGGCGCATTGCTCTCGCTCAACAGATAACCGGCAAATGTGAACAAGGGGATTGCCGACAGAAACGGCATGCTCGCAATGCCGAGCACTTCGATGGCAATCGCCATCAGGTCGATACCTTCGCGATAATAGCCAAGCATGGCACTGCCCGCGATCACCGCGAACAACGGCGCGCCAATGACCGCAAGTATCACCAGCAATACGCTTAACGCCATCATTGTTGGGGACTCGCGACAAGCATGGCACGTATGAGTTGTAGCGCTTCGTGCAACATCGACAACAGAAAGCGGTAACTCATCAGGCCGAACGCAATCGGTACTATGCTGTGCGCAACCCAGGCGGGCGTATCCACCAGAACGGTATCGCCAAATTCATGCGACAGTTGCACGAAACGAAACGACTGCCATGCCAGCAGGCCACAAATGCCAGCCGCAAAGCCTTCGGCGATGAACATCGGCAGTCGCGCCAAACGTTTCGGCATGAAGTGTGAAAGAACATCAATGCGCAGATGGCGCCCGCTGCGGCTGGCCGCTATAGACGCAATGAGCGCAATCCACAAGACCATCAGCTTCAACAGTTCGTCTACCCAGACGAAACCAGCGCTGAAGAATATCCGCATGATGATCTGGCCGACGGCCAGCAACATCAGGCCACCCAACAACAACACCAAAGCGGCGTTTTCAGCTGCAGTGCCCCAGCGCTCCAGCCGCCCAAGCAGGGCGCGCGGTCGATCAGGCATCAGCGCGACCCGATGCTCGCTGTACCCGATTCTTCGGTGCTGCTATCGGAAGACATACCTGCGGCTTCGCCATTTTTCTCCCGGTAATCACGTAAGTGTTGCTGCATCTCATCCAGCAATTCCGTGGAGAACATGCCGCGTTCCGCCATGTCGCGATTATTCTCGCGCATAATCGCGCGGATCTTTTCGAACTCACCATCGCGCGGCTCGACATTTTCCAGACCGACGTTTAACAATGCGTCGAGTGCGTTTTCTGAATCGGCAGCGCTTGCATCGTCCACAGTTGCGTAAATGCGTGTCAGGACATCGTCGACGACTTGCCGGTCATCCGCAGACAACTTGGCCAATGCCCGATCACTGATAGCCATGAAGCCCATCGCGTACAGAACCGGCAACTGGGTTACGAACTTGACTTTGGTATGCCACTGCAACGCAAGAGCAACCACCGGTGGGATCGCCACGATATCGATCAGGCCGGTTTGCAGACCGGTCAGAACGTCCGTCATTGGCAACGCTACCGGCGACAGCTGCAAAGCCTTCATCGCCTCGTAACTGATCAGATCACCTTCGGGTAACCAGACTTTCTTGCCTTTCAGATCGTCGTAACTGCTCACCGGTGTGTTGGACATGACAATCGCAAAACCACCGCTGGCAAACCCGAATGTATCGAAGCCCAATTTATCGAAACCGGACGCCAGCTTCTCGTCCATGAAACCGCGCACGTAGGCAACTTCATCTGCGGTCTTGAACACGAACGGCAAACCGTAAATATTCAGATCCGGGAAACGTTTTTGAAAATCAGTTGGTGCGAATGTGCCGCCGTGTAACTGACCGATTTGAATCTTGCGGAGCACTTTGCTCTCGTTGCCCTGCACACCGCCGGAGTAGAACTTCAGCTGGACCCGGCCTTCAGTGCGTTCACGAATTTCTTTGGCCCCGGCGCGGAATTCGCTCATCCATTGCGAGTTTTCCGGCGCCAGCGTTGCGATTTTGATCTGCGTGGTTTGCGCAGTAGCAGCAGTGCCGACCATCAAGGCCAGTATGGCTAACAATTTGGCCATCGGGTTACGCATCAGCTTCCTCCGTTGCGGCAACTGTGTATCGATCGTTGCCGATTAAAAATAGTCGTCAGCGCTTTCGAGCAGCGCCGCAGCATCCTGCTGTGCCAACACATTCGTTAGTGTAAATCCATCGACCACAGGATCCGCTGCCAGGACTTCCTGCAGCAATCGATCATGCAGGTCGCGATCGTACATCAGTCGCGCATAGCCCCGCGCGAATTCGAGTTTAACCCCAAGATCCGCGCCGCCGGTCAGTTCCACAGCACGTTCGAAATACGCCCGGCCCTCTTCCGGCTTGCCGCCCAGAGCGGGGGGCCGCAAGGTCGCCAGAATGCCCAGGTAACTGTAGACCGACGCAGCCGCCGTCGGTTCGCCAATATCGAGGTAGCGGGTCAGCATTGCCTCCATGTGCGGCAGCTCCGCCAGCGCATTCCAGTCGTCGCTGTGCGCACGTATCCAGGCAAGCGATGCCACCGAGTAGGCCAGCAGGTATTCCGCGTTGCGCGGCTTCAGCTCGTCCAGAGTCTGTTCAAAGGCCTCAAAGTCCATCTCCCGCCAATTGCAGGACGGTGCGAAGCTCAGGCAGAGGGCTTTGCCGCCATAACTGCGTGCCCGTTCGGTCAGGCGGGCTGAGCGGCCCGGCTCGGTCGCGAACACAGCGCCGTACGAGGCATACAACTGCGCGGCAGCGGCCAGTACATCGGGATTCTCAGGGTTGCCCTCGATGAAGCTGTCGAGCAACAACAGGTAGGACGGTGCGCCATCGCGCACGGTTTGCGGGTCGTTTTGATTGAGAACGGCGGCGCTGAGATTGTCAGAAAAATTGCTCGCGGCTGAAGAAACCAGCGATGCACAACCCGCCAGCGACAAGGTCAGCGAGAGCAGCAGGCCGCGAAGATAGAGTGACGATTGATTGATCATGGCTCGATTGACCTCATTGGCAGGAATGAGTTCGGGTCATCAACCCCGGGCCACCATGATGCCGGTTGCCAGCGAGGCCGGGATACACCGTGCTATGGCTGAAACCACAGCACGGCGATAACTCCGGTCGCAAAGCGAACTAGATCTTTTCCTTGATACGCGCAGCCTTGCCAGTGCGTCCGCGCAGGTAGTAGAGCTTCGCGCGACGTACGTCACCACGACGCTTCACTTCGATCGCGTTTACCACCGGGCTGTAGGTCTGGAATACGCGCTCGACGCCTTCACCATGAGAGATCTTGCGAACCGTGAATGACGAGTTGAGACCACGATTGCGCTTGGCAATGACGATGCCTTCAAACGCCTGCAGACGCTCACGCTCGCCCTCTTTAACCCGTACTTGAACGACTACGGTATCGCCCGGTGCAAAATCAGGGATTTCCCGGGTGATCTGTTCGTTTTCGATCGCTTCGATTACTTTGCTCATCGTTCTCTACCTGCCGGCTTCAACGCCGCGTGTTTATTTTCAACAGAAACCGGACATTAATCGTCCGCTGTGTCCTGCTGCCGTAAATACTCATCGAGCAATGTTTGTTGCTCGTCCGTTAACTTCAGCCTCGCCAATAAGTCAGGCCGTCTGATATAGCTGCGCCCGAGTGCCTGCTGGTGTCGCCAGCGCGCGATACGGGCATGGTCGCCAGACAGCAGTACCTCCGGTACTCGTCGCCCATCGACCTGTTCGGGTCTCGTGTAATGAGGACAATCCAGCAAGCCCTCCATAAACGAGTCCTGTGCCGCTGACTCGTCATCCCCCAACACGCCGGGCAACAACCTGACAACCGCATCAATCACTGCCATGGCAGCGATTTCACCACCACTCAGCACGAAATCACCGAGCGACAGCTCTTCATCAACACAAGCATCGACTACTCGCTCGTCGATGCCCTCGTAGCGCCCTGCCAGCAATACCATGCCAGGCAAAGCTGCCAGCCTGCTTGCTACGGCCTGATCAAAGACCTGACCTTGCGGCGACAACCCGATAACAGGACTGTCGGCCGGCAATGCGGCTTTGGCCGCACCAATGGCCGCAGCCAGTGGCCCAAACTTCATCACCATGCCGGGACCGCCGCCGTAAGGGCGATCATCGACAGTGCGGTGTGTGTCGTCGGCAAAGTCCCGCGGGTTCTGCAGCCCCAGCGACAAAAGCCCCCGGGTCGCTGCCCGGCCCACCACGCCGTACTCCGACACTGTATTCACCATCTCGGGAAACAAACTGACGACCTGTATCTGCACCGTTCAGTCCCATTCCCAATCGACGCTGATCAGCTTCTTATCCAGATCAACATCGAGTACAAATTTTCGCATTACGAACGGGATCAAAGTTTCCCGCTCACCGCGCACGACCATGACGTCGTGTTCGCCGGTCGCCAGCATGTAGGCGACCTGACCCAGCACTTTGCCATCCAGCCGCTGTACCGTCAGACCCTCCAGGTCAGACCAGTAATAGTGTCCATCACCGGGGTCCGGCATTTGCTCGCGCGGAACACCCATTTCGGCACCGCGGTACAGCAACGCTTCATCGCGGTCCGTCACCCCTTCAAGACGTGCTACCAGGGATTTCCCCTGTGGCCGTCCTTCTGCCAACCGCGCAGCTCGCCATTCACCGTCCTGCCGCAGATAAAAGTCGCGGTAGTCCAGCAGCGCATCACGCGGCTCCGTGTAGGAATTTAGCCTGACCCAGCCACGCACTCCCCAGGGGGCGCCGATCTGGCCAAGAACGATCAGTTGCCGGTCCTGCACGTGGCTACTGCTCTGTGCACCGGCCATTACCCGACCAGCGTGCCGGGCAATGCCTTAGCTAGCGGCCAGTGCCTTGCGGCTGGCCTTGAGCAGCGCTGCAACGCGCTCCGACGGCTTCGCGCCTTGTCCCAGCCAGAAGTCCACGCGCTCGAGATCGATGCGCAGGTTCTCTTCTTTTTCGGTACCGACCGGATTGAAAAACCCGACCCGCTCGATGTAGCGGCCATCCCGACGGTTGCGGCTGTCGGTGACTACGAGGTGATAAAACGGCCGTTTTTTCGCACCAGCGCGTGAAAGTCGAATACTTACCATTACAATTCCGTTAAAAGTTCAAGACAGGCAGACATGCCTACGCTCGGGCCCGGCCCGAGTAAAGCGCGCATTGTACGCATTTCAGCGGGAATGTGAAGCAATTCTGGCGCTTACGGCGCTGCAGACGGCGACTCGTGCGCAGCGCTGTGCCGGGCGTTCGGGAAGCCATCCAATTTCTTTAAAAATCAATCAGATACTATCTTGGCGGCCGCATACCTGGGGGCAGGCCTCCGCCACCCATGCCGCGCATCATTTTCTGCATCCCGCCGCGCGACATCTTTTTCATCATTTTCTCCATCTGCTGATGCTGCTTCAGGAGGCGGTTGACGTCCTGCACCTGCAGGCCACAGCCGCTGGCAATCCGCCGTTTGCGGGAGCCGTTAATGGTTTTGGGGAAGCGCCGTTCGCCGGGCGTCATGGAATTGATGATGGCGACCTGGCGCTTCAGCTGTTTTTCGTCAGCCCCCCCTTTCAGGGCCGCCGTATTGACCGAGCCCGGTATCGGCAACTTGTCCAGCAAGGCTGCCATTCCGCCCATATTCATCATTTGTTGCAACTGGTCACGCAAATCCGCCAGGTCGAAGCCCTTGCCCTTCTTGAGCTTGCCCGCCAGCTTGCTCGCTTGTTCGCGATCGACTTTGCCCTCGATTTCTTCGACCAGCGACAGCACGTCGCCCATCCCAAGAATTCTCGAGGCCATGCGGTCGGGATGAAAAACCTCCAGCGCGTCGGTCTTTTCGCCGACGCCAATGAACCTGATCGGCTTGCCAGTGACTTCGCTGACCGATAACGCGACACCGCCTTTGGCGTCACCGTCGGTCTTGGTCAGAATGACGCCGGTCAGCGGCAGACGCTCGTTAAACACGCGTGCCGAATTGACCGCATCCTGACCGGCCATGCTGTCGATCACGAAGAACGTTTCGTGTGGTTTGGCGCGTTCGTGCACCGCCACAACTTCGTTCATCATGTCGTCGTCAACGTGCAAGCGACCAGCGGTATCAACCAGCAAGACGTCGACGTGAGTACGACGACTCTCGTCCAGCGCGCGGTCGACGATGGCGCGCGGATCTTCCGAACTCTGACTCTCAATGAAATTTGCGCCAACTTCGCCGGCGAGCGTTTGCAATTGCAGTATGGCCGCCGGGCGATGCACGTCGACACTGACCATCGCGACGCGCTTTTTGTCTTTTTCGATAAGCCGCCGCGCCAGCTTTGCGGCCGTGGTCGTCTTGCCCGCGCCTTGCAGACCGGCAAGAAACAGCACCACCGGCGGTTGCGCACGTAAATCCAGCGGCGCGGTTTCGCTCCCCAGCAGCGTGACCAACTCCGCATGGATGATTTTGACCAGTTCCTGCCCCGGGGTCAGGCTGCGCCCGACAACCTCGCCTACCGCCTGTTCACGAATTCGTTCGATAAACGTCTTGACGACCGGCAACGCAACGTCGGCCTCCAGCAAGGCCAGCCGGACCTGCCGCAAGGTGTCTTTGATATTGGATTCTGTCAGCCGGCCTTTGCCGGTGAGGCTGCGTGCCGCTTCGGCAAGACGCCCGGATAGATTGTCAAACATGGGTAAGAGGCCCGATCCTGCAGTGGGTGCAGCCGCGCATCAGTGCGGCACGAAATACCCCGCTAACGAGGCACAGGGAAGTGTAACGCGAAATACCGTCGCTGAACTATGCCAACACTACCAGACCCGGACGAAGGCCGAATGGCCCCAGCCGTCCGGCTATACGGTAATCGTCACACCGCTGGACAGCATCCGAACCCGCCTGCCGGGCATTTGCTGCCGGACTTCACGGAAAATGACCTCTTCGTCACCCGGCTTCATCCCGGTCAGCCAGATGTCCGGGTCATGGTGCAGTTTGTCGAGATCGCGGCTGAGCGTGCTGGGGCAATAATGACCAGCGATGTCGGCCAGCTTGGCGCGCTCATCGGGAAAGGAAACTTCGATAACCAACGCTTTCAGATTGGTACTGGCGTTAAGCACTGGCCACAGGGTCCGGTTCGTCTTGGTGTCTCCACTGACCGCAAATACACCGCCCGGAGTTTCTACCGTATAGCCAATCGAAGGCACTGTATGCGCCACGCTGACCGCATGGAAATTGCGATTACCCACCGCAATCGTGTCGCCCGGATTGCATTCTCGATAACGCAAGACCGGCTTTTCGGCGGTAGGCAGCTCGGCAAAGTCCGGCCAGATGACCCAGTTGAAAATATGCGTTTGTAACGCCTCGATGGTTTCCTGCCGGCCATAGACCGTTAGCGGCTGATCCAGGTTCTCGGAAAAAATGGCATCCACCAGCAAGGGCAAGCCAGCGATGTGATCGAGGTGAGCGTGGGTAAGGAATACGTGCCGGATAAGCCGGACCTCATCCAGGTCCAGGTCACCGACACCGGTGCCGGCATCAATGAGTACGTCGGAGTCGATAAGCATCGCCGAGGTTCGCGAACCACCGCCAATGCCGCCACTACATCCTAGAATTCGTATTTGCATGTTCGTTCATGATCACACCAGCCTCGTTGCGGTGAGGCGTGCATGTCATTTTCAGCCCTTGATTACTATTGCCAGGCGCATTGTGAATCCAGGGTTCTAATGAACTGCACCATGTGGGATGATTCTTCGACGCAAACTAGGGTATCGCCTGTCGGGATTCTGTGTTTCAAATCACAATTCCATTGTTGTACATCATTGCCGGTACCGGCCTTGCACTGTCGCGCCTGCCGCGCTTTGCCTCCCGTTCCCGGGTGCTGGCATTGGTCGCTTTTCTGCTGGCGTTTATAGCCCTTCTTGCCCATGCCCGTTTGCTCTATACCATGATCGTCGTCGGCGGCGGCCTGCAACTGACCTTGGGCAACAGCGCATCGATCATCGGCGTGCAGTTAGCCGTCATCAGTTTGCTCGGTTCACTGGAAGAGCGGCTGCGCGGACTTTGCGGTGGCCTGTTGCTATTGGCTGCATTGCTGGCCGCCCTCACCGGCATGAGCACGGCCAATACCGAGATTGCCAGTGGCTGGCAATTGCAGGCGCACATCCTGATTTCCCTGTTCGCCTATGGCCTGCTCGCCGTTGGTGCCATCGTCGCCGTATTCGGATTGATTCAGGAGCGGCGTCTGCATTCTGCCCAACTGTCCGGCATCAATCAGTTGTTCGCGCCGCTGGAAACCACTGAACGACTCTTGTTTGGCATATGTGCCGCTGGCTTCGCGAGTCTGCTGCTGGGCGTACTCTCCGGATTTCTGTTCGTCGACAACCTGTTCGCGCAGCACCTGGTGCACAAGACAGTGTTGTCCATCGTGGCGCTCGTATTGTTCGGCGTCTTGCTGGCTGGCCGCTGGCTGGCAGGCTGGCGAGGCCGTCGCGCCGTGTGGCTGTACCTATGGGGCTTCATCGTGCTGTGCCTCGCCTACTTTGGCAGCCGTTACGTGCTCGAGATCGTGCTGGGCCGTCAATGGGGCTGATCACGCGCCGCCCATCGGGCGGCGTTTCTTGACAGCTGTGGACCGGCCTGATGAACTTCCTGCTTGCCCTGACTGCTGAGGTGCTCATTCGTTGAGCAATGACGTTCCGCTAGGTGGCCTGATTGGGCTGCTTATTCTGCTGTTGCTGCTTTCCGCGTTTTTCTCCGGCTCGGAAACCGCCCTGATGAGCCTCAATCGCTACCGCATGCGCCACAAAGCGCGTGGCGGGCACCGCGGTGCGGTGTTGGCCGAACGGTTGCTGGCTCGTCCGGATCGTCTGATCGGGCTGATCCTGCTCGGCAACAACCTGGTCAACTTCACCGCGGTTGCACTGGTTACACTCATAGCGCTGCGCATTGGCGGCGAACCTGCGGTTGCGATCGGCACCGTGTTGCTAACGATCGTCGTCCTGATATTTTCAGAAGCAGCCCCCAAAACGCTGGCGGCGCTGCACCCCGAGCGGATCGCCTACCCCGCTTCTTTCGTTTATTACCCGCTGTTGATGATCACCTACCCGTTTGTCTGGCTGGTGAACGTAGCCTCGAATGCGTTGCTCTGGCTGCTTGGCGTACGTGACTCCGACAGCAAAATGAATTCCCTGACCAGCGAGGAATTGCGCACCGTGGTGTTCGAAGCGGGTTCACTGATCTCGCGCAAGTACCGCAACATGTTGATCAACATTCTCGATCTGGAAAAGGTGTCGGTCGACGATGTCATGGTCCCGCACAATGAAATTGTCGGCATCGATCTGGACGATGATCTCGACGAGATAACAGCCGCGCTGAGCAACAGCGAACACACTCGCATGCCGGTGTACCGCGACGATATCGACAACGTAATCGGCTTGTTGCACCTGCGTCGACTGGCCGGCTTGTTGAAGAAGCCGTCGTTCTCCAAAGACGATATAGAAGCGGCGGTCGTTGAACCGTATTTTGTTCCCGAGGGCACACCGCTGAGTACGCAGCTGGTGCAGTTTCAAAAAAGCAAACAGCGCTTCGCGCTGGTTGTTGATGAGTACGGCGATATCCAGGGTATCGTTACGCTCGAGGACATCCTCGAAGAAATCGTCGGTGAATTCACAACGGACCCGGCCTCCGGCACGGATGAACACATCGTGCGTGAGACCGCCACCAGCTTTCTGGTCAGTGGTGCCGCCAACATCCGTGACATGAACCGCGTGATGGACTGGAACCTGCCAACGGACGGGCCAAAGACACTCAATGGCCTTATCCTGGAATACCTCGAAACCATTCCGGAAAAAGGCACGGGGCTGAAGATTCAGGGCTACCCTATCGAAATTGTGCACTCCGACGACAACCGGGTCCAAACGGCACGCATACACGCTCGTCGCAGCAGCGATCAGCCCTCAGCAACGAACTAGCCCGTCAATCGAAGGCGTGTTCCAACGCGTCGGTAATGCGGCTGACTGCAATGATGTCCATGCCCGCGGGCGCTCTCTTTGGCACGTTGGCTTTCGAGACGATGGCTTTGGTGTAGCCCTGCTTCCCGGCTTCCGCCAGCCGCTCCGTGCCGAATCGGACTGGGCGGACTTCGCCGGCCAGTCCGACCTCGCCAAACGCGACCAGGCGCTCGCTGCACGCCCTGTCACGCAGGCTCGAAACAACGGACAACAGGACCGGCAAGTCAGCCGCCGTTTCACTGATTCTGAGCCCGCCGACCACATTGACGAAAATGTCGTCGTTGGCCAGTGATATGCCCGCGTGCCGCTGCATCACGGCAACCAGCAACGCGAGGCGGCTCTGGTCGAATCCCTGCGCAACCCGTTTCGGGTAATTACTCGCGCCATCGGCCACCAGCGCCTGAATTTCCACCAGCAACGGTCGGCTGCCTTCCCAGGCGACTGATACCAGGCTGCCGGGATTCTGCTGGAGTTCGCCCGTCAAGAATATGGCTGATGGATTTCGCACTTCGCGAAACCCGTTTTCCGTCATCGCAAACACACCCATCTCACTGCTGGCGCCAAACCGATTCTTTACAGCGCGCACGATGGTGTATCGGCTCGCAGGATCGTTCTCAAAATACAGCACGGTATCCACCATGTGCTCGACGACCCGCGGCCCTGCAATGGCACCTTCTTTGGTGACATGCCCTATCAGGAACACAGCGACGTCGCGTTGCTTGGCAAACTGCACAATACGGCCAACGCATTCGCGCAGTTGCGCGACGGACCCCGGTGCCGAACTCAGTGCTTCGTTGACCATGGTCTGGATCGAGTCGATAACGACTACGCGTGCGGCGGCGATCGCGATCTGCTCGAGTATGTTATCGAGCGAGGTATCAGCCAACAGACGCAATCCGGATTCACCCAGCCCCAGTCGCCTCGAGCGCTCCGCTATTTGGCGCAATGATTCCTCGCCGCTCGCGTAACAGACAGCCAGTTCGCCCGGAAGCCGTGCCGCGACCTGCTGCAACAGGGTCGACTTGCCGACGCCCGGATCGCCACCCAGCAGCACAACGGAACCAGGCACGAGGCCGCCGCCAAGCACCCTGTCAAACTCGCCGAAGCCGGTGGGGAACCGCAGTTCTTCATCGTCGGTCACCTGTGCCACGAAGGCCGGCGCGGCCTGACCCGCTGGTCGCTCCCGCCCGCCCGCCGGGATGCTGAGCATTTCCAGGGTATTCCACGCATCGCAGTCCGGGCATTGCCCTTGCCACTTCACGCTTTGCGCGCCACAGGACGCACACACATAGGCGATTTTCGGTTTAGCCATAGACCTGTTCAGCCACTCGATTTCGGGGGGACGACAAGGGTAATGCATATCAGCCCGAATTGGGCCCGCGAAATCCGCCGAATCAGCCGTGCTGCGTGCGAGGGCGAAACCTGCTGGATGCCGCCTAGAGTCTCAAAAATGCCAACCCTATCTCACTAATTTCCTTTGCTATTTTCTATACTCGCCCAGACAACACGAGAGCCGAAATTGGACAAAGAGCAAAAAGACCACCGCGATCGACTGATTGCCCTAGGATTCGTCAGCCTGTTGCTGATCGTCATCTATGGACCGGCGTCCGCCTGGTTCGTCGCCGCGGATCGCTTTGTTTACGACCAATTGGCGTCGCACGTCAGTCAACCGTCACCCGCCAACAGCGTCATCGTCTCGATCGACCCGCAGGGCCAGTCGGCGACCGAGACAGCGGCTGACTATCAGCAACTGTTGAAACTGACCGGCCAATACAATGCCTCCCGGGTGGTCATGGCCAATCCGCCAGCCATCAAGACTGAAGCGGAACTGGCAGGCTGGGAACCGTTGCTCAGGAACGGGCCGCCGGTTTTTCTCCCTAGCCACCATCCGTTGGCACCGAACGCGAGCCGCAGTGGTTACCTTGATCTCAAGCAGGACCCGGATGGCATCCTGCGCCGGTCCAACCTCTGGTACCTCAACGACGGGGTGATGTCGCCGTCGTTGCCACTTGCGATCGCTCTCGCGAACCTCGACAACCTGCCGGCTACCGACATGGTGCGCAATGACGCAATCATGTTCGTCGCCAATTACGAACCAGCCGCCCGGATCTCTGCAAAAGAACTGCTCGCATCCCGCGAACCCGCTCTGCACATCGCCGGCAAGACCGTCTTTATCGATTCCGACCCGCCATTGGTGTCGGCTGCGGCGCAGCTGCCATCGCGCCAGTACGTCACGCTGTCGGAAATCACCGCAGCGATGCTCGGCAGCATCGAAAGCGGGCGCGCAATTACAGCCCCCAGTTGGTCCGGCATGATGGAATTGCTGGCCCCGGCCGTGCTTGCGGTCCTTGCCATACTGTTATTGCCCGGACATAGCCGACGGCAAATCGTCCTGGCGACCGTCATCTCGATCACTGCGTTACTCGCGCTCGAGGCCTTGTTGCTGGCCGTCGCCCACACCCGCTTTGACCTGGGACGCCCGATCGTTGTTCTGACCAGCGCCTCGCTGGTCAGCGCGTGGCTTGCCGGTGCGGTCCGTGATGCGGCCCGGGACGCTTTTCAGCGCGGCAGTGACTTCCTGTCGGCCGGCCGTCTGGAGCCCGCATTCGCAGAATTCCGTCGTTGCCCGCCCACCGAATCCCTTGCCAACGCCATGTACAAACTGTCGCTGGCGTTTGAAGAACAGGCTCAGCCGGAACGCGCCGAAGCCGTGCTTGGCTGGATGAAAGAGACTCAGGGAGCGACCCCCACGTCGACGCAGAAACTGAACGTCACTACGGGCGCACCACGTCAACTGGGGCGCTATGTCATTGAAAAGAAGCTTGGCCGCGGCGCCATGGGCGCGGTTTACCTGGCACGCGACCCGCGCATCAACCGGGCTGTTGCGCTCAAGGTCATCCCGATTGAGAAAGAATTCGAGGACGAGGAACTGAAGGAAGCTCGGCTCAGGTTCTTTCGGGAAGCCGAATCGGCTGGCCGACTGACTCACCCGAATATCATCACCGTCTTCGACTGTGGGGAGGACAAACACCTCGCCTACATCGCGATGGAGTATTTGCAGGGCACCTCCCTGACCTACTTCAAAGACCCGAAGAAATTACTGGCCCCGCGCAAGGCACTGGAGCTGTGTGCGCGGACGGCAGATGCACTGGACTACGCGCACAACGCCGGCGTTATTCACCGGGACATCAAACCCGCCAATCTGCTCTACAATGCCCGCGATGACGTACTCAAGATCAGCGATTTCGGGGTCGCCAGGCTGACCGACAACAACCGGACCAAGACCGGTATAGTGCTGGGCACACCGATGTATATGTCCCCTGAACAATTGGGTGCAGAAACACTTACCGGACATTCGGACTTATTTTCGCTTGGTGTTACTCTATACGAGCTGCTGACTGGCGAAGTGCCTTTTAAGGCTACGAATATTGCACTGTTGATGAAAAAAATTACGAGCGAGGACCCCGCACCGGTCTCCAACCGACGGCCAGGGGTACCACCCAGTGTTGATACAGTATTGTTCAAGGCATTGGCGAAACGTCCCGAGGACCGCTTCGCCAATGGCGCCGATTTGGCGATGGCCTTGAGAAACTGTGCTAAGTACGCGTCGACCTGAGACGCGGTAGAAAAATAAGGCAACTATGACCCTTCGCGGCAAGATCAAATTGGCCGAGATTTCCGATACCGGCAAGGTGCGAGAGCACAATGAAGACGCCATCGGCTCGAATGCCGATATCGGCCTCATGGTGCTAGCCGATGGCATGGGCGGCTACAATGCCGGCGAAGTTGCCAGCGGCATCGCGGTTCAGACGATCACTGAGCTCACGGCCGAAGGTGCCGTTCGCGAAGAGCGCAATGCCGTGGACCCAAGTACCGGGCTGATGCGCCAGACCATCGTCTTGCGGGATGCCGTTGCGCGCGCCAACAAGATCATTTACCAGACTGCCCAGAGCCAGACCCATTGTGAGGGCATGGGCACGACCCTCGTCGCCGCCATGTTCTATGACAACCGGGTGTCCATCGCGCACGTCGGCGATTCGCGCGCTTACCGGCTGCGGAAAGACAAGTTTCAGCAACTCACGCTGGACCATTCCTTGCTGCAAGAACTGGTGGATCGTGGCTTCTACTCTGAAGAAGAGGCCCAGCGCTCCACGAACCGCAACTATGTGACCCGGGCGCTCGGCGTCGAGCCAACGGTTGATGTTGAGGTCCAGGAATTCGACGTCCTGCCCGGAGACGTCTATTTACTGTGTTCGGACGGCTTGCCAGACATGGTCGAAGATGAAGATATTCACTTAACTATCAGCACGTTTAATGCTAGCCTTGATGTGGTAGGTCAACAGTTGGTGCAGCTTTCGAACGAACACGGCGGGCGCGACAATATTTCCGTCATGCTCGCAGAAGTTGTCGACTCGTTTGCGGCAAAGCGTGGACTCATGGATCGTATCTCCAAGCTGTTTCGCTCGTAGGTAGGCAGGGGTTTCCGGTGGCTCCCATCAGGTATCGGTCAAAAAAGGAACGGCAATAAAAAATGGCACGTTTAATCCTCAGTCTCGACAGTCAGGTTCTCGCTGAATACAACATGTCCAAGGAGCGGTACACGATTGGCCGTCTTCCGGACAATGATGTTCGTATCGACAACCCGGCTGTTAGCGGGCACCACTCATTGATCATCAATATTCTGAATGATTCGTTCCTGGAAGACCTGAACAGCACCAATGGCACCTACGTCAATGGCAAGCTGATCAAGAAACACGCCTTGCAACACGGCGATGTGATCACGATTGGTCACCATCAGCTGCGATTTGCCGATCAACAGGTGAATGAGCCAGAGCAGGACGAGTTTGAAAAAACCATGGTTATCCCTGCCGGGCAGCAGAATGCCGAACAGCTCGCACGGGCCGAGCAGGCTGCAGAAGCAGCTGCCGCCGAACGCCAGGAAAAAGCGGCTACCGACAAGGTCGACGTCAAGGTCGACATCCCCAAACCCAGACCTGAACCTGCACGACACGACCAGACAGCCGCTGGCCTCGACCCGGCATTGGCTCCAAGCGCCCTGCCGATGGCCAAATTGCAGGTACTGAGCGGATCGTTCGCCGGACGTGAGCTCGAGCTGACCAAGGCGTTGACGACTTTGGGCCGGCCCGGCATTCAGGTTGCGGCAATTACCCGCCGCGCCGAGGGTTACTTCGTCGTGCACGTCGAAAGTGGCAAAGACGGCGACTACCCGCTGGTCAATGGCCAAGCGATTGGTCCACAGGCTCGCAAGCTGCATGATAACGATGTATTGCAGCTTGCCGGCGTCAAAATGGGCTTCTTCAACGCCTGAGCGACAAGGCGCGACTCAGCAAGACACTACTCTCCAATCAGCGGAGGTTCCCGGTGCATTACGCCGGTGACCAGCTGATAGGGTATTGTGGCGGCCGCTCGCGCGACCTCTTCAACCGGTAATTCCGGACCCCACAGGGTGACGCGGTCGCCGACTTTGTCGGTAGCGCCGGCACCCAGATCAACCACGGCCATGTCCATGGACACCGTGCCCGCCAAAGGCACACGGCGGCCATTGATCAGCACCGGCGTAGCCGATGGCAGGAAACGTGTGTAGCCGTCAGCGTAGCCCGCTGCGATGACCCCTATGACCGTATCCCGGGGTGCGGACCAACGCCCGCCGTAGCCCACTCTTTGACCCGCAGGCAATCCTCTGACATCGATGAGCTGGGTCTCGAAGGTCATCGCTGGCCGCAAACCAAGATCAGCACCTGAGCCACTGGCGAACGGCGAAATGCCGTACAGCGACAGTCCAGGCCGTACCCATGTTGCGCCCAGATTGCCCCAGTGCCGACTGTCGGCAACACTGGCGGTAATACTGAATAATGCGGGGGAATTCGCCGCGCTGACGTCGCCGTCAAAGCCTTTGCAGACTCGCTGGAAACGGGCCTGCTGCGCTGTCGTCAGTGGATCAGACGGATCGTCAGCACACGCGAAATGGGTCATCAAGCGAATGTCAGCAACCTGCGGGGAAGCCCGCAAGCGGGCAAGAACAGCCGCTACTTCCTCAGGCTGAAACCCAAGTCGGTGCATGCCGGTATCGACTTTCAGCCAGACAACGAACGTCGCCCCCGAACCCCGACCGTCCAGAAGTGACAGCTGCGCATGGCTGTGCACGACAATCTCACATTGGCAAGCAGCGGCGAGTGCGCGCTCACTCTGGCTGGAGGGCCCCGCCAGCAGCACGAGCCGTTGGTCGATTCCAGCGGATCGCAGCGTTTCTGCCTCACTGAGACGGGCGATGGCCAGACCGTCAGCCGCGGCCAGCGCCTTCGCCGCCGTCAGCAAGCCGTGGCCGTAGGCATTGCCTTTGATCGCCGCCAGAACCCGTGCGGCAGGCGCCATTGTCTGAACGAGCTTAAGATTGTGGCTCAGCGCACTCGGGGAAATGTGCGCCCGGGCACCTTGGGTCACGAATGAACCCTGCCCGGTCGTCGCATACTGGGTTGCATCAGGAGTAACCGTCGTCCATGTAATGTTCCGGCACCCAGTTCTCGAACTTGGTAAAGCGGCCGACGAACGTGAGCGGGAAATCGCCAATTGGACCGTTACGTTGTTTCGCTATACAAATATCGGCAATACCTTTGCGCGGCGTGTCCTGGTTGTAGACCTCTTCGCGGTAGATAAAGATGATCAGATCAGCATCCTGCTCGATGGCTCCCGACTCACGTAAATCGGACATCACCGGCCGCTTGTCGGTCCGTTGTTCGACGCTTCGATTGAGCTGCGACAGAGCGATAACCGGCAATTCCAGCTCTTTCGCCAGTGCTTTAAGCGAACGGGATATTTCCGAAATCTCAGTAGCCCTGTTCTCCGCAATACCGGCAACCTGCATCAACTGCAGATAATCAATGACGATCAGGCCAAGTCCGTGCTCACGCTTCAAGCGCCGCGCACGCGCACGAATCTCGGTGGGGGTCAGTGCCGGAGTGTCATCAATGTAAATCGGGGCATCGGACATCAATTGCACGGCAGTGTTGATCCGCGACCAATCTTCATCCGGGAAATTACCGGTTCTGAGATGGGATTGATCAACCCGGCCGAGCGAGGAAATCATACGAAATGCCAGCTGTTCGGAAGGCATCTCCATCGAGAATATCGCCGTCGGTACCTTGCCACCGATCGCCGCATTTTCGGCAATGTTAACGGCAAAGGTTGTTTTACCCATTGAAGGTCGGCCGGCAATGATGACGAGGTCGCCCTTTTGCAGACCGGCCGTCATCTTGTCGAACTCGTTGTAACCCGTCGATATGCCGGTGACATCGCCATCTGACTGATGCAGCAGATCGATACGATCAACCGTGGCAGGCAGGATGTCTTTCAGCGCCTGAAACCCGGCTTTCCCTCGCGCACCTTTCTCCGCGATCTGGTAAACCATGCGCTCGGCTTCGTCCACCAGTGCCGAAGCACTACGGCCGTCTGTCGTGTAGGCATTACCGCTGATCTCATTGCCGACATTGATCAGCGCGCGTAACGTCGCCCGTTCGCGCAAGATACCCGCGTACGCTCGTACGTTGGCGGCACCGGGGGTCTCGTTAGTCAGGGTCGCCAGGTATTCCAGGCCGCCGGCCGACTCCAGCTCGCCGCGGTTGTCGAGAAACTCGGAGACGGTGACCACATCGCAGGGCTGGCCCTGCTCGACCAGGTTGGCAATCGCGGCAAAGATCAGGCGATGATCCTTGCGGTAAAACTCATCGGCAACAACCAGATCGGCTATCTTGTCCCACGCAAGATTGTCGAGCATCAGGCCGCCAATCAATGACTGTTCGGCCTCAATGGAATGAGGCGGCATCCGCAAACGCTGCTCGATTTCATCAACCGGCATGCCGTCATCCAGCGCTCGCACCATCGACCCGTACCCTCCTGCCACCGCGCCACAGCCTCCGGCCATCGCGACGGAATTACCCGCGTAAGTCGTCTACCAAAGGTATCACAGAGCGCCGCAGTACTGGGGCGCCCACGGGTACGGCTTATTCGTCGCCGACAACCCGGACTGTGATTTCGACATTAACCTTGGTGTGGAAATGCAGGCCGACAGTATGTTCACCAACATCGTGGATCGGGCCATCCGGCATGCGAACTTCGGCGCGGGTAACTTCGATATTGAGTTTCTCGAAAGCTTGTTCGATGTCGATCGGGCCAACTGATCCGAACAGCTTGCCTTCCGAGCCCACATTGGCCTGAATGACCAACTCCATGCCTTTGACCAGGTCCGCGCGCTTCTGCGCCGCGGCAAGTTCTTTCGCCGCCGCTGCTTCAAGCTCGGCCCGACGCGATTCGAACTCGGCCATATTTTGCTTGGTCGCTAACGCCGCCTTGCCCTTCGGCAGCAGAAAATTGCGACCATAGCCTGGCTTCACGGTGACCAGGTCGCCGATGCTGCCCAGATTCTCAACATTGTCCAGCAAGATTACGTTCATCGTTCAAACCCTGTATTTAACTATTCAAAAGTCCGCCTGGCCCTACCGACGTGCACGCCTTGCGGCTATGCGCTGACGGTAATTGAACCAGGCATCGCTGTATCCCAACACTGCCAATCCGAGGATCAGCAGTACATGCAAAAACGGCAACAGCGCATAAACTGCGATGATTGCCAGATTTGGCAAAACACCTTCCGCGTGCAACCAGTGCATCACCGCAAGGCCCTGCAACCAGAATACGGCAAACAAAACAAATGCCAAATCCTGCAAACTCGCGGCACTGACTGCAGCGGCGGCCAGAGAGGTCAGCGCCATGCTTGCCGCCAGTACCTTGCCCAGCTGCAGATCACTAAACCGTCCGAACCGACCAACTTGCTCCGGCAATTGCTGAAACAATGCATATCCCAGAACCACTGCCAGTGCCAGCATTGACCACGGCACGAATACCGAGACCATCGTCATCTGTCGCGCGATGATCTCCCGGTTACTGGCCAGCGTCGCGACATCCTGTTCATTCCAACCGACTTCGCGCAACACCGCGATAGACTGGTCGATGACAGTGCCCCACAGAGCAACCGGGTCCCCGCTTAGAACGTGGATGCCGATTACCGCCATAACTGCAACGATAACCGAGACCTGCATCGTGAACGACAGTGATCGTGTACGTTGGATCAACATCGCCAGCAGCAAGCCGGGAACACACACGATGGCCGCGTTCGACAGCATCGGCCAACCGGAACCACCCAGCAAGGTCGCCAAACCGCTGGCGATAGCCACCGCCGCTATTCCTTGCAACAGCGCTACACGAACTCCGTGCGCAAGGACCAGCATAACGATGACCGCGCCGCTGGCGATCGACGCCAACAGTGGCACAACCAACGCGAACGCCAGCCCGATAATGCCGTTCCATGGCTTCGCCTGAAGCCACAACGCTACCGGACGCACGTTGTTATGCCTTGTTGCTGCTCAGTGTCGATCTGTGTACGGCAGCAATGCCAGAAAGCGCGCCCGTTTCACCGCGCTCGCCAACTGGCGCTGGTAATGTGCCTTCGTGCCGGTAATCCGGCTCGGTACAATTTTGCCCGTCTCGGTGACGTACGCTTTCAGCAGGGTGAGATCCTTGTAATCAATCTCGGTAATGCCCTCGGCTGTAAAACGGCAATATTTGCGTCTGCGTGAATATCGACTCATCTCTAACTACTCCGTCACGCGCTGTCAGCTGCTGCAGCCGGTTTCTCGGCAGCAACAACGTCGTCGTTGTCATTATTGTCCGGTGCCGCATCCGCTTTCTCTGCAGAAGCACTTTCGTCGGTCGCTGCAGCGTCATCGGAGCTTGATTCTTCGGCGGCCATCGCGGCTTCAGCAGCGGCTTTGGCGTCGCGGCGGCGCTGCGCCTCTTTCTCTTTAACCTTCTCTTCTTCAACCGCGACGGCCATCGGTGATGCTTCAGTGATGGCTTCTTTACGGTTGATAACCAAGTGGCGCAGAACGGCGTCGTTAAAACGGAACGCGCTGGTGATCTCGTCAACGATCGCGTGATCGCATTCGACATTCAGCAGGACGTAGTGGGCTTTGTGCGCTTTGTTGATCGGGTGTGCCAGCTGACGCCGACCCCAGTCTTCATTGCGGTGGACGGTGCCGCCAGAGGCAGTAACCATGCCCTGGTAACGTTCCACCATGGCAGGCACTTGTTCGCTCTGATCCGGATGGACCAGAAACACGATTTCGTAATGTCTCATTGTATCCCCTTACGGATAATAGCCTCCCGGTCATCCGGTGAGGCAAGAGGTACGGCGGTGACCCAGCGCGTGCGCGCAGCCATCCACCGCCCGCCAGTCAAGCGGGAGGCGCATCCTACCTAAGGCGATGCGGGTCTGCAAGCAAAGGCCTGCAAAATCACGGATTTCCGCCGATCCGCGCCGGCCTATTCGGTGGTCGGGCTGGCCTGACGCTGGCGCAAGGCTTCGTAGAGGCAGATTCCGGTGGCCACCGAAACATTGAGGCTGGAGACCGAACCCAGCATCGGCAGATGCACCAGGCGATCACAGCGCTGCATCACGTTCTGCTTGAGGCCGCTGTGTTCACGTCCCATCACCAATGCCAACGGGCCGTCCATGGGCGTCACAAACAGACTCTCGCTGCCGCCGTCGCTGGTGCCGACAATGCTGATACCGTAATCCGACAGCCAGCCCAAGGTCCGTCCGATATTGGCTACGGAGGCAAACGGCAGCGATTCTGCGGCACCTGCCGCTACTTTGCTGACGGTAGGACCGAGTCCCGCTGCGCCGTGTTTTGAAACGATGACCGCATCCACCCCTGCCGCATCGGCGGTACGCAAACAGGCGCCCAGATTGTGCGGGTCCTGCAAACCCTCCAGGACCAGCAGCAAAATGGGCTCCGGCCGTTCAGACGTCAGCCGCTGCTCGACGAAATCGCGCAAGGCTCCCTCATCCATGGTCGTGCTGCGCTGGATTTCGGCGACAACTCCCTGGTGACGCGATTCACCGCTCATTTGCTCGAGGCGCGAGCGATTTGCTGACTGCACCTCCACGCCATGCCGATTGGCGGCAGCAATCAACGCCTCTACCCTGGGATTCGCCGTCCGGTATTCGGCATAGAGTTTTCGTACCGTGGCCGAACTGCTTGCCAATAGTTGTTCGACGGCACGCAGGCCGGTCACGTAGCGCGCTTTACTCATCGTTTGCTTCGTCTCTTGCTGCCCGACCCGGCGCGCTTGCGCCCGGTCTGCGGTTCAGATTCATCTTCCATGGGCCTGAAATCGATACGCTTCGACTCCATGTCCACTCGTTGTACCTGCACGCTCATCGCGTCGCCCAGGCGGTAGCGTTTGCCGCCCCGATCACCCACCAGCTCCAGCCTGCTTGCATCAAACTGGTAGTAATCGTTCTTCAGACTGGTTACGTGCACCAGCCCGTCAATCTGAAATTCTGACAACTGCACGAAGACACCAAAATTGGTCACTCCGGTAATCACGCCGGCGAACGTTTCCCCAACTTTATCTTCCATGAATTCGCACTTCAGCCACGCCTCGACCTCGCGTGTAGCGTCTTCGGCACATCGTTCATGGGCTGAGCAGACCTGGCCGAGGTGGTCCATCGCCGCACGATCATAGTCGTGGTTACCGGCTTTGCCGCCACGCACGATGTGGCGGATTGCACGGTGCACCAGCAGATCCGGGTAACGACGGATTGGCGAAGTGAAATGCGCGTACGCATCAAGCGCAAGTCCGAAGTGGCCGATATTCTCCGGCGTGTATTCCGCGTGTTTCAATGACCGCAACATCGCCATCGAGATGGCCTGACTGTCCGGCCGGTCTTTAACCTGCTGTAACAACTTGTTGAATTGACGTGGCTCGACGTGGTCCGGGTGCGGCACCTGTAACCCCAGACTCAACAGGTACTGGCGAAGATCTTCGAAGCGTTCGGGATCGGGTTTCGCGTGTACACGATACAGTCCGGCAATCTTGTGTTTGCGCAAAAACTTTGCTGCCTGAACATTGGCCGCGATCATGCACTCTTCGATCAGACGATGCGCATCATTGCGCGGCACCGTAATAATTTTTTCCACCGTGCCATCGTCACCGAGTTCGATGCGCGCCTGTGGAATATCAAGCTCTATCGCACCTCGGCGATTGCGATTATTGGCAAACGCTTGGTACAGATCGTGCAGGTGCTGTATCGGTTCATGCACGACCGCGGGAACCGACTTGGGCGTTTCGCCGCTAAGAAAACCGCTGACCTCGGTATAAGTAAGGCGCGCATGAGAACGCATGAGCCCTTCGAAAAAGCGGGATTTTGAAACTTTGCCGTCTGCACCCACCCGCATTTCGCAGACCATGCACAGCCTGTCTACCTTCGGGTTGAGGGAACACAGGCCGTTAGAAAGCGCCTCCGGCAGCATCGGCACAACACGGTCTGCAAAATACACTGAGGTACCGCGTCGAATCGCTTCCTTGTCCAGCGGCGAATGCACGTCAACGTAGTGCGCGACGTCAGCAATGGCCACCAGCAGACGCCAACCCTTGCCGGATGGCTCGCAATAGACCGCATCATCAAAGTCCCGGGCATCAGCGCCGTCAATGGTGAGCAGCGGAATATCGCGCAAATCCTCGCGGCCCTTCTTGGCAGCTGCGGGTACGCTGCTGCCAAACTTCCCGGCCTGATCGGTAACGTTTTTCGGCCACACGTTCGGGATGCTGTGTGCGTGAATAGCAAGATCGGTGGCGATCCCCTTTTTGTCGGGCGCGCCGAGGACACGGACGACTCGTCCCGTTGCCTGTTCGTTGCCACTCGGGTAATCCAGAATTTCGGCAACCACGATCTGGCCATGTTTCGCCGAACCGTCTTCGCCCGCGGGAACGAGAATACGATGGGCGATCTTCGGGTTGTCGGGAATGACGATTCCGATTCCCCGCTCGCGTATAAACTGACCCGCCGTTTCGCGAAAGCCGCGCTCGAGCACTTCGACTACCCGGCCTTCCTCGCGGCCGCGTCGGTCCTTGCCGGTAACTTTGACCACAGCCCGGTCGCCGTCGAACAATCGTTGCATTTCGCGCGCGGACAAGTACACGTCGTCCGCGCCATCGTCTCGCCGCATGAAGCCGAAGCCGTCTGCGTGGCCGATAACGGTGCCCGCAACCAATTGCAGTTTCTCGGTGAGGCAGTACTCACCACGACGGTTCTCGATGATCTGGCCAGCCCGTACCATTTTGTCCAGTTTTTCGACCAACAGCGCACGCATGCGCTGCCCTTTCAGGTTGAAGTCTTTGAGAATCGCATCGGCCGGGCGCGGCTTGCCAACCTCCCGGAGATACTCCAGCACGGCATTGCGGTCCGGCAAAGGATGCTGGTACTTCTTGCCTCCCTTGGCGTCATCATTGGTCTTGGCTTTTTTGGACAATCGTCGCTGCTCCTTGTAGCTGATTGGCAATTGACAGGATACGGGAGGTTTGAGTACAGTGCGCCCCCCGCAATGGGCGCAATTGTACGCGTCCCGCCTGCAGAGGTGGCGGAATTGGTGGACACGCCGGCTTCAGGGGCTGGTGGGCCAAGTAACAAGTGATGAATACTCACCGAAGAATCACGCGGTTACAAAGCCAGGTCGACCACGGTCTGTACGGCCAACATGGGTTTTGTAGCACCCGTGGTTTGACAGTAAGATTGAAAATCCTGATTGGATAGAGAATTGCCCAGGTGGCGGAATTGGTAGACGCGCCAGCTTCAGGTGCTGGTTATCGCAAGGTAGTGGAGGTTCAAGTCCTCTCCTGGGCACCATTCAAATAGTCGCAGGTCATTCAGACGGCGACAGCAACACTGCAGAACCCAGTCGTTCGTACGTATCGTTACGCAGCCCAATCAAGACTGCCTCACCGTTATCAGCGACCCGAAGCTCGCCGAATCGCGCCCTCTCATAGACCTCCCACTGCCCTTCCTCGAAGAAGAAGGCGTCGCTTGCCAAGCGGACTGACTCGCCCCGCAGCCGGAACCTGAGCAACCGTTGCGTATCAGCCAATGCCTGGCCGTCGTAAATGGCCACAAAGCCGGCTTCACCACTTTCGGCCAACTCGACGACAATCAAACCATCCCTAATGTCAGCGTCTCGTGCTTTCCCGGCCACCGTCTCGGCCAGCGTATAACGCAGAGCCATATAGTCGCCCTGTAACAACGAGCGCGGGTCACGCGGAGCAATTCGCAACAAAACGGTCGAGCCGTCTGCGATGATTGCTTCTTTCTTGCTGATCTCCAGATTAATGGCCCCGACGATAACAATAGCGGTCCCCGCGAGCACGGCGGTGCGTATCTTGTTCAATCGTTTGTCGATTGCCTCACGCATTCTGTCGGCCTCCCTGATCGTTGCCAGCCAAGATCCTTAGCACCAACCATCGAGCCAGCAAGATACTCACTCCGGTAGCAACCAGGGTCATCGACTTCGTTCTGAGTGTCACCTCAATGCCGTAGAAATACGTCGCCAGAAACACAACAAAAAACGCAATGCCTGCACCCATTAACGCCTTATGACCATTTGCCACCCCGAGCGTGACCACAATCAGGGCAAGTATCAGCCCGGGCGCAAACCAGCTGGCGCCAATGACGGCAAACATGAGTAGTGTGATCACAAGGCGACTCGCTCGGTTGATCGAGTCAGCAAGACTCGCTCCAATTTTTGCGCCAACTCCCAGAAATATCGCACCAAACAATACGGTCGAAAGCCACGGCCGCGGGTAGATCTGAGGTTCGATGGTGCCCAGCTCCGGGAGTATGTACACCGTCGATAAAAGCAATACGCCGAATGCGCTGAGCACGAGCCCGTTCATCAGCGGTCGGACGTAGTGCCCAAACCCTCGGGCAATCAGGAAGGATTGCTGACTGTGCAAATACACAGCAGCGGCTGTGAGTAGCGGACCCACCAACGGCACTACCGCGTTGAGCTCCCAGGAATACAAGAGTGCGGTCGTCGAGACTGCAGCAAACAACACCATAAGCGTGCGGTGAATTCGATCCGGAAATACGCCGAACATCACGCTGCACAAGACAATTGCCAGCGAGAGGACAATATTGTGATTGTTGCTGCCGAACGCTTCGACGATTCCCCATGACAGGAGAGCCTGCCCGGCCAGGCTTACTGCCATGGAGGCTTGCACAAGAAAATCACTATCGTTGTTACGGCGAACGACTACGGCGGCAAGTACCAGTGCGAGACCGACGAAAGCGTAGCCCCCTTCAAACGCCAGCGTGAAACCGGTGACGAAACTGATCAGTAGCAGGCTCGCAAGCCACGCACCGATTGCCACCATCGTTCTTATGTACCAGGGCTGGGAAAACGACCTGCTTGCTACGAACGCGTCGGCACGCGCCTTGCCGTCTTCGTCCAGCAGCCCTTCTGTCGCCAGCTGGCTGACAACGTCCAATAATGAGATTCTGGTGGTCATGATTGAGACGCCCAACGTTGGGCAACTGTCTTTAGCCACCAGGCGGCACCAGCAACCTCCGCAATGATCAGGAGGGCGAGAAACAACAGGCTGCCGCTGCCCGATACCAACTCACGGATCGCGAACGACGTCACCACGAATATCGCAGCCAGCAAGCACAACGTTAGAATCAGCAAATCCTGCTGCTTGTACTGGTAGTACCAGAGTCCGCCGGCCGTTGTAATTGCCAGCAACAGCGGCGATATGAAATGAAGGTTGGCCTGATCGCCAAAACTGGCACTCAAAATCATGACCAGCGTCGAAGGCAATACCGCACTGAAAGCGCCGAAGGCGATCAAGCGCGGATAGGCCCTGTTTTGCATCCAGGGCACACCCCGACTGGTACCCAGTTCCCACGCAACGAGCCCAATGGCATTCGCCAAGTAAAGCGCACTCCCCAGTGTCGAGTCCAACACGGTAGCGCCAAGCCACACCAACGGTCCGACCAGCTGAGCGAGTTGCCACCATCCTTCCGGCGGATGTAACACCTGCGTGTAGTACATGATCACGGTCAGGATCAACAAGATGTGGAACAACAACCACAGCGCCGCCTGACGACCAATGATGCACAGCGGCAAGATGAGTATTGCCCAGCTCAGGAACAGGCCATAGGGATCAGCACCGGTCTGGTACACCTGGCCGAAGAGCGCGAGTAAAATTCCTGTCAGAAAAGCCACGACGAACAAGCTGCTCTGGCCGGCGATCGAGTCGAAACCAAACCGCCAGGCTAAAACTGCGGATACCAGTATGCCGCCCTGCAATACCGCGAACTTTGCAAAACGATCCAGCTCCGCCCAATTCCATGCGATAAATGCGGCAATACCCGCGGCTATCAAGGCGATGCCGACAACCATCAGAAATCGATCAAGATATCGCCGCCAGTCCGCCTGCTCGGGCTGCAGGCATGCGATTTCGATTGATCGATCACAGGCAGCTTCGGAGAATCGGGCGGCGATCGCCATCTCGGTAACCGCCGTGTAGCTGGCTGTCTGCTCCTGGCTCATTCAGGCCTCCGCCGAATCAGTGGGTCGGCTGGATTGTAGACCCTGCAAGCACACCACCGCACCAGCTGTTACGAACCAGCCACAAGCGCCGCAACCTCCGTTGTACCGCTTTGACCGCCGATACCGCCCTCCTTGTGGTCACCAACGGCTTGCAACCGAAAATACCTAACCCCCTGTTTTACCAGTCTTTTAAAGGCCGTATAACGAGTCAAACTGTGCAATATTGTTGGCCCTCGCCAAGCGTACGCGAGTCAATATCCCGCCGCCGCAGCGGCGACACAATTATTGCTCGCCCCAGCGCCCGGATTTTTTGCATGGATTGCCAACCTACACAGCCACGCGCCCCCATCGCCCCGGGGGGCTGCTGTACCTGGCGGTGTTCCATAGCCAGCCACAGGCTGCCACGGGCAAGCGAATCATGGATATGGAATAGCCAGGCTGGCCAAATCGGTTAGACTGTGCCGCTTGCGACCCACAACCAAGATCCGGAAAGGGCAAACATGCAAGCAATCGTCGACCAGTTAAACGCCATCATCTGGAGCCCGGTACTCGTCTACCTTGCGCTCGGTGCAGGGCTCTTCTTTTCATACCAGACGCGTTTTGTACAGGTCCGCATGTTTCGCGAGATGCTGTCGCTGCTGACCTCCGGCAAGAGCTCTGATCAGGGCATTTCGACATTCCAGGCGCTCGCGGTATCACTGTCCGGCAGGGTCGGCACAGGCAATATTGCAGGTGTGGCCGCTGCCATCGGCTTCGGCGGACCTGGCGCCGTATTCTGGATGTGGATCGTCGCATTTCTCGGCGCTTCGACAGCGTACGTGGAATCGGCCCTGGGCCAGATCTACAAAGAAGTCGACGAAGGCCAGTACCGCGGCGGTCCGGCCTATTTCATCGAGAAAGCACTGGGTCAAAAATGGTACGGCTGGCTGTTTGCGCTCACCACCATCCTGGCCACCGGCTTCCTGCTCCCCGGTGTGCAATCCAACAGTATTTCGTCGGCCGCTGAAGTTGCTTTCGGTGCCGATACCATGGTCGTAACAACCTTCGGCACGATCAGTGTCACCAAGATCGTGACCGCGATCGGCATCGTGATGGTGCTCGGTTTCATTATTTTCGGTGGCGTCAAACGCATCGCGCACTTTACCCAGTTTGTCGTGCCGTTCATGGCCCTGGCCTACATCATCACCGCCTGTGCCGTCGTGGCATTGAATATTTCGGAATTGCCGCGCGTGATCAGTCTGATCTTTACGGATGCATTCACTCCAATGGCAGGCTTTGGTGCCGCAATCGGTTGGGGCGTCAAACGCGGCATATACTCCAACGAGGCAGGACAAGGCACTGGTCCGCACGCAGCCGCCGCGGCCGAAGTGGATCATCCGGCCCAGCAAGGCCTGGTGCAGGCGTTCTCAGTCTATATCGACACGCTGTTTGTGTGCTCCGCCACCGCGTTTATGATCCTCATCACCGGCGCTTACAATGTTCACGACCCGGCCGGCGGCTTCCTGATTCAGAACGTCCCTGCCACGCTTGACCCCAACAGCCCCGCCTTTACCCAGTTCGCGGTAGACAGTGTCGCGACCGGTATCGGCAAGCCGTTCGTAGCGATTGCCCTGTTCTTCTTCGCATTCACGACATTGTTGGCCTACTACTACATTGCCGAAACCAACGTCGCCTATATCCGTCGCACGTTTCGCTTCCCTGGCATGATTTTCCTGTTGAAAATCGGTCTCATGACGTCCGTGTTCTACGGCGCTGTACGAACCGCGAGCCTTGCGTGGGGCCTCGGTGACATCGGCGTAGGTCTGATGGCCTGGCTCAACATATTGGCCATTCTGATCATATTTTTCGTATCCAAACCCGCGCTTAAAGCTCTACGGGATTACGAGGATCAAAAGAAACGGAACGTCGCAAAGTATCAATTTGATCCCGAAGCACTGGGTATCAAGAATGCCGGCTTTTGGGTGGAGCGCAATAAACGTTGATACCGATAAGCTCGAATCCGTCACGTTCGCAGGCAATTACAAAGCGTGACGTTTACATCAATCGCGTTTAAAGTACGGCTGAATAATAACAATCTCACATTTGAAGAGAGACCCCGCGAGCGAACTGGAAACGCTGGCCAACCGGCCTTCTGCATGAAGACAAGTGAAATCGTGACGGCAAGGCTGCCAGGCGAACTGCTTCATCGCGTTTCGATAGCGGGCCAAAGGAGAAGCCTGTGATAGTACATACTGGCATCGTGGCGGCGCTGGTTTGTGTGGTACTTGTTCTGGCCTTGCGACTTCGGCGACGTACTGAGGCGCCCGAATCGAACACGGCAGAAACGTTGGATAGCAATCTCGATGGCAGCGGCCGGTTTCATGCTGTCTCAATTCGATTCGGCGCCGGTGCATGTACCGCGTCGCGCGAGTTGCACGGCCGGCGCTTTCTGGCGGGTACCGCGCCGGAGTTGCCGTTGGCCGATTGCAGTCATGACGATTGCCAATGCCGTTTCGTGCATTTTGCCGACCGCCGGGGCGGCGACGATCGACGTCATCCGTTCCAAAAAGGCTTTGGCGGTTCAGCACCCCGCCGCGATAAAGATCGGCGCCACCTGTCCGATCGCCGGGCAGACGGCTCGCCCAGGACGCCAAACGATTAAGGCGGGCCGGCCTGGCTAGTAGCCGGAATCGGCGAGTACAGCTTCGTAGTTGGCCAGCTCGTGTTGGTGATCGGCTCGTTCTTCGATCAGATCGACAATTTCCGCCTCCAGCCTGCCGGCCTCCTCCGACAGTTCTTTCAGGTCAGCCAGTAGCAGTATCCGGTTCTCGGTCGTTGTCTCCCGACTGATAAGTGCGGCCTCGGTATCGCGTATCTGATTCCGTACCCGTTCCAGCTCCGCTTCACGGGAGCGAATGGAACTGTTGGCCGAGTTCACGTTGCTACGCAATGTATAAAGGTGCTGACCGCGGCGATACGCATCCAGAAAATAAGGTTCCTGATCGCTCGCACAAACACCATAGTATTGCCCACCGCCGGAGCCAAGGCTGAAACCTCTGGACGGCTGGCAGAATTCCCGCAATCCTTCGTCGCGGCCGCTGCGGTAGTCATCGAGGTCAGGCGCATAGCCATGCTTGGCACATGCTTTGCGATGCTGACCCAGCCTGTCCGCTGTGTAGCCACGCGCACCGTCTTCATAGCCGATGGCTCGCCAGTCACTAACGGCACATTCGTCGGCGCTCATGGATGCACAGGCACTCATGAGCGCCATGCTGACGACAAGTGTCGAACTAATAAGAATTCGCTGCATAACCCAATCTCCATCGACGCTCGCGTCGCACAATCTGGCGTATTGATCCAACATACAAGTCGATCCCGGCAGCCACCGTGACCTGACTCACAGATAGTTTCACCGTCGCCGGTACCACCATAGGCGAGCATTCCGGTCACTGTGACCTGCATCACAGTTAGCCCGTCGTGCCCACCGCTACTCTGTCTGCAGTTTTCCCGTGACGAGCAACGACTGGCATGAACCTGGCTGTCATCAGTTCCACCTCCGCCCTGGCGATGGCAGGTACGCTGGTATTCACGGCACTACTGATCCTGGGACGAAAACTGCCTTGGATACTCCGACGGCGGACCCGGTTCCACAGTTCGGCGACCAACAACCCGGCTGAAAACCTGCGAACCGAATGGGAGCGTCTTGGCCAACGCCGATCACTGTATCTGACCCCGATCCTGTTCTTTATCGTATGCGCCCTAACCTTACTGTTAGCTGAACCGACCAGCTCCGGTTTCAACCTGGCCGGCTGGCAACAGGTTGGTGTGCTCGCGATAGTTGGCATAGCGCTGGCGGGGGCGCTATATCGTGGCATTCAGTATTCACTGCGACGACAACAATTGCAGTTCAAGATCGAGGCGAGCCAGACCATAGGCCACGCATTGCGTCAGATCACGGCCAACCACAATCGTACTTTTCACGACGTTCCCTGCGCATTGGGTATCGTCGATCATGTGCTAGTCGGAATACACGGCATCTACGCCATCAAAGTCATTGCGCGCCGCGCAGGCAAGAGCAACCTGCTGACACTCAGTGAGCAAACACTGGATTTCGCGGACGGCCGTTATTCTGTGCCACTGGCAGAAACGCGCAAGATTGTTGATCGCTTTGCCCGTGAATGCGGCAAGGTCGTCGGGCATGAGGTGCACGTACGATTGGTTGTCGCTGTGCCCGGCTGGGAAATCAATACTCAATCAGATGACAACATTTTGATCACGAATGAACGCAACCTGGCAATGCTTACCGGCTGGAAAGATCAAAGAGACCATTTGCTGAATGAGGATGCCGAAGCATTGCAACAATACCTCGACGAACGTTGCGCCCGATCCGCCGTTCCCGGCGCATAGATCATCCACCTTCAGCTGATACTCGCAGATTCCGCACTGCCGTTATTACCAGCCCTCTTCACCGCACGTTTAGGTCGCGCTTTGTTCTTCGGCTTTGGCGTCTGCGACCCTGCGGTTGCCGCGTACAACTCGTCAAATGATGCTTGTAGACAATCACTGTAGAACGCTGGATCCGGCATCATGTCGCGATCTGCGATCGCGCTGATCGTGATTGTTCCGTTGTAACTCAGCACTGGCTGAAACAGGCCCAGCCCATGCACTACAGGCCCCAGCCCCCAGCTCGCAACCAGCTTGGAGCCCATGGAGTACAAGGGCATGTTCACGCCCGGCACATTGGTAATGACCGTGTTGAACAACGGTGGCAATCGCGACGCCAACTGAGTATCGGCGAACACTCTGGCCAGCAACCCGGAAACGGTCGATGGCAAAAGTTCGGCGGCGTCCGCAGCCAGATCCGGGCCCATCGTATAAGTCAGCTTCTTGGCTTGTTGGCTTTCTTTGCTGACGGCGTTCAAGCGCGCTACCGGATCGGCAATATCACTGCGTACCGGGAGGCTCATCGCCGTTATCCGGTTGCCCGCAGAGCCATGATGCTGTTCAGCCCGCACCGACATGGGTGCCATCGCGACCAGTGAGTCGGCTGGCAGCTCATTGCGCGATTCCAGATAACGCCGCAATGCCCCACCACAAATCGTGACTATCACGTCGTTGACGGTCGTTCCCGGGAACTGATTCTTAATCGCTTTGATCTGCTCAAGATCAAATACCCGACCATCGAATACCCTGTGGGGCGTAACGTTTCGATTGAATCGCGTGCGCGGTACGCGCACAGGAATTTTCAGTTGCCGTGTCCACACCCCTGCAGCCACTTTGAGCAACGCGGGTGCGGAGCGCCGAATCATGTTGCTGATCCTGACCGGCGCCGTAACACTGCGTGCGGCGCTGCGAGTCAGCAACTCGATGCCCGTTGGGATGCGTTCCGGTCGCCACTCGGTAGCGGCTTCGTCGGCGTCTGCGAGCGGGCTGAGATCGTGAATCGCTTCGGCAATCTCAGCACCGGAAACCCCGTCAATTGCTGCATGGTGGACTTTTAACAGCAATGCGAAACTGCCTTTCGGCAGTTGCTTTACATTGTCCAGGCCTTCGATGACCCACGCTTCCCACAACGGTTTGCGCATGTCGAGCGGGCGCGAATGTATGCGTGCTGTCTCAATACACAGTTGCCGCCAATCACCGGGCTTAGGCAGCGCTATATGCCGTACGTGAAACTCAAGATCAAAGTCCGGGTCCTCTATCCAGTAAGGATGGTCCAGACTCAGCGGTACCCGTATCAACCGCTGGCGGAAGGCGCGTGCCTTGTGCAATCGTTGTTCGAAAAAATGCAGAATCTGTTTAAAAGTGACATGGCCATCCGGCGCCGTGCTCTGGTCGTAAACCGCCAGTGACCCGATGTGCATGGGCGTTGAACCGGTTTCCATATGGAGAAACGACGAATCCAGTCCGGTCAGCTGCTGCATGGAACCATTCCTCACAAAGCCCGCGCTATCATTGCGCTCGGTATTGAAATCAATTTAACGAAAGAAGAAGCGACGGACTCCACTGTTGTCAAACGGCAGCCAGTCCGCTTCCACCTGCCGCAGCCTGTCCGCGATGGCGTACAGCACGGCCGGATTAAAACCCATTCCCAAGTGGCTCGCATCGACACCGATGCTCTCTACCATGTCGCAATCTGGCAGTTGCGCGATCTTCCAGGAGACTACGGCATCCGAACGACTGTATATGGCAGTGACCGGCACATCCGCTATGGGTTGTCGTAATTGCAGAATACGCTCGCGCACTTCATCGCTGGTTACTTGCTGCCCGGTCAAAAGCTCGTAGAGGCGCCAGAGGTTGGTCGCTTTGGGATCACCCAATGGACTGCCCAGTGAGATGACGCTACGGACGATCGATGAATTCCGGCGAGCCGCTTCCAGTGCCAGCAAACCGCCGAGGCTCCAGCCTACCAGGCTGACTTTGCGTCCCGATTGCTGATACAGCTTAAGCAGGCGTTCGTCCAGGGCGTCATCAAGGTGCTCGCCGTTTCGAACACCGAAATTTCTGCCCAGATCCCAAGGATGTGCGCCGTAGCCCCAGCTGCGCAGGTAACGACGCAAGGTACGGGTCGAATTGTCTGACGCCATGAAGCCCGGCAAAGTCATGACGGCGTGGCCATCACCCGGTTCAAGGTTTCGCAGAAATCGGCCGCTGGGCCACAAGGCACTGGCTTCGGTCAACGCCCGGGGCGCTTCCAGCAAGGCGAGAAACAGTGGTGGGGGCGTTACCGCGTGACTGTCCATATCCGGTGCATCAGGCTGCCGCCGCTTCGTCAACACCGGTCGATCTTACCCTAATTGCCGGAGAATCAGCGCCATTCCAGGACACTTCGGGCCGCGCTGCTGAAAAGCATGCGCCAATCCACGGGGATCGTTCGGTCTAACTCACGCCGCCGCTCGCTCAGCCTGTTGCAATTGCTCGTTCGCATCGCGAAATTGCTGAATAGCCCGCTCTAAATAGTCACTGGCTTCCTTGTCATAGCCGTCCGCCGATGCCGACCATACCCGGTTCACATAACGCTCCCCAGCAGCGAATTCGCTCATGATGTTGGCGTAGATCTGCATGCCAAAGAGATGAATCAGGCTTTCTCTGGCATCGGCAAATCGCTGCAAATCCAGCCGTACGCGATCGTCGATTCCATCGCGAAGCTCCACCGATGCGAACTGCCCTTGACCGATCAACTCATCAAGTGACGTTACAATGTTTTGCAGTGAGCTCGTAAGTTCAGCCTTGTTGGCTGTCAACACTTCCTCGGAGCGGGCCTCGCTGCTCGACTGCCGCTTGATCATGACTACGCCACAGACTGCGAGCAATGCGGCTGGCACAAAAATGAGCCAATTCGTCTCGTACACGTGCAGTGCCGTGGCAAATGCAGATGCCAGAAAGCCCGCAATCAGGAACGTTCTGCCCAATGACTTCATGCGTAACACCTCGTATCCGTAGCGAGCATAGTGGGGAGCACAGATTCAGCTCGCCGTGACAACGTAGACAATGGCATAGCCTACGCCAACGAGCGCTTCGCCGACGATCAGGCCGGCAGCAACGGGTATTCCGACGTTCTCACTCCAGGATTTGCCGCGGAAGCGATCACACAATTCGCGAGCTAAAGTGCCAAGTGAATACGTCAGCACGATATTGAAAGGCAGATAAAAACCAAGGCCGACCGTGATACCGAGGCCGCCGATGACCGCTGAAAGTATGCCGCCAAGAATGGCGCCGGCCATGTATTTTTCGGTGGGTACGTCTCCGCCCATGATTCCTTCGATCATCGATGCAAGGGCCTGCCCCTGCGGAGCCGGCAGGCGATCACTGCCCAGCGTAAACGCTTCGTGCAATACAAAGATCACGCCAATAACCACAATCGGTCCCAGCCACGCACCGATAAACTGACCGAACTGTTGCATCCGGGGAGTCGCGCCGACCAGGTAGCCGGTCTTCAGGTCGAGCATCAGGTCCGTCGCCTGCGACATGGCGACGCAAGTCGCAGCGCCCACCATGATCGCCGCCACTATGGAATCGCCACGCTCCATGCCGTGGGTAAGAATGATCAGCAAGGTGATGCCGACCAGCGTCATGCCGGACAACGGTGACCAGTTGGTCCGGCCGATAGCCTCCGACAAAATAATGCCCGACATCCAGATCCATAACGTGCCCAATAAGGCCATGCCGATGCCGCGAACGAGGCCTACGCTCTCTACGGAAGTCACTGAGATATACGTCAGCAGTACCGCCGCACCCACGATACCTACGTACAGTAGTTTGATCGGCATCTCATCGGCAGCAACTTTACTGCCGGATGATGCGGATTTTTGCATCGAACGAACCGCACTGATGATCAATGGCAAGGCGATCGCCACGCCCATCATCGCACCACCAATCAACATGCCAATACCCAACGGCCGGTACAACAATGACCGCAGCTGGTTCGGATCGCTGATCGCCGCACCCAGCTGATCCAGCGGGAAGTTACCGCTGAGCGACAGCATCGGCGACAAGAACCAGTACGCCACGAAACCACCAATGATAAATGCCACACCGCCGCGACCGGCGATAAAGCCAGTGCCGATCGTCAGTAACGACAGGTACCAGATGCCGTTCATGTACGAGGGCATGCCTATCAGCTCGCCGAAGTTCCAGTTGGAAACCCCGGTTTGCTGCGACACGATATGCACGGCGGCGCTGACCGCCGCCGCTGCCAGCAGAATAACGGCTTTATGGACGCCAGCGCCTGGCGATTTCAGAATCGTGGCCACAGCGACGCCACCCGGATAGGTCAGTCGCTCGAAATCGATCATGTGTTTGCGCAGCGGGATGATGAACGCTATGCCAAGAAAAGCCCCGGCGATGCAGCCGAAGGTCAGGAGCACCGGATCAAAACGGTCACCGTAGCCAAGAATGAATATGGCCGGCACGGAAAACATCATGCCTGACGACGCCCCGTTCACACCGCTCGCTATCGTCTGCACGATGTTGTTTTCAATGATGCTTTTGCGCCGCAGAATGCCGCGCAGAATGCCGAAGCCGAGTATCGCCGCGAGTTCCGAGCCCTCAATGGAGAAGCCCAGTATCAGAGCCGCATAGCCAATCGAAATGGCGATGATGACACCGAGAAACCAGCCAACTATGACCGCCGGCCAGGTGAGTTCCGGGTACTCCCGGCTATTGGAAAACGTCGATCCTACTGCCATGCACTATCCCCGATGCAATGTGACGCAGCCGCCACGGCTGACCGCAGCAATGGCGGACCGCATTATTCTTTTCAGCAAAGAGGCCCGTGATGTCCGCGAAAGCCTATCACAATGGTTGCAGCTTCGCCGCCAGCGCATCCCGCTCCAGAGTATCGTGCAGCTCATCGGCGAGTTGCTTGCAGGCGACAACCACCTGACGCCAGTTCCGCTCACGTTCAGCCGTCGAAAAATTCTGAAAATCGTGACGATCCGGCACCTTGCCATGTGGAAGTCTGGCGATAAATTCCGGCGACGGGCAGACAAGCACGGTACGGTCCAGCGCTTCGGCGCTGTGACGACGGTACGGCAACCGCTTGTCGAACCAGCCTGGGATCAAGCGCTCAAAGAAATGCGGAAACAATGTGAGCCGGTCAGGATCACTCAACGGCATGTCGAGGTGGTAATCGATAACGCCACCGTCGCGGTAGGTGCCTGGCGGTGCACCGGGAATGTCGCGCACACCGTTTAGCACCATGGGAATCGAGCCAGAAGCCAGAACGGCTTTCGGCAAATTTTCTTTGCTCAGCGGCACCCGCTCCAACGGAAAACCGCCCGCGTTGTAGAACGGCGGTAAATCGCGGTTGTCGTAAAACAGTGCGCGGGAAAAAAACCGTCCCAGCATACGTCGGCTGAACAAGTTCCCGACTGCTGCCAATAGCAGGCCGCTACCCTGCAAGGCACGTCGGTCACTGGCCGTCAGGCGTCCGCACAGGACAGTCAGAATATGCAACCGACACGAAGCATGGCTGACAATCTCTTCTGCCCCACTCTCGCCCAACATCTCATGGAGTATCTCGGTGCTCTTGGCGGTGATTTCGTTCGAATCCGGTCGTTCCGAGTAGGACTGCTCGAGGTATGCCCGCTCAAACCGCTCTATGGCGGCAAGTGGCTCCGCCTGCGCGTAACAGGCGAAACGCCACGCCCCGATCGATGAACCGAGCAAATGCACAGGACCCGGCAACGCGGGCACAACATGCTCGACTATCACCCGATCAAGCTGACTGAGGACCAACCACTTCGCCCCGCCTGATGCGCCGGCTATCGTGCCAATACGTTCGACTGAAAAGCCGCGTTTGCGAATATCCGCATAAGCACCCGGTCCTGCCTTGAAGAGCAGCGCGCCTTCCGTGTTGTGCAAATCCCTTTCCCGCTGTAGTGCCTGATCCGGGGATTCTGCCGCACTATGCTGCCAACGTCAGCATCAATGCGGAACCTTCGCCTGTACCTGGCTATCGAAGCAGGGTATAGAATCGTTCACTGGACAACCGGAAACCGAGTCCGCCATGAAATTCGCTCGTGCTATACCGCTGATTGCGTTGCTCACTTGTCTGTCGCCCCAGTCAGCAAAGGCGCACGGTGATGCCACCATTCCGCTGTACGTGGCGGCCGATGGCGAGGACTTTGGTCGTTGCAGCGATGCCAGCGAGCCCTGCCGGAGCCTCGCCTACGCGTTGCGGCAAGCCGGCAAAGGCAGCCAGATTCGGGTCGCTGCAGGCAGCTATAGCATCGACGATACCGAGGACCTGTTCCTGTTGATCAGTGGCATGGTCAATATCTCCGGCGGCTACGAGCGAGCGAACGCCTTTAAAGTTGTCGGTGACGGTGAAACCGTCCTGACCGGAGTTCCTGCAGAATACCGTCAGCTGCTGCTTGACCGGGGCCTGCAAATCGTCGTCGATCGGAAAGCCATAGACGGCCCTCGTTCAGCCGATGCCAACCGCTTGATGGCCGTACATCAGAAACTGCAGAAAGGTGCCGTCAGCGGGCCCTGCATCGGCGGTATGACGGACTCTCTGCCGTGCAGCAATGTCGATCTGCTGGCGCACATTCCGCTCGATCAGGTCAGTGCCGGCCCCGCAGGCGGTAATGATGTGTGGGGATTCACGGACCTGAACAGCGGCCGGGAATATGTCGTAGCCGGCTACAATATTGGTACCGGTGTCTTCGACATCACAGACCCCTCTGACCCGGTTGAGGTCGGCTTTGTCGATGGCCAGAACGCAGCGTGGCGCGATCTCAAGGTCTACCAACACTACGACACGGTGGCCGGGCGCTGGCGAGCATACGCTTACGTCACGACCGACGGTTCAAGTGACGGCCTGTTTGTAATCGACATGAGTGATCTGCCGCACTCGGTTCGGCGGCTCTCTTACAACAGCCAGTTTTCCCGCGCGCACAACGTGTACGGCAGCAGCGCCGATTTCAGTACCGGCATTCCGCTGACGGAGAATCCGCGACTCATCATTGCCGGCTCCAACATTGGCAGCGGCCAGTTTCGCGCTTACTCGCTGGCTAATCCGGCCGCGCCCGCGTTCGTCAATGGCAGTTCGGTACCGAACACGCTTCCCAACACCAACGACCCGAGCTACATGCACGACGCTGCCTCGTTACTGATAACGGACTCGCGCAAGGATACACAGTGCGTCAACGCCACCGACTATTGCGAACTGCTGCTCGACTTCAATGAACAGAACATTGAAATCTGGGACATCACCGACAGCAGTGATCCGCGCTGGCTGAACCCGGGCATGCCGCAATACGCCAACCGCGGTTACGTGCATTCCGGCTGGTGGAGTGAAGACCGGCAATTCATGTTCGTGCACGACGAACTGGATGAACAGCAATCCCGACTGAACACTACGCTGCGGGTGTTTTCCATTGCCGACCTGACTGCGCCGACCATGGTCGGTCAATGGACCGGTCCCACCACGGCGATCGATCACAACGGTTTCGTGCGTGGCAATCGTTACTACATGTCGAACTACAGCCGCGGCCTGACTATCCTGGATATCAGCAATCCTGCTGCACCCGTTACCGCCGGACGGCTGGACACCTATCCTTTTTCGGATCAGCAGGGCTTTGTCGGCGCGTGGGGTGTATACCCGTTTTTTCTCAGCGGCACAGTCGCAGTCAGTGACATCAACAGCGGCCTTTATCTGGCCGCCGACCGGAGCCGCAACAACTCGCCAGGCGGCATGCTCGCGTTCAGTGCCGCCTCATTCAGTACCACTGAAGGGCTGCCGGCAACGCTGCAGGTCAGCCGCGACGGCTCTGCCACAGGTGCCGTATCGGTCGGCGTCGAAGTGGTCCACGCGACTGCCGATGCAAACGACTACGCATTAAACACCACGCAATTAAGCTGGGCCGATGGCGATAGCACGCCGCGCTCGATCTCCGTCGCTGCCGCGGCCGACGGCGTGGATGAGAACAACGAATTCTTGCTGGTTCGTCTGGTGCGCCCTAACGGCGGTGCAAGCCTGGGAAACCGGCACACAGCGCATGTCCACATTAGTGACCCGGCCGCACCGGCTACCGTTCGTTTGTTTGCTACCGAGGTCAATGTCGGCGAACGCGGCTTTGGCAAAGCAGTCGTTGTGGTGCAACGACTGGGCGATACCACCAGCGCCATTAGCGTCGATTTTGCGCCTGGGACGGCTACCGCGACGCCAGACGTCGACTACACAGGCGCCAACAGCGGCTCCCTGACGTGGGCCGCAGGCGATGGCAACCCGCAATGGCTGGAGTTCGATATCAGTGACGACGGCAATGTCGAGGGTGACGAGTATTTCGAACTGGAGTTCGGCAATGTGAGCGGTGGCTCGATTGCCGGTGACGCCGTAGTGAGAATCGGCATTTCCGACGGAACCGGTGTCAACAACGCGCCGGCGGCGATCGTCGCCAGCAGCATCACCGTCGCCGAAAACTCGACCGTAACTCTGGACGGCAGTCAGTCAAATGATACTGACGGCGATGCGCTGACTTACGCCTGGCAACAGATCAGTGGACCTGCGGTCACCCTCACATCGACGCAGACAGCCAGCACTCAGTTCACTGCGCCCAGCGTCGCATCGGACGCACTGCTCCAGTTTCGATTGACCGTCAGCGACCCCGGCGGACTGTCCGCCAGCGCAACCGTCTCCGTAACAGTTACCAACAATTCCGGAGGCGGAAGCGGCGGCAGTGGCGGTGGCGCAGCAGGTGGCGTGCTACTCCTGGCCGCAATCGCACTGCTGCGTCGCCGGCGTACTACTCGAACGGATGGCGTTTGACGATCGTTTGCTCGCGATCGGGGCCGGTCGAAATAATATCCAACGGAACCGACACCAGCTCTTCGATGTGTTCCAGGTACGCGCGTGCATTTGCGGGCAGTGCCTCGTACTCGGTAACACCGACCGTCGATTCATCCCAACCCGGCATGTCTTCATACACCGGCTGGCACTCGGCGAAGCGATCCAGCATCAGCGGTACACCGGAGACCGGCTTACCATCGATTTCATAGCCGACACAAATCCGAATTGTTTCCAGACCGTCCAGAACGTCGAGTTTGGTCATGCACAATCCTGACACGCTGCTGTTGATGATCGAACGACGCAATGCAACTGCGTCAAACCAGCCGCAGCGACGAGGCCGCCCGGTGGTTGCACCAAACTCCGCGCCGACGGATGCCAGGTGCGCGCCGTTTGCATCAAACAACTCGGTGGGGAATGGACCGGCGCCGACTCGTGTCGTATACGCCTTGACGATACCGAGTATGTAATCAAGGTGTCGTGGTCCGACACCAGTACCCGTGCTCGCTGCAGCCGCCACAGTATTGGACGATGTGACGTACGGGTACGTGCCGTGATCGACATCGAGGAAACTGCCCTGCGCGCCTTCAAACAAAATACTTTCGTTGCTGTCCGCGAGGTCCTGCAAGATTTGCGTAACGTCTGCTGTCAATGGCCGAATGATTTCAGCCGCCTGCATCGCTTCATCCAATGTACGCTCGAAGTCGACAGTCTCGGCGCGAAAATAGTGCTTCAGCAAGAAGTTGTGATAGTCGAGAACCTCGCCCAGCTTGGCGGCAAACTTTTCCCGAACAAACAGGTCCGCCACTTTCAGCGCACGGCGCGATACCTTGTCTTCGTATGCCGGACCGATGCCCCGGCCGGTCGTACCGATGGCGCCGGCGCCACGCGCTTTCTCGCGGGCGACATCCAGTGACACATGTGATGGCAGGATAAGCGGACAGCTGTAGCTGATCTTCAAACGATCATAGACCGGCACGCCGTTCTCAATCAGCGCTTCCGATTCGCGAATCAACGCTTCGAGGGACAGCACGACACCGTTGCCGATCAGGCACTGCACACCTTCGCGCAAGATACCGGAGGGAATCAGGTGCAGGACGGTCTTTTTGCCGCCGATGACCAGCGTGTGGCCGGCATTGTGTCCGCCCTGAAAACGCGCGACAGCTGCCGCCCGATCTGTCAGCAAATCGACAATCTTGCCTTTGCCTTCGTCACCCCATTGCGTTCCGATGACGACTACATTTTTACCCATGGCTGCAAGCAACTCCTGGTTCAGGATCGAACGATATACAACAGCAACAAACCCGCCGCCATTGCTACAAGACCGGACATTCGCAAATTGTTGTCGCCCATCGCGGCGATACGTGCAACCGTTTTGCGAAAATTTCCGGGGCTAATAAATGGAATCATGCCTTCCAGAATCAGATACAAGGCGAACGCTGTAAATATGTCATGCCACATGATCGTATTCGTTCAGTACAGTATCGTGATTGGCGCCGCACCCGCTATCCGAAAAATGGACGATCAGAGCTAACCCCTGATCGTCCATTGTCACACCGGATGCCGTGTGCCGCAGGCGAACGTCACTCTTTAACGAGCGCCATTCTTGTTGTTCAAATAACGGAAGAAGTCATTCTTCGGATCCAGCACGAGCAAGTCGCCTGATTGTCCGATTGAGTTTCGATAGGCATCGATACTGCGGTAGAACGCGTAAAACTCGGGGTCCCGATTGTAAGCGTCGGCGTAAATTTCCGCGGCTCTTGCATCACCCTCACCACGCAGCTTCTGACTGTCCCGGTAAGCTTCTGCCAGGATAATCGTCCGTTCACGATCGGCGGTCGAACGCAGTTGCTCGGCGATCTCGCCGCCCTGCGCCCGGCGTTCGGCCGCAACGCGAGCACGTTCTTCACGCATCTGACGGTACACCGAATTGCGCACGTCGTCCGGGAACTCAACCTGTTTGACCCGCACGTCTATCAGTTCAACACCCAGCCCCTGAGCTGCCGATTTTGCAGTCTCGAGCATGTCGCGCATCAACTCGGCACGTTCAACCGAAATGGCTTCACTGACCGAACGTTGGCCGAACTCGGTCACAATCGCGTTCTTGATGATCTCCGACAAGCGGCCATCGGCCACTTGCTGCACACCACCTGTCGACGTGTAGTACTGGACAGAATCAACAATGCGCCACTTGACGAAGAAGTCGACCTGCAAAGCCAGGCGTTCAGCCGTGAAAATTCGTTCCGGCCGCTCATCTTCAATGGTCATGATGCGCTTTGGAAATTTGCGCACGGTCTGGAAAATCGGAATTTTCCAGTGCAAGCCAGGTTCGTAATCTGTTTGGACGACCTCACCCACTTGCAACTTGATCGCAAGCTCCCGTTCATTGACCGTGAATGCTGACAGGCCCAGCACCACCAGGCACAAACCGGCAATTACGATTGCCGCGAAACGTGAATCACTCATTGACGGGTCCTCCTGTCGCGCTCTGTCAATCCTTCTGAATCCGGTATCGAGGATTCAGACGGCGACTGGCTCATGCTGGTGCGGCTTGAGTCCGCGCGGTTTAGTGTTCGGCGTTCGCCACTGGCTTCCATTAACTTGTCTATCGGCAAGTAGAGCAGGCTGCCATTGCCTTCGGTATCAATGATCACCTTGCTCGAGCGGCTGTAAACATCTTCGATCGCTTCCAGGTACAAACGCTCGCGAGTGACTTCGGGTGCTTTCGAATACTCTTCAAGCAGCGCCACGAAACGCGCGGCATCACCTTCAGCATCGGCGATCACGCGATCCCGATAAGCTTCGGCATCCTGCAGCATGCGGGATGCCCTGCCGCGAGCACGCGGGATAATATCGCCCGCGTACGTTTCGGCTTCGAGGATGGTTCGGTCGGAATCGTTGCGTGCCTTCTGCGTATCATCGACCGCTTCCTGCACCGCCTGCGGGTAGTCGAGTTTCTCAAGGCTGATCGAGGTAACACTGATACCGGCGTTGTAGGAATCCAGCGTCGCCTGCAATATCTCCTGCGTCCGCGGTGCAATCTCGTCACGCCGCTCGGTAACCAGTACCTCGAGGGTGCTCGTGCCAACCACTTCGCGGAGCGCGCTTTCGGTGACGTCTTTTAGCGTGGACTCCGGGTCCACGACTTCGAAACTGAATTTGTACGGATCAGCGCGCCGGTATTGCACAACCATCTGGACGAAGACGTATTGCTCGTCCGCGGTCAGAATTTCGGTGCGGAACGCATAGTTGGCGACCGCATTGGTGTTGACGACGTCAACTGTTTCAATCGGGTACGGCCAATGCCAGTGAAGACCGGGCATGGTGGTCGCCTCGTAGGCGCCAAAACGTTGCACGACGCCGCGCTCCGCTTCGTCCACCCGGTACAGGCCGGTCAGCGACCATGCAATCAGCAACAGGACTGCCAGGAACCAGCCACCGCCGGATGGCCCGCTGCCACTGGCGCTGCCGCCCTTGCCACCTTTACCGCCCAGCAAACTGGACAAGCGTCGTTGCCAGTTCTGCACTATCTTGTCGAGATCGGCCGCCTCGTCGTTATCCCGTTTCCAGGGATCCTTGCCGTTTCCAGAATCGTTCCAGGCCATATCTTCTGCTTATCTCTGTGTAATTGCGTTCGGCTCGAGCGTCGCCGCACCAGCCTCAAATTGTGACGCGGGGAGACTCTCACGCTTCAGAAAACGCTGCAAATCCCGCTCACCCAAATTCAGTTCCAACGCCCAGCCACCGTCATCCAAGGCGGTTTCCGCAACGACGGCGCCCAATTCAAACAGGCGGGCACGCTGCCGCCCCTGACCGGGGCGAAGCCGCATCATACCTTGTACCCTCTCGCGGCGCAGTCGCTCTGCGATGGTTTCGCGCAACAATGGAATGCCTTCGCCCGTCCGGGCCGACAGCCAGACCGCCCGGCCCAGCCCGTTGCGGTTCCAATTCACCCGTGGCCGGCGATCCAGTTTGTCGATCTTGTTGTATACGCGAATCTGCGGCACCTCGTCGGCACCCAGCTGTTTCAATACCGCATTGACCTGCCGAATACGCTGCCAGCGCTGTGGGTCACTGGCGTCAATCAGGTGCAGTATCAGGTCGGCTTCCCTGGCTTCCTGCAACGTCGATCGAAACGCTGCCACCAGCTCGTGGGGCAAATCGCGTACAAAACCGACCGTATCGGCAATGATTGCCGCACTGCTGCTGTCCAGCTCGATACGCCGCATGGTTGGATCGAGCGTCGCAAACAACTGATCGCGGACATATACACCGGCATCCGTCAGCGCATTGAAGAGGGTTGATTTGCCCGCGTTGGTGTAGCCCACCAGCGCCACCGTCGGGATCTCTGCGTTTACCCGGTTCTGCCGGTTCATCGCCCGCCGGCCGTCGACCTGTTCAAGGCGCAGATTCAATACCCGAATCCGTTGCGCCAGCAAGCGTCTGTCCGTTTCCAGCTGAGTTTCACCCGGCCCGCGCAAGCCAATGCCACCTTTCTGCCGTTCAAGGTGAGTCCAGCCGCGTACCAGGCGGGTTGAGAGATGCCGCAACTGGGCCAGCTCGACCTGCAATTTGCCCTCGAAGCTACGGGCGCGCTGGGCGAAGATATCCAGAATCAAACCACCGCGATCAAGCACCCGGCACTTCAAGGCTCGCTCCAGGTTTCGTTCCTGGCTGGGTGACAGTGGCGCACCGCAGATCACCAGCTCCGCTTGCTGATCTTCAATCAGCTTCGCGAGCTCTGCCACCTTGCCCTTGCCAATGAACGTGCGGGAGTCAGGAATGCGGCGCGCGCTGACCAGCTCACCAACCAGCAACGCTCCGGCGGAGCGTGCCAGTTCGGCGAATTCTTCTCTTTCGGCTGCATCCGGTGCACCGTCGGTCGACGCGTGCAGTAATACGGCTCGTTCACCGCTCTTGGGCCGCTCAAACATTGCCGGCCCTCGCAAACAAATTGCCCAAGTAAAGACTAGTCGTCAGATTCTCCGTTCTCGTCTTCCGGTAGCGGCAGGCGCACGTTGCGTGACGGGACGATTGTGGAAATCGCATGCTTATAAACCATCTGGTTGACACTGTTCTTGAGCAAAACGACAAACTGATCAAATGAATCTACCTGGCCCTGAAGTTTGATGCCGTTGACAAGGTAAATGGACACCGGGACCTTTTCCTTGCGCAATATGTTCAGAAACGGATCCTGCAGCGACTGCCCTTTGGCCATGTCGGGTCTCCTTATTATTTTTTATCAGTCTTCGTTGTACTCGTCGCCTGGTGCCTCCACCGGCGGCGCAGAGCAACAACATGCCCATAGCGTTGGAAAATTCTATCATAGCCCTGAATTGGGTTATCGCGATTATTCGCCCAAATTCTCGCGCAAGACGGACAATATGGTATCGATAGCGCCGGCTTCAAGCGGATCGAAGCAATTTATCACGGGTTCGCTGCGCAACCACGTAATTTGGCGCTTGGCGAGCTGCCGTGTTGCGAATAACGCGCGTTCGGCCGCGGTTGGTAAATCCGTCTCACCCTCCAGATGCGCCCATAACTGGCGATAACCGACGGAGCGCATGGACGTGCTGTCAGCCGTTAATCCGGGCCGCGTCCGCAACTGGCGGACCTCGTCCAAAAAGCCGGCATCCATCATCTGGTCCAAACGTTCCGCGATGCGCTGGTGCAATATCGCGCGATCAGGCGGCATTAAGGCAACGCGAATGAAGTTGTAACGCGCGGGTTGCAACGTTTCGCGCTGCAGCTCGCTGAGCGGTTTACCCGTTATCCGAAACACTTCCAGTGCGCGTTGTATGCGCTGGCTGTCGGATTCGGCAATGCGGGCGGCCGCGTCGGCATCGACCGCGGCCAGCTGTTGATGCAGTGCCGGCCAGCCTTCGAGCTGCGCTTCGGCATCCAGCGCCGCGCGAATGTTTGCATCAGCCGCAGGCAACGGTGCGATGCCCTGAGTCAGGGCGCGAAAATACATCATGGTGCCACCGGCGAGCAGAGGTATGCGGCCCGCTGCGTGAATGCTCTCAATGGCCGCGACGGCATCCTGCACAAAGGTTCCGGCAGAGTACGTTTCCTCGGGCTCGCAAATGTTGATCAACTGATGTGGCACTTTTGCCAGCATGTCAGCGTCAGGCTTGGCGGTGCCGATGTCCATGCCACGATAGACCAGTGCGGAGTCCACGCTCACGACATCCACAGGCAACTCAGCAGCAAGCCGCATAGCGACGCTGGTTTTCCCCGATGCGGTCGGCCCCATCAGGCAAATTACCGGTGGCTTGTTCAAGACCTATTGTCCGCGCAGAAAGAGCCGGTCGAGCTCGGCGAGGCTCATGGCAGTCCAGGTTGGGCGGCCGTGGTTGCATTGATCGGCGCGGTCCGTCATTTCCATTTCCCGCAACAAGGCATTCATTTCCGCAATCGTTAAGACGCGATTTGCCCGCACCGAATGATGACAGGCCATCGTCGCCAGAATTTCGTCGCCAATGTCGGCAGCGCGGTTGCTGCTGCCGGCATCCGCAATATCTGAAATAACATCGCGAACCAGCGTTTCCGCATCGGCCTGTCGCAGCAATGCCGGCATCTCGCGAATGACCAGGCTTTGCGGACCAGCACGGTCGACTACGAGACCCAGCCGTGCGAAGACATCCGCATTGTCTTCGGCCAGTGTGGCTTCTCTCTCCGACACGGCAACCGTTGTCGGTACCAGCAATGGCTGGCGGACCAGCGAACGCTGATCGAAATCCTTTTTCAGCTTTTCATACAAAATACGTTCATGCGCCGCGTGCATATCGACAACAATCAACCCGTTCTTGTTTTCAGCCAGTATGTAGATACCGGCCAGCTGGGCCAGTGCGTAGCCCATGGGCGGCGTGTCATCCTCGCGCGTTTGCGGCGGTGCATGTGATGCGCCAGCGGGCTGCTCGCTGGTTTCGGCCGTTGTCGGTACCGTCATTTGTCGATACGCGCTCAGCGCCTCAGCCACCGCCTGGCTGCCGTGTGTCGACGCCAGGCGCATGGGCTGTTGTTGAAAACCGGACACCGCTGGTGCCGCGACTCGCGCCGGGCTTTGTTCATGACCGCCTGGCCGGGTGCCCGCCAATACCTGCTCCAGCGACTGCGAAACAATGCCGTGCACGCGCCGCCCATCGCGAAACCGTACTTCGTGCTTGGCCGGGTGTGCGTTCGCGTCAATGCTCGCCGGGTCCATGCTCAAATACAGCACGTACGCCGGGTAACGCCCATGAAACAGCACGTCACGGTACGCGTGCCGCGCCGCATGACTCAATGTCTTGTCGCCAATGCTGCGGCCATTGATGAACCAGTGCTGCAAGTCCGGCTGGCTGCGATTGAAGGTCGGTAAGCCCAGCCAACCGCGAATCGCTATGCCGTCTGCTTCGCGACTCAGAAACACCGCTTGTGACGCGAAACTGTCACCGACAATCTTGCCGATGCGCTGCAACTCATCTTCTTCGCTGTGCGCGGCAGGCAAACTTAAGACAGTTCGACGATTATGCGAAACCGTAAAGGCGACGTCGGGTCGCGCAAGTGCAAGCCGCCGAATCCACTTATCAATGTGCGCGAACTCTGTCCGTTCTGTGCGCAGGAATTTGCGGCGCGCTGGCGTGTTGTAGAACAGGTCTTCCACTTCGATGGTAGTGCCCAGTGGATGTGCGGCCGGTTTCGGTTCGGATAATCTGCCGTTGTCGGCACTCACACTCCAGGCCGTCTCAGCATCCGCCGTTCGCGAAGTCAGCGTCAGTCGGGCCACCGACCCGATGCTCGGTAACGCTTCGCCGCGAAAGCCGAGCGACGCGACGGCTTCGAGATCTTCGAGGCTGGTGATCTTGCTGGTCGCGTGTCGCGACAGTGCCAACGCCAATTCATCCTGCGGGATACCGCAGCCGTCGTCACGCACGCGCAGCAACTTGGAACCGCCCGCCATGATATCGATGACAATGGACTGCGCACCGGCATCGAGACTGTTCTCAACCAGCTCTTTTGCAACCGACGCAGGGCGCTCGACAACCTCGCCCGCTGCGATCTGGTTTATGAGGTGGCCTGGAAGCTGTCGAATGGGCATTGGAATTGGCGCGTGGCGAAAGGAACGCGCATTCTTTCAAATGCAGCCGCTCTTGGGTAGCGGCTTGGCCGGTGCCGTGCGTGAACCGCACGGACACTGTCTGTGCGCTGTCAGCTACCCGCAGTGGCGGGAATACGCAATTTCTGCCCGACTTTAAGACTATTGCTCGACAGGTTGTTGACGGAACGCAAGGTTCCCAAACTCACATTGTAGCGCTCAGCGATCTCGGACAGCGTATCGCCACGAACGATCACGTGCTGCCGGGAACCGCCCGACGTGCCTTTCAGATTCATGGCCAGGCGCGTATCCGGCGGTGGATTCGCGTGGAAATAATTGCTGATGCCGGCAAGTATGGCATCCGCCAGACGGCGCTGATGAGTTTCACTGCGCAGTTTCTTTTCTTCAGAGGGATTTGAAATGAAGGCGGCTTCCACCAGAATCGACGGTACATCAGGAGACTTCAGCACCAGGAACCCGGCCTGCTGAACCGTGCGCCGATGCACCGGCCCCAGGTTCGCGAGCTCCCTGATGACTTTGTCCCCAACGTCCAGACTGGCACTCAAGGCCGCGTTCTGCGAAAGGTCCAGCAGGACCGACGCCAGCACCTGATCTTTGTCGGACAAGTGCACGCCGCCGACCAGCGCCGACGCATTCTCACGCTCGGCAAGTCGCTTCGCCGCCTCGTCGCTCGCGCCTTTCAGCGAAAGAACGTAGACAGACGACCCTTGGGGTCGCGGATCGTCAACCGCATCGGCGTGTACGGAAATAAACAAATCGGCTCTGGCACGTCGCGCAGTTTCCATGCGTTCGCGATGCTCGACGTACACATCGGTACTGCGCGTTAGTATGGCTTTCATGCCGGGCTGCGCATTGATGCGTTCAGCTAACAATTTGCTGACTGACAATACGACGTTCTTTTCACGCGTTTTACCGCGACCGACCGCACCCGGATCGTGACCACCATGACCCGGGTCGATAGCAATGACGATGTCGCGACCACTCTGATAGCGATCAGCGGCTTGCTTCACCGCCTGTAACGGTCCGCGCCCCTGCAAGTCAATAACCAGTCGATCACCGTACTTGCCGTTCGGTCCGGCCGCGAAACTGCGCGAACGCACCGCCTCGTTCAGATCGAGCACCACCCGCAATTGCCCGTTCGACCGTACGGCGCTGCGAATTGACCGAATGGCGCCACTCGTCGGCAGCGTGCCGGACAATTTCTGTGACAGCCGGCTGTTCGTCAGGTCGACCACAAGTCGATCAGGACCGCGCAAGGTAAAGATGTTGTGCTGCGCAGGCCCGCTCAGATCTAGGACTACGCGGGTGCGGCCGTTCTCCGTCCACACGCGAATGTCTTCGACCGTGGTCGCGGCAGCGGCCGTGCCTGCAACTGCGAGCAGCAGTGCGGCAAAACCAGCAGCAAAAATTGATCGAACCCCGTGCATTGTTGTTATTCGCGTCCCGTGCGGATGTACAGCGTTCGGCCAGTATACAAATCTGGACAGAAAAGCCAAGATTATTTCTTTCAATATTATAGAGATAGGGCTGATACTTAATATTTTGCAGGACACCAGCGGCGAAACTGTCAGAGTGGCAAAGTCGCCAGCCAGGCGGCCCCTCGTTCACTGTAAGCACGCAAAACGGCCCTCCGGCCCGTCTCCGTGTAGGCCAATTGCAGGCAAATATCGGCCGTTTTGAACAGCGCCGGCACGCGCTCGGGCCATTCCACCAGCCGCAAGCCGTCATCGAGTTCTTCCCAGCCCAGAAACTCCAGCTCATCGGCACCCGCGATCCGGTAAAGGTCAACGTGGTACACGCGCCCCGCCGGCAATTCATAAGGCTCGATCAGTGTGTACGTGGGACTGGGCACTGGCCCGGTCTGGCCGAGTCCGCGCAGCAACGCACGAGCCACCGTCGACTTGCCCGCACCGAGATCGCCCTGCAACAGGATCATCCAACCGGCCAATTCCGCCGGCAAATGACTCGCCAACCGCGTCCCCAACGCGATGCTGGCGGCTTCATCGGCAAGCTGAACGGTGCGCGTCACGGATTGAGCCATGGTCGCAACTCGTGCAAGAGGTCGCTGGCCAATAGGCCACGCTGTCCACGGCGCGCCGCGCTGTCGCCGGCCAGTGCATGCACTACCGTGGCAACTACGGCCGCCGTATCCGGTGTGGCGCCCTGCGCCATGATGCCCGCGACAATGCCCGTGAGAACATCACCCATGCCCGCCGTCGCCATGCCAGGATTGCCGGCCGGGCACAGCCAGGGCACACCGTCGCCGGACGATATCAACGAAGCACAACCCTTGAGTATGATCGTTCCAGCGTAGCGCTCTCGCAGCGCCTGCAACGCCGCACAGCGGTCCGCCTGCACTTCGGCCGTGCTGCAATTGAGCAGGCGTGCCGCTTCGCCGGGATGCGGGGTCAGGACCCGTTGCTCATTGCGGTCCGCCGCCGACGCCAGCAAATTGAGCGCGTCAGCGTCCAACACCTGCGGCTTACTGCCGGCACGCGCGGCCTCGAAAACAGCGCGTGACCAGGCAACGGTACCCAGCCCCGGCCCCACCGCAATGACCGTTGCCGCGTTGAGCAGCGGTGCCAGATCCGCTGCGGCAATTTCGTGGCACATCAGCTCAGGCCGTTGCGACACGATGGCGGCTGTGTTGCCGGGATGCGTCGCAACGCTGACCCGGCCGGCCCCGGTGCGCAGCGCCGCTTCGCCCGCCAGTCTTGCCGCACCGGGCATGCCCTTGCCACCAGCGACGAGCAACACGTGACCGTAGTCGCCTTTATGCGCCTGCCGGTGTCGCAGTGGCAATGCCGAACGAATGGCTGCCTCATCGGCATGCCGTATTCGCGGCTGCGGGTAGTGTTTGTGGGGGATACCAAGCGATGAGAACTGAATATCACCACAATGATCGGGCCCACTGAGAAAATACAGCCCGGTCTTGCGCGCGACGAAACAGACCGTCGTTGCGGCTTCGACCGCTACCCCCATCACGTCGCCACTGTCGCCATTGAGACCGGTCGGGATATCGAGCGCGAGACACGGCGCACGGTGCCGATTGATCGCATTAACCGCATCGGCAAACCGCCCACCGACATTGCGATCCAGACCACTGCCAAGCAGCGCATCGATCAACAACCCGGCGTCAGCATTCAGCGAACCGTCGTACTCCGCGATCGACACGCCCTGTTCAAGCGCCGCCTGCCAGGCGCTGCGCGCGTCACCGCGCAACGTATCCGGACTCACCACATACCGAACGGAGACATCAATGCCCTGCTCACTGGCGAGTCTGGCCAACAAATAGCCATCGCCGGCGTTGTTGCCCGCACCGCACAGCACTTGCCAGCATTGCGCCCCGGGGTATTCAGTGCAGGCAATCTGCACTGCGAACCGCGCTGCGCGCGTCATCAATTCGTAGCCGCTGATCCCATCGGCAATCGCCGCAGAATCGACAGCACGAACAGCAGCGACGCTGAAGATGCCTTGTTCGGGAGTGCAGGTCAGGTTATTCATGATGGCGGCGATTATACTGACTCGACCTCAACGGTAACCGTGAAAACACCGGCATTGACCTCGATCAACACAAAAAATGACCTGGATGCACTGAAGAAACGCATCCAGGCGTGGAGTGCCAGCCTGGGATTCCAGCAAACCGGCATCAGCAACGTCGACCTGGGCGCTGCTGAGGATAGGTTGCACGCATGGCTCGCAAAGCACTATCACGGAGAAATGGCTTACATGGAACGTCACGGCCTGAAGCGCAGCCGACCGGACATGCTGGTGCCGGGCACGTTGCGGGTGATTTCGGTGCGCATGGACTACTTTCCCGACGAGCAGCAACGCGCCAAAGACCTGCTCGATCATCCCCGCAAAGCATACGTATCCCGCTATGCACTGGGCAGGGACTATCACAAGCTCATGCGTAAACGCCTGCAGAAACTTGCCCGGCTCATTGAAGATGACATCGGAGACTTCGGCTATCGTGTGTTCGTGGACAGCGCACCGGTCCTTGAAAAGCCGCTCGCCGAAAAATCCGGCCTGGGCTGGATCGGCAAACACACGAACGTCATCAACCGCCAGGCTGGTTCATGGTTTTTTCTCGGCGAACTGTATACGGATCTGCCGCTGGCCGAGGACGTTGCCGAATCATCCCACTGCGGCAGTTGCCGCGCCTGCATAGACGTTTGCCCGACAGCCGCCATCGTCGCGCCGTACGAGCTCGATGCCCGCCGCTGCATTTCCTACCTGACTATAGAGATGAAGGGCAGCATTCCCGAGGACCTGCGCAAGCCCATCGGCAACCGGGTTTACGGCTGCGATGACTGCCAATTGTTTTGTCCCTGGAATAAATTCGCCAAGCCTACCGCCGAGGGCGATTTCGCGCCGCGCCACAGTCTGGACGATGCCGACATGGCCGCATTGTTCCGCTGGGATGAAGCAACCTGGCTCAGCAATACGGAAGGCAGCGCGATTCGACGGATTGGCTTCGAGCAATGGTTGCGCAATCTAGCAGTGGGTCTCGGTAATGCCGAAACAAGCACGGCCGTCATTGAAGCACTGCAAAGCCGGCGCGATCACGGGTCAGCATTGGTACGCGAGCACGTCAACTGGGCATTGCAGCAACACAACGTGCTCTAACCAGATATCGATAGATTGCGTAGCGCAAAGTCACTGCGTAAGTGCGCAACAACGTAGCGGAATCACGCTGGCCTTTCGAGTAGTCTGGGTCACTTGTACATCGCGGCGGTCACAGGGAGACAGAAATGTTCAAAGCAGTGGACGATCGGCACCTGGTGCCCTTCGATGGCAGTTTTAGAGTTGCTGAAACCAGCACAGCACCCGAAAAAAAGCAGCGCAAGCAAGTCAAGAAGCGCCTGAAGGCCGCCTCCGAACAACTCGACAAACTGCAGCAAGTCCTCATGGCCGGCGACAACCATTCCGTGCTGCTCGTCTTTCAGGCCATGGATGCCGCTGGCAAAGACAGTACGATTCGCGCAGTTATGCAGGGCATTAATCCCGCAGGCTGCCAGGTATTCAGTTTCAAGAAGCCCTCCAGCCTGGAACTCGATCACGATTTTCTCTGGCGCACCAGTACCCGACTGCCCGAACGCGGCCGCATTGGAATATTCAATCGTAGCCAGTATGAAGAGGTACTCGTTGTGCGGGTCCACCCGGAGTATTTGCAGTACCAGAAGCTGCCCTGCGCAACCGACGACCCGAGCTTCTGGGAACAACGCTACGAGTCCATACGCGAACAGGAAAAACACCTTGCTCGCAACGGTACCGTCATCCTTAAATTCTGGCTGAACGTGTCACTGGAGGAACAACGCCAGCGATTCCTGCGACGACTAGACAACCCGGACAAGCAATGGAAATTTTCCGCGGGCGACATTAAAGAGCGTGCTTACTGGCCGCAGTACATGACGGCCTATGAAGACGCCCTCAACGCAACTTCAAGGCCGTGGGCACCGTGGTACTCCATCCCCGCGGATGACAAGCCGTACATGCGGGCAGTGGTTGCGGAAATAATCGTGAAGTCACTTGCCAGCATTGGACTTGAATACCCGGAACCCAGCGATGCGGACCAGGAGACCTTCGCCGCCATGCGCGCACAACTGGCGGAGCCAGACGCACCATAAGTGCAGAACCAGTAACCGTTGTTACTTTTCACTCGTGAATTGCCGGGGCTTTTGAACTCACGCAAAGCGTTCGCACGATAGCCATTGTCATCAAAGTGTGAATGCAGTAAAAAGCGGTGCCTCGCCTTGCATGCTGGGGCCTCTCCGCTGGCATTTCGCCACAGAGTCTGCATTAACGATTTGCCAGGGCCGCAGTGGCAACTGGGTCGAAAGGGTGCCGCCTATTAATTCGGATTACCAACGCTCTTTGCTCGCCGGTCTTGACCTTTTTCACGGTGTCTCGCCCGACAAGATTCAAGGCCTGTTGCAGCAGTGCGAACGCCGCGATGTAGGCACTGGCGAGTTGCTGCTGTCGCCCGGCAGTCGGAACGAATACGTGTTCGTCGTGCTATCCGGGCTGCTCGACGTTCGGGTTGGCTCGCCCGACGCACCTGTACTCGCGCGCATGGACGTAGGCTCCTGTGCCGGTGAAATGTCCATCATCGAAGGCAAAGACCCGTCCGCCTATGTGATTGCGGCAGAACCTACCCATGTGCTGGTCATACACAAGACGGTTTTGTGGGAAATGGTGAATGCTTCGCACGCCTTCTCGAAAAACCTGCTGCTGATGTTGTCGGAGCGAATTCGGAGCCACAACCATTTCATCGCTGAAAGTTTCGGCGATCTGCTCAAGTACGAACGCAATGCCAGTACAGACGCACTGACCGGTCTTGGCAACCGGCATGCCATGGTTGATGAATTCCCCGCAGAAATTGCCCGTTGCCGCAAGAATCGCGAAGCCGTGTCGATGATCATGGTTGACGTCGACAACTTCAAAACATTCAACGACCAGTTTGGTCACGTGGCGGGTGACCGTGCACTGACCGCGGTAGCGCGCGTGTTGCGCGATCAGTTCCGGACGCGCGACAAGCTGGTACGTTTCGGCGGTGATGAGTTTGCGGTCTTGTTACCGGGCGTTGCCGAAGCCGAAGCGCTGAAAACCGCGAACCGGGTCCGTATTGCGATTAACGGCGACTATGAAGAGAACATTGATTCCCTGATCAGAATTCCGATCGCGATCTCGATGGGCGTGGCCGAGTTGCAGGACGACGGCACGCTGGACTCGTTGATGCATGCGGCCGACGCCGCCCTGTACCGCGCCAAGCGGGCCGGCCGGAATCAGGTGTTTGCCTGAGATCCAGGTTGGTATCCCGCCCGCGGGCAAAGCGCCACACACGGTATCTCTGTATCAGCCGCGACGCCGGGGCAAGAACCGGCTCAAATCTCGACAACGATGTTGTCGATGAGCCGCGCCTTGCCAAGCCGTGCGGCTGCCAGTACGACCAAACGATCGGTTTCCCTGTCAGGTAGCGCGAGATTTTCCGCTCGCCGGATACTCACGTACTCGACATGGAATCCGCTGCCTGTCAGCCGTTCCATGCCGCTGGTCTCCAGCCCGCCGTGATCGTCGTTGCCCGCCTGCAGTGCATCACCAATCTCGCGCAAGGTAGCGTATAGAGTTGGTGCGATAGTGCGCTCGTCATCGGTCAAGTATTGATTACGCGAACTTAGTGCCAGGCCGTCGTCCTCGCGCAAGGTAGGACCGCTGACGACTTTGATGGACAAATGCATGTCTTCGACCATGCGCCGAATAACCAGCTGCTGCTGGTAGTCCTTTTCGCCGAAGATCGCAACGTCCGGCCGAATGATGCTGAACAGGCGACTGACGACAGACGTGACACCGTCGAAATGTCCGGGCCGGGCAACGCCACAAAACTCTTCTGTCAGTACCGGCACGGTGACCGACGTTGCGGCATCGGTACCGAAAGGATAAATCGTTTCGACGTCGGGTATGAACAGCAGGTCCGCTTTAACCCGCTTGAGGTGGCGCTTGTCCCGTTCCAGGGTCCGCGGATAGGTCGAGAAATCTTCGCCTTCCGCGAACTGGGTTGGGTTAACGAAGATCGTCACGACCACCCGTTCAGCGTGCTCGCGCGCCAAGGTCATCAGGCTGAGATGCCCTTCGTGCAAATTCCCCATGGTGGGCACCAGCGCAACATGCTCTCCGGCATGCCGCCATTCGTCGAGAATCTCCCGAAGCTCGTTCCGCCCGCTTACTACTTGCAAGTGTGTCTGTCCTTTACTGAGAAAGAATGCCGGCGCTCAGGAGAAGCAATGTTCCGGTGCTGGATAGTCCCGATTCTTGACGGCCTGTACGTAGGATTGCAACGCCACGCCGGGTGAATCGTGACCCGCCATAAAGTTTTTCACGAAGCGCGGTGTGCGCCCGGTCGTAATATCAAGTATGTCGTAGAGCACGAGAATCTGGCCGTCAACATCAGGGCCCGCGCCGATACCGATAACGGGCACGTCCAGCGCTTCGGTAACCGCTTTGCCCAGTTCGTTCGGCACGCATTCCAGCAAAACAATATCGGCACCGGCGTCTTGCAAACGCTGTGCACTGTCGATCATGTGCTGCGCCTTTTCAGGCTCCCTGCCCTGCACCTTGAAACCACCGATCTTGTGCACCGACTGCGGTTTCAAACCGAGGTGCGCGCATACCGGTATATCGTGACGCGCGAGGTGTTTGACGATTTCGATCTGGCTGTCACCGCCTTCAAGTTTAATCATCATCGCGCCACCTTCCTGCATCAACGCCACGGAATTCTCCAGCGCCTGATCAGGATTGCGGTAACTCATAAAGGGCATGTCGGCGACCAGGAAGGCCCGGCGCAGGCCGCGGGCCACATTGCGCGTGTGATAAATAATGTCGTCAACGGTAACCGGGACCGTGGTGTCGTGGCCTTGAATGACCATGCCCAGCGAATCACCCACGAGCACCAGGTCCGTGCCGGCATTGTCGACCAGCATCGCATAACTGGCGTCATAGGCGGTCAGGCAGGCGATGGCGTCGCCCGCTTCTTTCATCTTGTGCAACGTGGAGACGTTGACTGGCGGCTCGGCCATGCCACGTTGTTCTAGCTGTGTGTACATTCCTGTCTCCGCAGGTTACGCCGGGCAAGGGATCATAAAAGATTTCACGCGTTGCGGCGCGACCAATTCAGGCCAGTGCCACAGCCGCCGCCGGGTTGAAGAAATGCCGGCCGCTGGTTGTGCGCTGTATTTGTTCGAATAATTGCCGGTAATCGGCTTCATTGCTCACGGGGTCGATGGCCGCGGCGTTGACGATCAGCAACGGTGCTTCGTCAAAATTATGGAAATGACGGGCGTAGGCATCGGTCAGCTTTTCCAGGTAAGCGCGGTCAATGGTGCGCTCGTACGGTATGCCCCGGCCGGCGATCCGGCGCAGCAGCGCATCCACTGGCGCTTGCAGATAAATCACCAGATCGGGCACCGGCGCATCCACGTCGAGCTTGGCGCAGATCTGTTCATACAGTGCCAGCTCCTCGGGATCGAGATTGCACTCGGCAAACAGGCGGTCCTTGTCTATATGAAAATCCGCGATCCGCACGGGCGCGAACATGTCCGCTTGGCGCAGTTCTTCCATCTGGCGCGCCCGTTGAAACAGAAAAAACAACTGCGCGGGCAAAGCAGCACTGCGGCCGGTTTTGTAAAAGCGCTCAAGGAACGGGTTTTCTTCGCGCGGCTCCAATACCAGTTCGCCATCAAAACTTTCTGCGAGCCTGCGGGCCAGACTGGTCTTGCCCACGCCGATCGGTCCTTCGACAACGATGTAGCGCGGTCCTTGTTGTTTTTGTTTGAGGCTCGTAAGCACGTGGTGAAACTTCCTGTTGCGTGCAGCGCACTGGCCGCGTCAGCGTGTTAGTCGTTCGATCGCTGGCTCTGACAACACAAGCTGCTGCACCAGTTGAGGAACACTGGGCAATCCAGGAATTGGCAGATGGGGAGCAATCTCACTGAGGGGCAACAATACAAAATTTCGTTCCGCAATGCGCGGGTGAGGCAGCGTCAGCTCGGCCGTCGCCACGCTCGCCTGGCCATAGACCAACAGGTCCAGATCCAGCGTGCGCGGCCCCCAGCGCTCGCCGCTGCGGGTACGGCCCTGAACGTTTTCAATGGCTTGCAAGCTCGTCAGCAGGCCCTGTGGCGCGAGGCGGGTCAGAACGGCAACGACAGCATTGATGAAATCCGGCTGGTCCTGCGGTCCGACGGGTGCTGAACGGTACAGTGACGAACAGAGGATCAGACGTGACTGCTCAAGGCCGGCCAGGGCCTTAATGGCTTGTTCGACCTGTTGCACAGGCTCGCCCAGATTGCTGCCTATGCCGATGAACGCCGGCCACCAGTGTGGCCGAGTTTCGCTCATGAGGATTCGGAACTGGCCGCGCGCCGTTTTCGCGGTCGGCGGCGGCGTTTTTTGCGGGCGGGACCGGCACTGTCGGTGACCGCGAACTGCTTGTCGCGGGCTTCCGACGGCTGGGTCTGAATATCGGTCCAGAAATCAGCCAGCTTCTGATCCACTTCGCCCACTTCAGCGCGCAGGACAAAGAAGTCGTACGCGGCACGGAACCGCCGATGCTCCAGCAATTTCATTGCGCGCCGGCCATTGACAATTTCATAGCGCGGTTGCAGCGACAGCATTTCGCGCATGGGTGCTGTAAAACGCTTCGGAATGGAAATTCTCGATTGTTGCAGGCCGGTGATATCCCAGCCCGCAGCGGCCAGAGACTGGGCAACGGTCATGCCCTCTTCCTCGCGCAGCTGTTTGGCACGCTCGCGTACCGGCGCCCACAGGAACACGCCAATAAGGAACATGGGCGTTACGGATTTCTCTTCGGCGATGCGGCGATCGGTGTTGATCAACGCGGCTTCTACGAAGCGGACAAAAGACTCGTCCGAATCGAGGTATTCATCGGTCTCCGGAAACAACTGGCGAAACAGATTGTGCTCGCGCAGCAACTGAAACGTCTTGAGCGCATGACCACCCTGAAACATCTTCAGGAACTCGTCGAACAATCGGGCCGGCGGTACGTTGCGCAGCAACTCGACCGACTTACGCATCGCCTTCTGCACAGACCGGTGAATGGTGAAATCCAGCTTGCCGGCAAAACGCACGGCACGCAGCATTCGAACCGGGTCTTCACGCAGCCGGGTTTCAGCATCGCCGATCAACACCAGGCGACGCTTTTGGATATCTTTCACCCCTCCGACGTAATCCCAGATACTGAAATCAGCAATGTTGTAGTAGAGCGCATTGCAGGTGAAATCCCGACGCCAGACGTCTTCGTCGACCGTGCCATATACGTTGTCGCGCAATATGCGGCCATCGTTGTCGAGCGCGGAATCCGGGTCGTCTTCCTCATCGCTTGAGGCCCGGAAAGTGGCAACCTCGATGACCTCGCGGCCGAATCGCACGTGCGCCAGTCGAAACCGCCGCCCGATCAGGCGGCAATTGCTGAACAATGCGTTCACCTCATCCGGGTGAGCATCGGTCGCAATATCGAAGTCTTTGGGGTGCAAACCCAGTATCGCGTCCCGCACACCGCCGCCTACCAGGAATGCCTGGAAGCCTGATTTATGCAAGCGATACAATACCTTAAGCGCGCTGTCGGAGATCTCCGAACGGGAGACCGTGTGCTTGGGCCGAGGGATTATTGTGGGTTTTTTTGGTTTTTTCGAACGGCCGATATTCAATAGAGATTCCGCTTGAGGAATGGGGACGCGGCCGTATAATAGCAGCCCCCGCCAGCCGGGGCAGTCAAAAACAACACCATGCTCCCTTCGTCTAGTGGTTCAGGACGCCGCCCTCTCACGGCGGTAACACCGGTTCGAATCCGGTAGGGAGTACCACATTCCAGTATCACCTAGCACCCATGCTGCGGCGTCAGGCATCCGCCACTTCCTGGGCCTTCCTGCACTAGGAATTGACGGCGACCGCGCGTTGCGCGTCCCGGCCCCACCTCAAGTAATGTTGTTTTGCACCCCAGTGTTGCTCCCGAGCAGAGCTATTCAGCTGCCTTTGCAAGTATCAGCACAATCCCCAGCACGCCAGGCTCGACATCCTTAGTCGAAACCGACAGCCGTCGAAAATCGTGCCACGGTTCATATTGAATACCTGCCGTCGCGCCAGTCCAGATCACGTAGGCATCAGGGCCATAGCCAATCGCGTGCACCTCGCAGATTGAGGTGCGGCAGTGGATCAATGGGATGTTGAACTGGGCCAGTGCCGGTCTGTCAGCAAAGTAAGCAGCGAACTGCTCCTCCATGTAACTTGCCCACGAGTCCTCGCGGTCTTCGGTTTCAAATCGGGAATGCAGATCGTCCGGTACATTTCTGCCCATCACTTCGGCAATCTCTGGCGAGTAGACGCCTGCGGAATCCCGTGATGCCCGTGCAACTGCCGCATTAACTGAATTGCCCTGCGAAGACTCCTGGTGTCCTGGTAACAACGATTCGACTGGGGCAGTCGTTGCAGATGCAGATGAATGAGATGTTTGTTGCGAACCGGGTTCGTCGAGCACTTCAGTCCGTGGCACTTGTACAGTCACTTCCGTAGTAGAGACCGATGCCGACGGCGCAGCTGTCAAACCAGTATCCGGCTGCAGTAACGGAGATTCGTTGCGTTGCTCGCCAAACAACAGAAATCCCGCACTGGCCACAATGACTCCGAGTAAGAATCCAACCATGAGCTTGGACATACTACCCTCCATTGCCAGGGCGTCGAGTTAGACGTTCCACCGACACAGGATGTGCGAGTGGCCTACATACATTCAAAGTGGATGCGCCAGCCTGAGCTTTGGTCGCATAATTACAGAAAATTTCACTCCGACCGCATTGGACATCCCGGCGCAGACGTTGCAGCCATTCTCTATATACTCTGCGAACTGATTCAACCTTTAGGGGTGCTGCCGTGTCGAAGCTCCTGC